>JALVEE010000252.1 GCA_027008645.1 Saprospiraceae bacterium
ATTTCTACAAGATCTGTAACAAATGAACAACCTACACAGGAAGAAATCGCTATTGCTAAACAATTGTTTTATCTGCAAATACAAAATGTTGCAAGTACACCTGAGGAGGATAAAGGTCCGTTGATGAATATATGGAAAAGTTTCGTTCCCTCATGGAAAACGGGAGAAGTGATTGTTAAAACTAATTACAGATTGATGCTTTTTCCAACTTTTACAGGTGTTGATGAATCTAATTATAAGCTTGCGTTTTTCATCAATGATAATAATGATGCTGCATTAGGATTAATTGGTTACGAAAGAACTAATCTAAATAATCCTGAATCATTTACAGGTAAAATTTATCAAATTACTAATGATGGATATACAGCTAATGAAATTCTTATTAAAAATAATTTACCGGTTGGTCGTTATTATTCACATACAAACATTAAATATTTCAATCAAAACTCAAATGAATTAGAATTTAGAGGAGGAGATGGAATTTGGTTTTGGGATACTGATGATTTTTGGAAATATCTTTTTGGAAACGATAAGGACGAACGTGTAGGTGGCGGTGAAGAAGAAGGAGAAGGAAGTGGCGGAACAGGAATAAATCATAATCTACCAACAATCGGATGCTACGCAGCATGTCCAGATGGTTGGTCTGATGATAAGTGTGCCCATCCAAGAGATTGTGATGGGTTAATCACTGGTTGTGAATCCGCTCAAGAGGTATTTCCGGATTGTGATTGCACAGAAACACCAACATCAATTACAATAATATGTGATGACGGGGATGATGAAAATGATAATAATGATACAGTAATTAAAATTAACAAAAACGGTAATAACAATTCGACTGGTGGAAGTAGTGAAGATGTACATAAGAAAACTTTAAAGGACATTGTTTCCGAAATAACACGTAACAATGGCCCCTTTGATTCTTGTGATGAAGAAGTTGATCCTGGAATAAATGCTAGTTTTAATCCAATGTTTGAATTTCAAGAATTTCTTAACCTATCGGCTGATGAGTTATTATCTGTGTGGGGCAATAATACGGCGGAGGCTCTTGTTAATGCCATACTTTCATCCGATGGAGATTTGGCTAATTCCATTTATAATCAAGTCAAACAGCAAAATGATTTAGAATACGATATAGATAATCCTGTTCACCAAGCTGTTTTAAAAGCAATACAAGAACTTATTAAAGATATAAATAATGCAAATGGTGCTTGTGATTCTATAATGAAGATGTCAGATTTTATTAAAAAATTAGAAAAATTATTGAAAAAAGAAAAAGAAAAGCTGTGTACTGATAATCTAAATACTTTTATAAGCAATTATAACCTAGATCTGACACAAGAGCAGAAAGATGAAATATTATATAATTCCAATGTTTCTTGTGGAGATGATGATCAAGAGAAATTCGAGGAGGAGGCTTTGGACATTATATTTAATAATACTTCTTTTAAAGAACCTGGTGTTAAATCCATTAACCTAAATAGTGTATTTAGTAATTGTTTTGGAGAACCAGATGAAAGCGGAAATTATATTGATTGTAGCAGCGTTGATAATGGAGCATATTTTACTTTTACTTTATATTCTGATCAACCAATTGATGACTCAAGAAAACCATATTCAGGATCGCCAGTATTGGGGAATCTTTACGCTGGTCATACATTTATTTCTTTTTCAACCAATTATAGTGGAGAAGATAAAACTATTACTTTTGGCTTTTATCCTGTTGTGGCAGTAAACAACAATAACCTTATTGTCCCATCAAAAATAGGAGATGACTCTGATCATAAATATACATCAAGTGTAACATTAAATCTATCATGCGATGATTTTAATAACGCCCTTAACAATTCTAAGGTAGAAAGTTTAAATAATTATGATTTAAATAATTATAATTGTACTGACTATGGAATAAATATAGCAAATTCTATTGGACTTGGGGTAAATGATACAGAAAGTTCATTGGAATGGAAAGGACGTACTTTAGGAAAAGCAAGTAACCCCGGTGATTTGGGTGAAGATATAAAACTTTTAAATAATGGGAATGGAGACAATGGAAATGCTCCTAAAACAAATTGCAATTAATATGAAAACCTTACTAATTATTCTTTTAACAATGCTTTTAACATTCATCACTACGGCATATGTCTTTATTAATTGTTGTAATGATTTAATAATTATTGATGCTGACATAATAAGATTCCGCACAAAAAATAACGAATTTTCTTTTGATGCAATTCCAGGGAAAGGTAGAGGGGTAGAAATGATGGAAGCCCAATTTGAAGAATTTTTAAAAGAAAATCCTAATACAACAGATACAGTTATATATCGTATAGATTATAAAAATTACTTTGATATTTGTAATTGGATACAGTACAAAGCAAGACCTGAATGGCAATATCCATATTTGTATTTTTGGAGAAAATTTTAAAGATAGTGATAGAAAAACCCCAGTGATTACCCTAAGAAATGCTAATATTTAATCCTAGTGACTTAACACCCTCCCTCTCCCCTTCTCCTTTTAAATGACATTCAAAAATAGTACAAACTCAATAAAAGGAGAAGGGGTCGGGGGTTGAGGATAAAAACGGAAAAGGAGAGAAACTTTCCACTACCACTTTATCTTGACTTTTACGCAACTATTTTGTTCAAAATCCTGACTGGCACCTGATACTTTAGCACCTTCTTCTACTTTTTTAGCTGAAACTACCAACCAATATTGAGTCCCTCTTACCAATTCACTTGGACTTCGCATCCATCCCGGTTTAGCATTTGTGCCGATATCAAATGAATAAGCCTTTTTGTCTTTTGGCATTCCGGCTATTTTGAACAAGGGCTTGGTGTTTGCAATATCCAATTCTGTCAATTTCAAACAGATTAAATCTGCATTTTCTCCACCTGTCCATGTTGCAGAAATATCATCACTTCCCTCTTCGTGAGTTACAACCAAATCCTTGACCAATCCTACTTCAACGTCAGTAATAACATCTTTCAACTCTTTTTCATAACCATCATTAAATTTCAATTTGAATGTATACTCTCCTGTAGATGGTTTACTGGGAGTAAGAGGATCATCCCCATTGGTTACTTTACCCGGACCTGCCCAAAATTGTTTCAATTCAAAAGTTTTGCCTTCGGGAGTTGTTACGGTGGAACCTTCTTCTGCAATCTCTACTCCACCTGCAAAAAACATCATTTTGTACTTTGCATTTCCATTTGCATTCACTTTTTTGACAATAGCGTCAACATAAGCATCTTCGTGAGTATCGACAGGAAGAGTATTCTCATCTCCACATCCTGTAATAAAAAATAATCCAATGATTATTGTTAAAAATATTATATTTATTTTTTTCATAATTTTTGTTTTTACAATTTGTATTTAACATAAACACTAAAATTTCTGCCCGGCTCTAAAATCCTACCTTGATTTTTATCCGAATTTATATAAGAAAAATTTAAGTGATTGTAATAGGCTTTATCTAGTATATTCAAAGCAGCTCCACCAATGGTTAAACCTTTTAACACTTTAACACCGGCTCTAAAATCCAAAATTGAAAATCCGGGAGTTTCGCTTTCATCAAAAGATTTGGAATATCTATCTTGTGTTCCTACAATCCTTGTACGCAGATCAAGCCAATAAGCGGATTTCTCCCATTTTACGCCGATATGACTTACCAATGGTGCAATCTGCGCTAATGGCTCTTTGTATGTGGTATTTTGGGCATAAGTATAAGCAAAATCACTTGAAAATAACAAATTACTTGTAATATTATACTTAAAAAACCCTTCAAATCCATATTGATATGCATCTACATTCCAAAACTGCTTAGGAGCTCTTATTGGTCCTGATCCACAACCTCCGGTATTTTCACCAACCATAAAATAAGAGTTGATTCTAGCTGTAATATAGTTTTGCATCAAAGAATAAAAGACATTACCACCGATAGAAAACTTATGGAAATACTTATTGACAGATAGATCGATTTGATTATTTACTTCCGGTTTCAAATACGGATTTCCAATATAATCTCTGGAATCAACACCGATAGAAAATCTATTGATATACCTCTCTACCATACTTGCCGATCTGGTACCTCGACCATAAGCAAGTTGTATCTGCAAATCGTTTTTTGAATATTTTAAGGAAATATTTCCACCGATATTTACTTCATCTATATCTTTTATGTCCCCTCCATACAACTGTGCAAAAGCTTTATCAGGGATTTCGGCATGTGCCAAATTATAATCAGCTCTAATACCGGCATTTGCCGTCAAATTTGAAGCCAACATATAATTTGATTCAAAAAATACACCGTAGTCCTGAGTTGTAGCATCTTGCCAAACGCTGAATTGCTTTTCCACCGGCTTATTCAATGGTACTCCCGCAGGATTCTTGTTTATGGTCACATATTTATGTCCGTCTCTTTTGATAACATCAGCGTCAAAACCGGCAAATATCATCCATTTTGTAGATGGGGTCAAACCAAATTCCAATTTTCCTCCCAAGGTATTTGATGTTACTGGAGTTCTACCGTACTTGAAATTAAAACTTGGACGAAGTTTATTGTCCATAAGATGATCTACATCCGAATAATAAGCTTTGAACAGTATGCTATTTATCAATTTTGACACTTTTTCTGCCTTATAATCCAAACTGAGCATTTTGCTATTGTCTTTTGGAGAATCCATTGGTAAGCCTGCATGCATTATATCCGAACCGTATTTGGCTCTAAAATCCATTTGCAATCTTTGGCTTGTTGATGGGTTTACTCCCAATTTAACCGAATAACTCTGTGTTTTGAATGAAGAAGGTACAATTGAACCATTTCCATCAATATAATTGCCAAAATCACGATGTTCACCATTTAAGGTTATATCGTATTTATTAGCAGCATACTGCAGTTGTGCTCTACCGACCAGATTGCCACCATTGGACTCGTATCCACTTTCGATATTGGTATGAAAACCAGGTTTGCTCGGAATAGAAGGCTTTGTAAGCATATTTACAGTTGCCCCAAATCTTTGTCCGTATCTCACTGTGTAAGGACCTTTTACAATCTCAATCTTTTGTACCTCTTCAGGTATTACATGAGCTGTGATAGGATCCATTCTATTAGGACATGCATGCACTATTTTTGCACTACCATCGTATTTTATATTCATCTCTTCATATTTGAATGATCTGAATGATGGTTCGGTAGCCATTGAACTTCTTTTTTGAAGGCTAAAACCCGTTATATCATTAAAAAGATCTGCCAGATTCCTAGGCTGACTTCCTTTTTTAATTTTATCCGTTATCACTACAGAATGTGAGATATCATCCAGAGGATGTGATTTTACCACTATCTCATCCAATCCGATTTGTTTTGGATTTAACTTTATCAGAAGTCCTTGTTTCGCTGAAACTTTGATTGTTTTGTAGGAAATATGGCTAATCTCCAATGAACTATTTTCAGCGACTTTTATTTTGAATTTTCCATTTATATCAGTGATAGCAATTGTACCGGTTTCAATAGACTTAACTACTGCATTTATCACCGGTTCATTATCGATGTTGTCAATAACTTTTCCCGTTATAGACTGTCCTGACGATGAAACAACACTAAACACCAATACAAACAGAAAAATTAATATCTGTTTCATATTATTGTTTTTATAATTACTTGAAAAAGCTGTCCAAAAAATCTAAAAAATGATTTCTATAAAATAAGCTTTTGGACAGCCTATTATTATCTAGTGTCTGCTTTCATACAGACACTATTTATCTTTATAATTCGGGAGGAGGTGTTGGAATGTCCAAAAATACATCATTAACAAAGGGTAGTAAATAAACCGACCCTAAATGTCTTATAAAATAAAAACTGAAATTGGAGTTTGAATTAATATCCAAAATAATAGGAAATATTTCTTTTAGGTTTTGGGGAATTGGAACAGGCTTATTAGGGTTCTGGTCGTTATTCTGTGCTTTTATTTCTTTTTTAAGATGGCATTTACCATTGCAATGCATCATAGGTTTATCCTTGTTCTGACAAAGAACTTCAGCATAATATTTTTTATGCAATACATAGTGTATTACCGGATTGAGTGGAATAAACAATACGGTTAAATACAATAAAATCAATGATATACTCAGATATCTTTTAAGAATAATATAAAAATTAAAAGCTTGAAAAAATAATTAAAAACAAAGGACACATTCCATTTTTTTGCTTTTCTAATCTTCAGCCTCTGACTCCTCCCCAAAGAATTGGGTTAAAGAGAATCAAGCCGGAATGCAAAAAAATGAAATGCACCCAAACAAAAGATAAGATATCAAATCGATATATTTTTTCACCGGATTATCAGTACTGAAAAAAATAAGCTAAACTATAGATGTAACTCCTAAAAGTTATAAAGATAATCTCGGTAGAAACAGATATATCTTCAAACCAAACGGTTACTCAGAAATCAACACTTAGTGTGCTCAACAAAATATTGTTATAAAGAAAACCCAATTGATTTGAACATACCTATCCTTTGCAAATCTAAGAATTGAAGATAGGAGGATGGAAAAAATCATTTTGATTCAAAAACTTATAATCAAAACTATAGATAAAACGATTTTTTAATTTGACAAAAATATCTTTATTTTCCAATACAGTCAGTCTGTTGACATACAAAATCATATTACTACTCTCAACCTTAGGAGGTTTAGGCTTGTGATTAGGGCATATATCATTTACTCTCTTGATTAGTGCTTTTAGAAATAATTGTCCGCTATTAAACATATCGGGTTTTTCGTTATAACAAGCTTCTTTCGATTGGTTATATTGGTAATAATATATAGAATATGCAATAGCAACCTTGCTTATATCCACCAAAGTAGCAAAGATAAAAATTCCCATTAACAACGATAATATGTACTTCTTAATACTCATATATCAGGTACAAAGGTATTGTATTAAAAGTGTAAAATCAAATTTTGTGATATTTTTTACTAAAATTATTTATAATAAAAATCCACATTTTCCTTAACTACTATATCTAAAGGTAGGTATTCCTGTTTTTTTATTTCCTTATTATGGATAAAATGATTGACAAAATTCATTAGCCCGTTATATCCTTGATTGAAAGGATTTTGATTAATGATAAAATCAATTATTCCGTTTTTAAGATATTTTAGATTCTGTTCAATCATATCAAACCCGATGATTTTGTATTTTTCTATTTCTTCCTTTTCCAATAAATCCAATAATCTGTAAGCTCTTGAGTTTGTGAAGAAAATACCTTTCATCTCAGGATGTTTTTTTTGAGTTTCTTTAAATCTCTTTAATAAAACCTCGCCATTCAAAAAATCATCAAATTCATACCAACTGACATTGATATGCTTGGTCTTATGCTCTTTGAAATAGTCTATCAATCCCTTTACTTTATCCGTATAATGCGGTGCATTGGATATCTCATGTGCCAAATTCAGAACTATGACCTCATCATCGTGCTGAAGATTTATATCAAATAATTTTCCGGCAAGATACCCGCTGTGATATGAACTTTGCCCGGTATAGGAAAGAATATTGTTATGGTTTAATTCTGAATTGATGGTAAGAAAGGGAATTTTTTCCTGTTCACCGGTATTGATTAGCTCTTCTGATTCTTTTAGAAAGAGTGGAGCCATAAGAATAGCATCGGGTTTGCACTTAATAGCCTTAGTGACTTGAAAGGAAAATTCCTCGGAACTTGAAATATTGTATTCCAAAAACTCTACTTTGATTCTGTAGTATTTCACCAAATTCAAAGCTGATAAAATCCCCTCTTTGGGTATAGCCCAAAATAAATCAGACTCAGGACTGGGTAAAACAACAGCAATCTTGTAAACCTTGGTAGAAGCCAGCCTACTCGCAATTATATTTTTCTCATAACCAAGCTCATTTGCTATTCTGATAACTTTCTCTTCAACCATTTTAGAAACATTGCCACGATTATTGATAACCCTGTCAACTGTACCCCTTGAAACCCCGGCCAATTTAGCAATATCTTTTATAGTCACGTTTTTCATCGGAACAAAGGTATAAATAATAATAAAATAATTAAAGTTGTAATAATAAATAATTATTTTTGAAAAAAATTGTGCGCGTGCAAAATTATTTATATATTTGGGCGATAATTGTATTTATTCAATTATCTTTATATTATTCCTCGAGCGTATCTATTCAGATTTTAATATTAGCAATTAAAGTCACAATGTACTTTTGTGACCTGATTATTATTTAACAAAAAAATTTTTACTTAACAAAAAAACGCATTTATGAAACGAAACTTTTATTTTACGGATCTGCCTAAAATAACAGTAAGAAGAGTTTTAAATTCAATTCTTTTCTTATTTTTATTATTTATAGGCACAAGTCTATCTGCACAGACCATTCACGGCAATGTTAAAGATGCAGATACAGGAGAAGCTTTAATTGGAGCAAGTGTTATCGACGTAGAAACCGGCAACGGTACTATTACGGATTTGGATGGCAATTTCTCAATCAAAGTAAAATCTCCAAGTACATCATTGAAGATATCTTTTGTCGGATATGATGATTTTGTTTTGGCTTTAAACGGTCAAAATAATGTTGTTGTTCAACTTTTAAGCGGTACTAAACTTAACGAAGTAGTTGTTACGGCCTTGGGTATTTCAAGAGAGAAAAAGGCTATCGGTTATGCTATGACCGAATTGAAAAGCGATGACATCAACGATGCTAAAGAAACCAACATTGTTAACCAATTAGCAGGAAGAGTAGCGGGAGTCAATATCACAAAATCTTCCGCAGGTCCGGGTAGTGGATCCAGAGTTATTATTAGGGGAAATAACTCTTTGTCAGGAAACAACCAGCCCTTATATGTCGTTGATGGAGTTCCTGTTGACAACTCCGGATTTGGTTCAGCCAATGGTAGCGGAACAGCTAATTACAAAAGGACAGATTATGGAACGGGTATCTCTGATATCAATCCTGATGATATCGAAAGTGTATCTGTATTGAAAGGTCCAAACGCTGCTGCCTTGTACGGTTCAAGAGCTGCAAACGGTGTTATTTTGATCACAACTAAGAAAGGTACAGGAGGTAAAGGATTAGGAGTAACATATTCAACTTACTACACTATGGAAACTCCAATGTTATTGCCAAAATACCAAAATAAGTATGGAATGGGATCTTTGGGTCAAATAGATGATGACTTGGAAACATACAAGACACATAGTGGCTCTTGGGGACCAAAAATGGACGGAAGTGAGAGACTTTACTGGACAGGAGAAAAGAAAAAATATACTGCTGCTCCTAATAATATTAAAAACTTTTTTAGAACAGGAAGTAATTTTATCAATACTTTAGCATTTGATGGAGGTAATAGTTTTGGTACTTTCCGTTTTTCATACACCAACACAAAAGCTAATTCCATATTGGAGAACTCCGGATTGCAAAGACATAATTTCAATTTGAGAGCAGGAGCTAATTTAACTGATAAGTTGTCATTGGATGCTAAAGTTACATATTTCATCCAAAATGGTAAAAACAGACCTGATCAAGGAACAGAAGGTATTATGGCATATGTTTATGGTATCCCACGTAATATACCTATTGCCGATCTAAAGGATTATCAAAATGATGATTACTCTTCAAGATCATACAATTCATTGGGAAGTAATCCTTATTGGATATTGTATAGTGATAGAAATGACGATAGAAGAAACAGAATACAAGGTTTTACAAAATTGACTTACAAGTTTTCCGATCATTTCTCTATCATGGGTAGAATCGGTCTTGATAATATAGATCAAAATATTGAAAGAGTAAGCGCATATGGACATTGGTTCTATCCAACAGGAGGAATCAATTTTAGCGATCATAAAACAGCGGAAAGCAATATGGACTTTTTAGCTATGTATAACACAAAATTTACATCAGATCTTGATTTTGATTTTAATTTTGGTGGTAATATGATGAGAAGAACATTTTCATCTCAAGGAATAAACGCAAGCAGCTTTAGAATTCCAACAAAAGCTACAGTCACAAGTACCAAGCCTGATAAAAGATATCCTTTTTATAATCCACAAGGAGAAAAAAGAATTAATTCTCTTTATTTCTCTTCACAATTCGGATATAAGAATTTCGCCTATTTGGATATAACAGGAAGAAATGATTGGTCTTCAACACTACCCGAAAGCAATAGATCTTATTTCTATCCCTCAGTTAGTTTATCATTTTTATTGAGTGAATTATTAAATGTAAATGCTTTGAATTATTCAAAGTTGAGATTTAGTTATGCTAAGGTTGGTAGTGATACCGGTCCTTATAAATTGACAAATTCATTTTTCTTGGATGGCGAAGGATATTTGGGAAGAACAACATTGTCAACAAGTTCAACAAGGTTAAACCCCAATCTTAAACCGGAACAGACAAAATCTTTTGAAATCGGATATGAAACCAAAATGTTTGATAATAGATTTTATCTTGATTTGACATATTACAGCATTAAAACAAATGACTTGATTACAACAGTTCCCGTACCTCCGGCTTCAGGATACTCAAGAGAGCTTACCAATGTCGGTGAGATGACTAATAAAGGTATTGAAGCTGTGGTTGGTTTTGTACCTGTAAAAACAAGTGATTTAACTTGGGATATTTCTTTTAACTTTGCTAAAAACGATAACAGACTTATTAAATTGATAGAAGGAGTTGACAATTTTGTATTTACAACAACCAATTCTGGAAATTTAGTAGTTCAAGCTACAGTTGACGGAACAGAGATTGACGGAAAGAAAGTCGAAGGTCATTTCGGTGATATTTACGGAACAGAGTTAATGAGAAATGACGCAGGACAATTGGTTGTTGATGCGACAGGACATCCACAAAGAACCGGTAAAAAAGTTTATTTGGGTAATTATCAACCCGATTGGACAGGCGGTATGTTCAATGTTATCAATTACAAAAACCTTGCATTCAAATTCTTGATTGATGCAAGAATTGGCGGTCAACTGTATTCAGGTACAGATGCGGGACTTGATGCTTCAGGAGTAAGCGAAAGAACATTGGCAGGAAGAGAAGAGGGGATTGTCGTTGATGGAGTTGTAAATACAGGAACAGAGGAAGAACCTGTCTGGGAAAAGAACACTGTAAATATTCCTATTCAAGAATATTTTGGATCAATCAGTGGAGCTGCTTCAGAGTATATTTACGATCAAACAAATATTAGATTGAGAGAAGTATCTTTGACATATAAGATGCCATCATCATTATTCTCTAAAACAGGAATAAAAGGCGTATCAATAGGATTGGTAGGAAGAAACTTAATGTTTTTCAAGAACGCTTTAGAAAACTTTGACCCTGAATCAACATACAGTACCAGTAATTTTGCACAAGGTGTATTGTTCTACAATCTACCTTCAACCAAAAGCTTAGGTGTTAATTTAAGAGTTAAATTTTAATTAATCATAAAAACAAAAAAATGAAAAATAATATATTAAAATATTTATTAGTCTTCTTGGTATTTGCCGGAACTATTACCAGCTGTACAAAAGACTTTAATGAGATAAATAAAAATCCGAATGCCATTTTGCCTGATGAAGCGAGTGCAAGATATTTCCTTACAAAGGCAGAATACAGACTTTACGCTTCAGGCAGATATACATATTGGAGAGCCAATTTGATACATGCAGATAGATACGCAGGATATTTTTGCTTTGGAAATAGCGGTTCTTGGTGGAATGATGAACTTGGATATAAATTTCACGGTGGTTATACAGGAGCTACTTGGGGACTATATGGCGGATACTTTGGTGTAATCAACACATTTTTGAAATTAACTCAACAAGGAGGAGATTTTGAGAACCCTCTAATGGAAGCAGTAGGAAAAATCCTAGAAGCTTTATATTATCAACAATATACTGATGTCTTTGGAGAAGTACCTTATAGTGAAGCAGGAGATCCCGATATCAAATTACCTAAGTTTGATACTCAAAAAGATATCTATCAAGGTATTATCAATGAATTGAATGAAGCTATGGCTACGATAGGTGATGCAACAGCTACAGGAACAGGAGTTGACGATTTGGGTTCAAATGATGTTATATTTGGAGGAGATCTTCAGAAATGGAAAAAATTTGCTAATTCCGCAAAACTTAGAATTGCCTTAAGAGCATATGGTGCTCCCGGAGCTGATTTTGCTGAAACAGCAATTAACGAATGTTTGAGTTCAGGACAATTCATGGAAGATTTTGGAGCTATCTTAGAAAAAGATAATGCTATTAGCCAATGGAATAGTAGTTCATATGCTGATATTTGGCATAGATTCGGTGGAAAAGGATCCAAATGGAAAGTAAGTCAAACTATGATTAATTATCTTAGAGACTACAATGATCCAAGATTGGAAAAATATGCTGACCCTATACCCGGAGGGGATATATCTTTGAAGAGACCTTTAGCAAAAGACAATGAAGAAGCTTACAATAAATTTCCAAAAAGATTGGATTTTATAAAATCTTTGTTCGACGAAGCGAAAGTTGAATATACAGTTGAAAATGTAGGAGACACTATTTTCAATATCAGTATTCCTGAGAATACTTATTATGTAGGACAACCAACACGATTAGGATCCGGTATAAAATCAATGGCAAAATGGGAATTTTTCTCATCTCCCGATTTATATGTAATCGGATTAGATCCTGATGACAATAATATCGCTCCTGAGATTATCATGACCGCAGCAGAAACATATTTCTTGAGAGCTGAAGCAGCTGTGAGAGGTTTTGGTGCAGGTAATGCACAGGAATTATTTACTAAAGGTATAGAAGCGGCAATGGCACTTTATAATGTTGACGGTAGTGATTATATCGCTAATGCTGATTTAGCACAACTCAACGGATCAGACGAAGAAAATCTCGAGAAAATTGCAATACAAAGATGGATTGCATCATATACAGACGGCTTTGAAGGCTGGGCCGATGTAAGGAAATCCGGATACCCAAAGGCTCTTTCTCAAGGTGTTTCTGACCCTGATATTTACGGACTTGGCGACATAGATGGAGATTATCCAACAAGGATGCAATATGCCGGAAGTGCTTATAACCTCAACGGAGCACATGTAGATGAGGCTGTAGCACGACAAGGAGCTGACAAGCAAAACACTCCACTTTGGTGGCAGAAATAATTAATTTGGTTTGTAGTTAATGTTTTTAAGGGCTGTTGTTTTAACAGCCCTTTTTTATTACATTTAGTATCACTCCAAAATCCAAAATTAGGTGCATTTCATTTTTTCGCTTTTTTACACAAGAAGTTTTGTTGATGTGTTTAATATAGCGTACCTACGGCACGCATTTTAGTTAGTATTTGGTAATATTTCTTCACAAAAGTGAAAGAAATAATTTTCGGTTGCGTAGTAGTAATTGAGATTTATATTATTTAATTATTAAATATTGTATCATGAAAAAATTGAAATTAATGAGCTTAATGTTGTTTGTATCCGTTTTTGGAGCATCAATGTATATCACAGGCTGTTCAGATGGTTATATTGGAAATGAAGATGGATTGCATGATCTAGATTCAAGAGGAGGGAATAATGGGAAGAATGGTAAAAAAGGAATGAAAAACGGAAATTCCGGTAAATCTAATAAAGATCTGTGTACTTGTATTAGAGATGAGTATCCGATGGAAGATCTTTCTGATGTAGAAAGAAGCAGTTTGGAAAAAATGAGAGAAGAGGAGAAATTAGCCAGAGATGTTTATATTACATTATTCGAAAAGTGGAATTTGAAAGTATTTGATAATATCTCAAATGCGGAGCAACGCCATATGGATGCAATACTGTGTTTGATGGATAAATACGACATTGAAGATCCGGCAGGAAATAATCCTGCAGGTATATTTTCCGATAGTAATCTTCAATCACTTTATGATAATCTTGTAAACCAAGGAAGCGAGAGTATAAAAGCTGCATTGAAAGTTGGAGCTACAATCGAGGATTTAGATATCTTTGATTTAATAGAACTATCAAAATCCGTGGATAATAAAGATATTTTAGCTGTATTTGATAATTTGACTAAAGGTTCAAGAAATCACATGAGAGCATTTTATAGTCAATTATTAATAAATGATGCTGATTATACACCACAATATATTGATAAAGAATTATTTGATAGTATAATTAATAGTGATAGAGAGCGAGGTGGAACTATTTGCAGTAATAACTCAGGGAATAAACGAGGAGGAAAAGGAAAAAATAAAGGAAAGGGGAAAAAAGGAAGAAAAGGGAATAGAAAATAGTATTCTTTAGAAAATAATCAGTTAGTAGTTTTTTAGAGGCATTATCGAAATGATAATGCCTCTTTTATTTATTAATTATTAACTGAAATAAATCTTATCCCGGATTATTTTTCAGCTGATAATTTTAGAAAGGACAAACCTAACCATATAACTGAAATTGTCATTGATATTGCTCCAATAAGTACTAAAAATGGAGGAGCACTAAGATAAATCTCTGCTAATATCCCAACCGGCATTAAAATTCCGATTATTGCTAACCAAGATATTACATTTGTGTTTTTTAAGCGTGAATTGAAATGCAATAATAAATAGCCAATCACTATATTTAATAGAGAGAATAGGTTTCCATGTACATGGGCAAGTCTGCTTTCAAAATGTTCTCCTTTGATATAAGAGTCAATCCAAGCAGCCTTATCAGGAGCAAAATCTCTTAAATAGATAAGTAAAAAGCCATAAGCCATGAATAATCCCATAACCAAAAAACCAATTGCGATGTTATTTTTTCCTTTCATAATTTCAAATTTGTATTTATAAATAATAGATTAGTTAATATTAACTCACAAATATAATAAAAGAATTCAAGAAATAGTATTTTTTTGATATCTTTAGGTTGATTTGTAAAATAAATGACATTAGCTATAGCTATTAATTTTGCTATTTTTAATGTCATTACTTTATATATCTTTGGTATATTTCCAGGTACTTAGCGGTAAAAGTACAAAGTTTAAATAGTTTCAATCTATTGTTTTTAGAAAAAAACAAGAAAATAATGAATAAATTATGCAATTTCAAAGTTCAACTTTGAAATTGCACGATTTATTTATATATTTATCTGAATTCCATAGAACTGCAAGTGGAGATGAGATAGATATAGTACTTAAAAAAGGACGAAGAGAATAAGTTGTCTAAATAAATCAAGGCAAGCCTACAATTAAGTAGGCTCACCCTGAAATCTTAACTAACACTGAAATCTTAACTAACGCAAACTTTTAACTTTACTAAATCTTTCTTTGATAGAATCTACTATTGCATATACCATTGGCACTAAATATACTGTGATAATCAAAGACGACAATAAGCCTCCTATTATTACCCAAGCCAATCCGTTTTTCCATTCGCTTGCAGTTCCTTTTGCCAATGCTATTGGTAGCATTCCGATAACCATTGCTATTGTTGTCATCAAGATAGGTCTCATCCTTTCTTTGCCGGCAATAATCAATGCTTCTTTATAATGTTTCCCTTGTTCCTTGAGCTGATTGGTGAAATCAACAATCAAAATTGCATTTTTTACCACCAGTCCCATAAGCATAATCAAACCCAATAGTGCGAACAAACTCAAATTGGTCAATGAAAGATTCAAAGCTAATAAAGCTCCGATAATAGCTGCAGGAATTGAAAATAATACCACAAATGGGTAAATAAAACTGTCATATAATGCTACCATTATCAAATATATCAATAAAAAAGATATAATCAATACATTACCCATTGCTCCAAAACTGTCATTTTGCTTTTTGATATCACTACCCCAAGCCATTTCAATTCCTTCAGGCAATGGATTTTGTTTCAAATAACTAACAACATCACCTGCAACAGTACCTGATGGTCTTCCAAGTGCATCGGCAGTAAGCGTTACAGAAGGCTGTCTATCCTTTCTTTCCAAAAGCGAAGGTGATTTGCCTTGAACTATATCTGCAAATTGAGATACCTGTATTGCCATTCCCTTAGGATTAATTATGGTTAAATTTTTGACATCCTCATAATTTTTTCTGTCAAAATCATCAAGCCAAACTCTTACAGGATATTCGATTCCATCTTCGGTAAGTGTGGCATCATCATTTCCTGTAAAGGCGGTTCTGACATTCATCCCAACATAGGCGGTATTTAACCCAAGCCTTTGCATTTTGTCTCTATCCGGTACTATTTTGTATTCAGGGGTTCCTTCTTCTACTGATAATTGTACATTGTCAGAACCCGGGATATCTTGAATTACTGATTTAAGATGTTTAGCGGATTTCATTACTTCATCCGGATTACTACCACTCAAAGTAATCTCAATTGGTGATGTTCTCGGAACTAATCCAAGTGCAGTCATCGAGAAATTTATTCCGGGAAATTGCTTTCTCAATGCTTCACGTATCTCTATCATAAATCTCTCTGTTGGTATGTTTCCTCTCTCTTCTTTTGGTTTAAGTTGAACAGTAAATTCAGTTTTATTGGGTGAACCTACACCCAGACTACCAATACTTGTACTTGGACCACCTATATTACTAAATACAGTCTCTACCTCATCTTGTTGCAACAAAAAACTTTCGATTTTGGTAGAAGTGATATTGTTCTCTCGTAGCGGCGTTGATTTATCATACTCCAAAAACAAACTAAATTTTCCTTGATCTCCTGTTGAAATAAGCTCCATCCCTACAATATTTTGTTTCATCATAGCCACAGTACCAACAATAGATAGTAATAGCAAACCTGTGAAAATTAATTTATGGTTCAATACCCATTCTAATTGTCGTGTATAAAAATTGATAAAATTGTCCAATTGATGTTCAAACCAAATCAGAAATCTATTAAAGAAATTTGTAGGTTTTAAATCATCAGCTTTACCAATTCTCGATGCTAACCAAGGTGTAAGCGTGAATCCGACAAGCAAACTTGTAAGCGTAGAAGTGATTACAACGACTGAAAATTCCTTTAACATATCTGCAACAAATACCTGCAAAAACAGGATTGGCAAAAATACAACTACGTCAACCAAAGTAATGGATAATGCAGAAAAACCAATTTCCATACGTCCATCCATAGCAGCAACTCTTTTTTCTTTACCCATATCCAGATGCCGCTGTATATTCTCCAAAACCACCGTGGCATCATCCACCAGTATTCCGATGATTAACGACATTGCAAGTAGTGTCATTAAGTTAAGCGTATATCCCAAAAGCCACATTACAGCAAATGCCGTGACCAATGATGTAGGTATAGCGATTAATACTATAATCGAATTCCTAAAACTTCTCAAAAACAAAAGCATCACCAAGGACACCAATATAACTGCTAAAATCAGGTCATCAACCACGGATTCAACCGCAGCAATTGTGTTTTCGGTAGTATCATCTGCTATGATAAACTGTACATTTTTGTCTTTGTTTTGTTCTTCTATCAATTTCAATCTTTCTCTTACCAATTCGGACACGTCAACAGCATTAGCGTCTCCTTGCTTTTTAAGAATAAGCCCAAGCCCTGCTTTACCATTGAATCTACTCAATGATGCGATATCTTTTACACCATCTACTACTGTTGCTACATCTTTTACATATACCGGACTTCCCGGAGTTGGCATTGCGACCATTACGTCTTCAATATCCTTGATATCGTGAAATTTTCCCGTAAGTCTTACAGAGCTACGATTAGTATAAGACTGAACTTCACCGGCAGGCAAGTCCAAGCCTGAACGATTGATTGCTTCAACAACCTGCAATAGAGAAACTCTATAAAGCTTTAATTTTTCCTGGTCTATTTTTACTTGAATTTCCCTTTCTTCTCCTCCTAATACCGTGATTTCAGCCACACCTTTGAGCTGTTGGATTTGCGGAAGATAATCATCGGTCATTTTTTGATAAAATTCAGTAGCCGGCAAATCGCTTGTTGCACTTATTGACATAATCGGCAAGTCATTTGGCGAAACCTTACTCATCACAGGACTAAATATGGCATCAGGTAAATCATTTCTTATATTGTCAATGTACCTTTGGGCATCTTGCATTGTTATATCAACACTAGTTCCGTATTTTAGATTTGCAATAATTACAGAAGCATTTGGCAATGATTTTGTAACTAAATAATCAACACCTTCCAGATTGGACAAAGCATCTTCTATTTTTCTTGAAACAGATGTTTCTACTTCCTGTGGTTCCGCACCCGGATAAATTGTTTTTATTACTACCACCGGTTGATTAAAGTCGGGTAATAATTCGTAACTTAGGTTTTTGTAACCTATATATCCCATTAGGATAAAAATACTAAAAAGTACTATTATCAGCGAGGGTCTCTTTATTGATATTTCTGTTAAATTCATTTTTTTTATTTTATATATTGTCTAATCTCTGTGCCAAATGGATTCAATCGTTTGGCGCGAGGATTAAGGCTGAACATATCAACCATCAATTATTTGAATGTAATGTTTGCTCCGTCAAATAGATTGATAAATCCACTTGTAACAATGATATCACCATCGTTGAGTCCACTTTCTATCATTACTTTATCTCCAATTCTTTTTGAAATAATCACATCCTTCAATATTGCTTTTCCATTTTCTGCAACATACACTTTTGGTTGTACATTTGAGCCTACAATTGCTGAAGCAGGTATTACAATTCTTGGTTCATCGGATTTTTCCACAAGTCTTATTTTACCGAACATTCCTGATTTTATCTTTAAATCCTTTGTGTTTTTCACCTCAAATTGTACAGGGTAGCTATTCCCCATATTGCTTTTTGCCCCTATCATTATTGTCTTTGCTTTCAACTCCAAATTTGGAAATGCATCAGCGAGTACCGTATGAACCGTCTTAAGTTTAAACAGTTCCAAATCATCTTCGGGGACATTGACTGTAAATTTTAACTTGTAAATATCCGTTAGTTGCAATAGTGGCATTTGAGGAGCAGCAAATGATCCTACTTCAGTCATTTTGCCGGTTATTATACCGGAAAATGGTGCATATACGACCGTCTTTTTGATTTTTTCAAGTATTGTTTTTCTTTGCGCTAATGCTGATTTAAGTCCTAATTCTGCTTTTTCAAGTTTAATGCCTTGTATAGCGTCAGCTTGAGTCAAAACCTTAAATCTATTGATATCTACTTTTAATCCTTCTATTTTCACATCTAAAGCTTTAAGTTGCAATTTCAACAATTCATCGTCAATCTTTACCAATTTTTGTCCTCTTTTTACATAGCTACCCATATCCACATAAATTGCCTTTATTTTTCCTTGTAATTCTGAATTTATTCGCGCATCTCTATTGGACATAAAATTACCAGTGATAAAAAGATCTTCTCCGGCTGTAGTTTTAGAAACTTTAGATGTTAGTACGTTGATAGGTTGTTCTTTGTCGTATTTGAACACCCTTTCTTCTACGATTTGCTTATTCTCTTTCAGTTTCAATCCTATTAAAACAAGAAGAGCTATTAGTATCAAAATATTTATTAAGTATTTCATTTTTATTTAGTTTTATTTGTCAATTAAGTAAATGCTTTCTTTTATTGTATTCCATTTCTGAAATGGTTATTATTTTATGTTTCCTGATAATTTTTTCAATTCCAAATCTGCTTTTAAGTACTCGACTATTGCTGAAATATAATCTTGTTGAGCCTGTCTAACCGCATTGTCAGCAAGTAGTACATCATTTGTTGAAGCCATTCCTTGTTTTTGTTGAAGTACAGTTTTATCGTAAATAGATTTTGCGAAGTCGATTTGTGACTGTATCGTTTCTACTGATTTTCGAGCGATGACTATTTTTAATTCCGCATTTTTTATTTTTAGAACATTTTGATCTTTTAACAATTCAAGTTGCAATGCATTATTGGCTATCTCGCGTTTTTTGATATTCTTTTTCCTTTTTGTAGCTTTTCCATCAAATAGATTGTAAGAAGCTTTGATACCGGCAAATCCCATTGAATAGAAGTTAAGAAATTCATTTGGGGATTTATCGTATCCATATCCAATTGCTCCGTAAGAACCATAGAGCATCACAGTGGGTAATTGTGATTTCTTAAGTGTAGTTAATTGGCTTTTTAGCAATTTATCTTTGGTTTCCACCAATTTTACATCCAATGTTGTTCGTGTTGTATAATTGGATATTTCTTGATAAGCAATATTGGCCTCAACACTAATGTCTTTATCCATTGATATACCCATCATCACTTTCATAGCATTCAATACTTGCTCGTATTTGCTTTGGATTAGATCCTTTTTTGTATTGAGTTGAAGCATTTGAAGAGACACTTTATCCACGTCGGTAGCCATAGCCAATTGATGGTCTTTTAATAGTTGTAGATTATTTTTGAGTTTTCCTATATTCTCAATATTATTCTCTACAAAATCCAATTGACTAAGCAATATTTGTGCATTGTAATACAAATTGGATATATCAAAGTATAGTTGTTCTTCAGATTTTTGATACTTCAATTCTGCAATTTCAATTCCTATTTTTGCCATTTCCACATTGCTTTTAATCTGTGGATTGTACAGGGGTAATGCAAATTGTAAATTGGCATTAATATTGTGCGGAACACCAAACTGAGCTTCCTTGAATTGTCCTTCCGGACCACCGAAAACAGACATCGGCATCAATTGGTAAGGCAATTCAATAAAGTATTTGTAGTCTGTTTCTATTTTAATTTTAGGCAGGCGATTTGATTTCACTTGACTTTTTCTTTCTTTACCGATTTCGATATTGTTTTTCTCCAGCTTTAGTTTTTTATTATTAATAGAAGCCGTTTCTATACATTTATCAAGAGACCAAATCTCTTGGGCTTGAGCCTCTTGAACCATTGCTCCAAGGAACAATAGTAAAGCAATTGTGATTTTGTTTTTTAATAAGTTCATTTTAATTGTTTTTAGATTGAATATTCTTTTTCATGTATATTTAAAATTAGATTTTTTGCCATTTCATAGTTTTCCAAAAAAAGTATTTTGAACCGACTACTTCCATTTCTTTCTCCTTTACCTCATTTACTTTTAGATTAAAATCAATTCCCTTAGCTGGACCATACATTTTACCATTCACCCATTTTTTCTTTTTACTATCAAACTCAAGATTTGTTATTATGACCATACCTACCAATGAATCATTCCTTTTTGATTTGTCTTTATTCTTTAAATCAACTTTTTGACCATCTCTAAAACCATTCAATGCAATGATCTTTCCGTGATAATTCCCATCCACTTTAAATATTTCCACATCTAATTTATTAGGTAAATGATAAGTCCCAATAATATCATCAGCATTTTGAGCATATACAAAGGCTGACTGAAATACTAAAAGCATTAAGATTATTTTTAACTTTTTCAAAATAATTTTTTATTTAATTTTTACTTTATTAATTGTGTAATATGCAATTATTGAAAACAAGCTTGTCACTGAACCACGAAATATCAAAGCTTTTACTGTTTTTGCTTCGTAAAGACCGCCTGCATCGATATGAAATTGTAGTCCAATATATGCTCCAATAATAATAAGGAGAGAAACTATTAGAATATATAATGTCCAGGATTTTCTTTTTATAAAACCATAGACTGCTGCAAAATATATCAGACTGCAAAGGAAATTTGCAATAACTACAAATAGTACATAATTACCTTGTTGTTCTCTTATACCAAATAGGTTAAAAATAACTGAACTACTCAAGAAAAAAGTCAGGGATGCAAACAGAAATAGTATTGTTGCCGGAATAAATCTACTGTAATTTTTCATATTATATAAGTTTTTTTATTGTTAAAAATCAATGTTAGTGAGCAATCACTATGCAGTGATAGTTAATTAACACTAACTAGCATAGAAATGTTGTAAAAAAATTGAAAAATTTAAAAAAAATATTTTTTAAAGGAAAGAATAATTCTATCTAATATATAATTACTACAAATTGATAATTAGAATATTAGAGTATTGTTTTTTATCATCAATTTTAGAATGATTTATTTTCTTTTTTATTCATATCCTGCAAATATTGATTATTCTTTTTCTTTTAAAGTACAAATGGTTATTTATATTTGAGTTTCCTTGGAGTTGCTTTGTGAAATAGGAGTTATACCACAAAGATTTTGGTAAACCAAAATACACAGAGAATAACACAGAGAACCACTGAGGAAAACTTTGTGTCTCTTTGTGTCTTCTCTGAGTATCTTTGTGTAATAGAATATTGAAAGAATATTTCTTTTTTGGGATAAATTTTATTTGACAGATATATAAATGAAAGAAAAGTATTTTTGCTTCGTAGTATAGAGTGAAAAAGATTATTACCTCGTAATATCTTTAAGGTATTAAAAAAAATTGTAAATTGGTTTTTTATTGATAAATTAAAAAAATATAGCTTTGTATATTAGTGAGGAGATATGTAAATCGTTAGACGATAAAGAAATTATTTCAAGGTCTCTTGAGAATATGGGCTATTTTCGATGTGTTTATCTTCGATATGAAAAATCTTTGAAGCGATACATCTTCAAAATATCTAATTTTTCAAATGATGAAGCAGATGATATTCTACAAAATGCTTTCCTAAATATTTGGAAAAACCTCAATAGCTATGATAATTCTATGAAATTATCGAGTTTTATCTATAGGATTGTACATAATGAGACAATATCAAGATGGAGAAAAACCAATGCAGATCATAGTTTAAAAGAAGCTATAATAAACAGTCATTCGGAAGAAGAACCGCAAGAAGAAATCAATAAAAGTAAATATATTCAGAATATTTTAAATAAGATGCCTCAAAAGTATAAAGAGATTCTTGTGCTAAAATTTCTTGAAAATATGGACTATGAAGAAATATCCAATATTTTGAAAATACCCGAAGGTACTGTTGCAACTAGAATAAATAGAGCTAAAAAATCTTTTGTGAAAATATCAAAAATATAATACCTATGGCAAATTTTGACGAGTTATTAAAGAAAATACAAAATGAAGAAATAAAACAAACTCCAAAATGGCAATTTGATTTAATGAATATTTCATCAATAGCATTTTTCTTATTGTTTGTAGTGATTGGGGCCATTTCATTTTCAATCATCTTGTTTTCCATTCAGCAAACTGATTTTGAGCTTTTATCTCATATGGGACACTCAAAACTTGAAGCATTTTTATCTATTTTACCATTTATTTGGCTTGTTTTATTAGTAGCATTTGTGCTTGGATCTATTTATGCCCTTTACAAATCAAAAAAAGGTTATAAGTTTACATTCACTAAGCTTATAGGTTTTAGTGTAGGATTAAGTGTATTATTTGGTACTATGTTTTTTATTGGAGGGGGAGCAGGATGGTTTGAGAATGCTTTTGCTCTTAGAGCAGGATTTTATGAAAGTATTCAGAATAAAAAAGAGAAAATATGGCAAAACCCTGATAAGGGAAATATTGCAGGTTATATTCAAAATACAAATGGACATATAATCGAATTAAAAGATTTTGATGGCAAATTATGGGAAATAGATATTGATACTGCATTTATTCCTCCATCTGTATTTTTGGAAAAAGGTGAAAAGATAAAGGTTTCCGGAAAAATTATTTCAGATAATAAATTTAACGCAGAAGGGCTATATCCTTGGGGAGGAAAAGGTATGAGGAACAAAATGAGAAGAAAAATGAAAAGACAAAGGCAAAAAAAAGATTGAAAAAATGAAAATAATAGTTTTAATTTTAGCTTTAACATTGACAAGTTGCAATAGTGGAATCAATAAAGATAAATCAAATAATGTCTCTAGCAAAGTAGAAGTGATTTCTAAAAAAGATATTGGTTATGAATTAACAAAACAGTATTGTTATGTTTGTCACATGCCTAAATCTAAAGAAAGTATGATTGCACCTCCTTTATTTAGAGTAAAAGAGCATTATAAACCCTCATATCCGGTTAAAAAAGATTTCATTAAAGCGATTGTTAATTGGGTACAAAATCCAGATGAAGATAAAGTTATGATGCCGGGAGCTGTCCGTAAGTTTAATTTGATGCCAAGTCAAGCGCATATTCCAATAGATACCTTAAAACTTATCGCTGCATACATTTTTGAAAATGAAATTGAAAGACCCCGCTTTCATAATGGATCAATGAATCGAAATAGAAAAAGATTTGGAGATAATTCAATAACTCTTGACAATGGGGCTAAATGGAAAGTAGGAAATAAGGTTTTTGCTACAGTAGCTAAACTTCAAAAAATGACAGAATCGTTTGAATCCGGTTCAAGTAGTGATTATCAAGAATTTGGAAAGAAAATATTTGATAGTTCAAAAGTGATATTATTAGATAAAGAAAATAAAGGTAAAATTTGGGAGCAATTACATAATTATTTTAATAATCTTGAAGGGGATATGCATTCACTAATCGGTGTAAATTCAGTTGATGAAGGTGAGCTAATCCTCCAAAGAATAGATAGAAAGTTGAGAAGTTTTAATGATTATTTTGAGAAAGGTTGATACTGTTAATTAAGTAAGGAGTCGAACTTGAATATCCAAGAGAAAATGCAAATAAAATATTTACTGTCATTGCTAATCAGCTAAAACCGGATGCAACCATTTTCTGGCTTTTTGCAATGTGATTTTTTTTCTGTTTGCATAATCCCGTAGCTGGTCATCTTTTATCTTCTTTACTCCAAAATATTTGGCTTCAGGATTTGCAAAATAATAACCGGAAACTGAAGATGCCGGCCACATAGCTAAACCTTCTGTTAATTTTACACCTATCTTATTCTCAATATCCAATAATTGCCATATCGTTTCTTTTTCCAAGTGATCCGGACAGGCAGGATATCCGGGAGCAGGACGAATGCCAATATATGCTTCTTTTATTAAATCTTTATTGGACAATTCTTCTTCCGTTGCATATCCCCAATGCTTTGTTCTTATTTGTTTATGCAAATATTCAGCAAAGGCTTCTGCAAATCTATCCGCAATGGCTTTAACCATAATAGCATTGTAATCATCATCTTTTGATTTATATGCTTCTGATAGTTTATCGGCTCCAAAAATTGAAACACAAAAGGTACCGATATAGTCATTTTTTTGACTTTCTTGCGGTAAAATAAAATCAGCCAGAGCGATATTAGCTAAGCCTTCGCGTTTCTTTATTTGTTGCCGCAAGGTTCTAAATACGGCTAATTGTTTCCCATTTTTTTTAACGGAAATATCGTCATCATCAATAGTATTCGCTTCAAATAATCCAAAAACAGCTTTAGGTCTCAGGGATTGTTTAGATATAATTTCTTTGATTATTTTTTGTGCATCTTCGTATAGTTGCGTAGCTTGTTCGCCCACTACTCCATCATTCAAGATACCGGGAAATTTACCACGTAAATCCCAACTTCTAAAAAAAGGAGTCCAGTCTATAAAATCTAATAAGTCTTTTAAACTGATTTGTTCCAATACTTGCACGCCCATTTCCCTTGGCTTTACTATTACACTTGTGTCCCAATCTATTTTAAATTTGTTTTTACGGGCTTCTTCAATAGTCAAATATTGTTTTTCTTTGCTTCGATTTAAAAATCTGTCACGAAATTCTTCATAATCTTTTTTAAGTTTCGCCACATATTCATTTTTAGTATCGGGGTTTAACAAATCTCCCATCACTGTTACTGCCCTGGAGGCATCGTTTACATGTACTACTGCGTTTTTATATTCAGGATTTATCTTTACGGCAGTATGCGCTTTTGAGGTTGTTGCCCCCCCTATTAATAGAGGAATTGTAAATTTTTGACGTTCCATTTCCTTGGCGAGATACACCATTTCATCTAATGAGGGAGTGATTAAACCACTCAAGCCTATAGCATCTACCTTTTCTTTTTTGGCGGTTTCTATTATTTTTTCAGGAGGAACCATTACACCCAAATCAATGATTTCATAATTATTACTTCCTAAAACAACGGATACAATATTTTTACCAATATCATGAACATCGCCTTTTACGGTGGCCATCAAGACTTTTCCATTGGCACGTTGTTCGACAGATTTATCTGCTTCTATAAAGGGGTTTAAATAGTTTACTGCTTTTTTCATCACTCTGGCGGATTTAACTACTTGTGGCAAAAACATCTTACCTGCTCCAAACAGGTCGCCAACTACATTCATACCAATCATCAAATGTTTTTCAATAACCTCAACCGGACTATTGACCTCTTGCCTCCCCTCTTCCATATCTTCAATGATATATTGATCGATACCTTTAACCAAACTATGGGTAATACGTTCTTGCAAACTGCCTTTTCTCCATGCATCATCGACAATTGCTTCTTTTTTAACACCTTTTACAGTCTCCGCAAATTCTAGTAAGCGTTCTGTGGCATCATCCCGCCTGTCCAATATCACATCTTCGATATACTCTAAGAGATCTTTGGGAATATCATCATAAACTTCTAACATTGCCGGGTTGACAATTCCCATATTCATACCGGCTTGTATGGCATGATACAAAAAAACCGAGTGCATCGCTTCGCGGACTGTATTATTTCCTCTAAAAGAAAATGACACATTACTTACTCCACCACTAACACTTACACATGGCAAGTTTTGACGAACCCATCCGGTCGCTTCTATAAAATCAATGGCATTTCTGCGATGTTCTTCCATGCCTGTTGCAACAGGAAATATATTCAAATCAAATATAATGTCTTCCGGAGGAAACTTGACTTCTTCAACGAGTATTTGGTAAGATCGTTTGCATATTTCAATACGTCTTTCATAGGTGTCGGCTTGGCCTTTTTCATCAAAAGCCATGACAATTATCGCCGCTCCGTAACGTTTGATTTGTTTTGCCTGCCAAACAAAGTTATCTTTTCCTCCCTTTAAAGATATTGAATTTACGATTCCTTTTCCTTGTATAACCTGTAATGCCGCCTCTATTATCTCCCATTTGGAACTGTCTATCATAATAGGCACTCTACATATATCCGGTTCGGCGGCAATGAGGTTTAAAAACCTGACCATTGATTTTTTACCATCTATGAGTCCATCATCCATATTGATATCGATAATTTGTGCTCCGGCATCTACTTGATGTCTTGCAATGGCAAGTGCCTCATCAAATTTTTCTTCTTTTATCAAACGCAAGAATCTACGCGAACCTGCCACATTTGTGCGTTCCCCTACATTAATGAAATTGCTTTCAGGTGTAATGACAAGAGGTTCTAAACCTGAAAGTTTTAAATATCTTTTATCATCATTCTTCATACTAAATAGTTGGTTATTAGATTAAACAAATGGACGGGGTTTATATTTGGCTGCTAATTGAGCTATTAACTTGATATGTTCGGGAGTTGTTCCACAACATCCCCCTATAATATTTACAAGGTTCTTTTTTAGATATTCTTCTATTTGAACTGCCATCTGTTCCGGTGTTTCATCATATTCACCAAAAGCATTGGGCAAACCGGCATTGGGATGGGCAGAAACAGCAAACTTCGTTTTGTTTGCAATAGCTTCTACATGCGGTTGCAATAAATTTGCTCCCAAAGCACAGTTGAAGCCTACAGACAGCAATGGAATATGAGAAGTAGAAATCAAAAAAGCTTCTGCTGTTTGACCCGATAGGGTTCTGCCGCTTGCATCTGTAATAGTACCACTTAACATTATAGGAATTTGCAGATTTTTTTCTTCATTTACTTGGTCAATAGCAAATAAAGCGGCTTTTGCATTTAAAGTATCAAAAACCGTTTCTACCAATAGCAAATCAACTCCTCCTTCAATCAATGCCTCTGCTTGTTCTTTATAAGCCAGTCGTAAATCATCAAATGTAATGGCTCTATATCCGGGATCATTGACATCGGGCGACATGCTGGCGGTTTTATTAGTAGGCCCCATAGACCCGGCTACAAATCTGGGTTTATGGGGTTCTTTGACAGTAAACTCATCGGCGACTTCTCTTGCTATCCGGGCTGATTCAAAATTAATCTCATACACCATGTCTTCCATTTGATAATCAGTCATAGCGATACATGTGGCCGAAAAAGTATTGGTTCCAATTATATCTGCTCCTGCCTCTAAATATTCTGCGTGTATTTCTTTTATAGCTTTTGGTTGTGTGATAGAAAGCAAATCATTATTACCTTTTAAAGAAACAGGAAAATCTTTAAAACGTTCGCCTCTAAAATCTTCTTCCGTAAAATTATAGGCTTGCAACATCGTCCCCATGGCTCCGTCAAGCACCAAAATTCTTTTTTTAATTTCTTCTCTAATATCCGGCATAATTACTTTTTCTTTTTATTTATAAATTGTTTATCGAGCAAATACTCGGCAATTTGTATGGCATTTGTAGCGGCTCCTTTTCTGAGATTGTCCGATACAATCCACAAATTTAATGTTTTTGCTTGTGAAAAATCCCTGCGTATGCGACCTACAAAAACATCGTCCTTTCCTTGAGCGGTTAAAGGCATTGGATAAAGATTTTCAGATGGATTGTCCAAGACTTTAATGCCTTTTGTATCTTCCAGAAGTTTTCTAACAGTCTCTAAGTCAAAATCTTTTTCAAACTCAATATTCACACTTTCGCTATGTCCACCGACCACCGGAATCCGTACGGCAGTTGCTGTAACGGAAATCTGATCGTCCAAAATTTTATGGGTTTCATTGACCAATTTCATTTCTTCTTTTGTATAGCCGTTTTCTTCAAAAACATCGCAGTGCGGCAATGCATTTTTGTGAATTGGATGCGGATATGCCTTAATTCCTTCTATTCCTTTGTATTCATCTTCAAGTTGGCGGACTGCTTTCATACCTGTTCCGGTTATGGATTGATAAGTGGAGACCACTACCCGCTTGATGCCGTATGCTTTATGCAAAGGAAACAAAGCTAATACCATTTGGATGGTAGAACAATTGGGATTGGCTATGATTTTATCATTTTCAGTTAATAGATTGGCATTTATCTCCGGCACAATCAATTTTTTTGTAGCATCCATTCGCCAAGCAGATGAATTGTCTATAACCCTAGTCCCTACAGACACAAACTTTGGTGCCCACTCTAAGGATGTATTTCCGCCTGCTGAAAAAATGGCTAAATCCGGCTTTGCTGCCAATGCGGTAGCAAGGCTTACAACTTTATAATCCTTTCCTTCAAAAGAGATCACTTTTCCCACTGATTCTTCTGAAGCTACTAAAAGAAGCTCTGTAAATGGCAGGTTGCGTTCTGCCAATACTTTTAACATTACATTGCCAACCATTCCGGTGGCACCTACAATTGCTATTTTCATATTTTTTTAAATTTTAAATAAATTTTTATCATTACAAATCAAAAAACCTCCTTGGCAATTTGATAAATATTGTCGGGATTACCCATCGTATAATAATGAATAGACGGCACATTGTGCTGTTTCAATTCTTTGGATTGTTGGATTGCCCATTCTATACCTACTTGTCTTACACAGGCATTATCCTTGCATTTTATTATTTCTTTGACCAAAGCTTCAGGCAAATCGACATTAAAAGTTTTGGGCAAAATATTCAAATGATTAATCACTGATACCGGTTTAATACCCGGAATAATAGGAACATCAATTCCATAATCTCTACAATCTTTGACAAAATCAAAGTACTTTTGATTATCGAAAAACATTTGGGTGACAATACTCGTTGCACCTGCTTTCACTTTTTGTTTTAAAAAATATAAGTCGCTCTGCTTATTGGGAGATTCTATATGTTTT
This sequence comes from Saprospiraceae bacterium, assembly GCA_027008645.1. Classification (GTDB taxonomy): domain Bacteria; phylum Bacteroidota; class Bacteroidia; order Chitinophagales; family Saprospiraceae; genus JADJGA01. The sequence continues at coordinate 29,673 of JALVEE010000252.1, forward strand.
TCGGGATAACCTGCCACTCTTATATTAAAATCTAAGGGGACAGGATTTTTTAGATCCTGATCCAAATAAATACCGTTTTTCAGATTTTGTACCTGTTTTACTAATCCCAATGCATATTTGTGTCCATTTTCTTTAGGTACAAATCTTTTATTTCCAACATTGGCATCTCCTCTAATCAACATAACATTTTTTATCCCCAAAAAATGTAAATCTATAAGGGCATCTTCTGTTTCTTCTTTTGTAAATCCACCGCAAATCAAATGCGGCACTACATCAATATCCGGATATTTATTTTTTATGGCTGCTGCTATTGCTACAGTTCCCGGTCTTTTTCTTATCACTTTCGGTTCAAGTAAGCCATTTGCCAACTTTTTATATACTGTCTCCGCTTGATGATAGGTAATATTGATATAAGGGGGTCTAAATTCCTTTAAATAATCAATTGTTTCATATATTTCATTAATACTATTCCCTTTCAAAGGCGGTAATAGTTCAAAGCTAAAAAGTGTTTTATCACTCTGTTGTATCTTATTCTGTTGTATCTTATGTGTTAATGCCATTTTAACTTATTTTTTATCTGCTATTCTCAAAATATCTCCTAAGACTCCTCTTGCGGTTACTTCTGAACCGGCACCAGCACCACTTATACGTATGGGGTTACTACCGTATGACTCGGTAAAAATCTCAAAAAGCGTATCGGAATCTTTTAAATTTCCCAAATTGGAATTACGGTTTACAGAAACCAAGGATACTTTAAGTTTGCCTTTTCTCTGAGATAAGTCCCCATACAAATCTGCCACATATCGAAGTACATGATTTTCTTTTTGTTGGGATTTCATCTTTTCATACACTGAATCCAATTCGGCTAAACGTGCTAAAAACTCATGTTTTTCAACAGTTCTCAAGTCCTTTGGAATAAGGTTTTTTATTTCTATCTCGTCAAACTCATTTTCCAAAGCCAATTCACGTGCCAAAATCAATAACTTTCTCGCAACGTCATTTCCATTCAAATCTTCCCTTGGGTCAGGCTCCGTCAATCCTTTTTGCATTGCCTCTTTCAATATGTTGCTAAAAGGTTTATCCACTTCCGAAAATCTATTAAAAATATAGCTGATTGAACCCGAAAAAACGCCTTTTATACGCGTGATATTTTCCCCTGATTGATGTAATAATTTTATGGTATCAATTATGGGTAAACCTGCTCCGACATTCGTTTCATACAAAAAATGCTTGTTGTGTTTTTTTAAGGTTTCGTGCAATTCACAATAATCTTTGTACAAACCTGTATTGGCAATTTTATTGGACGAAATTAAATCAAAACCGTTTTCGATCAAAAATCGGTAATCCTTTACGATGCTTTTGCTTGCGGTTACATCTATTGCCAAGAGGTTTTCCAAATGATGTTTATCTGCGTAATCTTTAATTTTTTGTAACTTATTATCCTCTGCGGTGGCATGTGCGATTCTCGCTTTCCAATCCTTTTTGATTCCTGATTTATCGAGTAAGATTCTTTGTGAATCAACAATGGCAAAGATATTTAACAAAACATTCTTGCTTTTTAGTATTTGATTCTTTGTTTGCAATATTTGCTCTATAAGTGTGCTCCCGACATTTCCTTTCCCAAAAATCACAATATTTATGGTCTTGTTTATCCCAAATATATGAGAATGTATAATATTTACAGCTTTTACGGCATCATTTGATGCCAAAACCAGACTTATATTATTTCCGTTGATACTGTTATTTATCAATAATATAGGAACATCATTTTCTTCAAGGTGTTTTAGAGCTGTAGAAAATCGTACAATATTTTGTCCTACTACAGTCACGACACTGATTTTTTCATTTGATTCGATGCTTTGGATATCTTCAGTTAAAAGTTCGTTTTTAAATTCTTCTTTTAATATAGTCTCTGCCAATTTCAAATCCCGGCTTGAAACGACAAAACTTACACCCCTTTCCGATGAGCCTTGAGAAATTATACCTACACTGATATTGTGGTTACTTAATTTAGTAAAGATACGGGCATCTATACCGACTTTTCCCAGCAGACCTTTACCCACTATATTGATAAGTCCTACATTGTCTTCTACAGAGATTGATTTGATGCCTTTTTTTAAAGCCTTACCGTTTATAAGGGTTCCTTGTTCATCCGGTTTTTGTGCATTTAGTATTTGGAGAGTGATATTTCTGTCTTCCAAAGGAGCAATGGTTTTTGCATGCAAGATAGAAGCTCCAAAACTCGCCAATTCGTTTGCTTCAACATAATTTATTTTGGATATTATTTTTGCATTATTGACCAAAGCCGGATTGGCTGTAAATATACCGTCCACATGTGTATAGCTTTTTACCTTTTCTGCATTTAAAAAATTAGCGAGCAAAGAAGCCGAATAATTTGAGCCGTTTCGTCCTAAGGTTGTGGTTTCATTTTGTTTTGTAGCAGCTATAAAACCTGTTACAATCCCTACAGTATCTTCATCTAATTGTTCAAAGAATTCTAGCGTTCGTAGCTTTGATTCTTTTTTTAGGACACGGGCTTCACCAAAAGAGTTATCAGTGATAAAAAATTGCCGACTATCTATTGCAATCGCTTTTCGATTTGAATTATTCAGAAGTTTCGCAATCAACTTGACCGATAATAATTCGCCTTGCGCCAACACAAAATCTCTTGTTTTGGCAGTATAATCCCCGGTCAATAAGACACCTTGAAATATCTGCTCCAAACGCTGAAACTCTTCTGAAAAGTCTATATCAATACATGGAACTTCTTGATATTGCTTAAAGGCTTTCCACTCGTCATCTATAGTTTTTCCTCCCTTGGATTGCTCCAAAAAATATTCCAATAGATCCGTTGTATTAGCTCTCGCAGATGCCACAATATGGATTTTATGATTGCCATTTAACTCATTTTGGATAATGTCGATACTACGATTCAAACTCTCTCCATTTGCCAGGGATTTGCCCCCAAATTTTAGTATTATCATGTTTATACCTTTTAAAAAATTTTCTTTAAATAATTTGCTATTTGTCCTTGTTCTATCAAAAACGCATCATGTCCGTCATCAGATTCTATCTCAAAATATTCATTAGTTATACCCAACTTGTCCAGAAGTTTCTTTGTTTTGATATTTTCTTCTTTGGGATATAGTATATCACTTGAAACAGCTATTTGGATGATTTTTGACTTCAATGATTTTAGCTTTTTTTCAAATAACTCATCGTTCAATTCAATGCCTACACTTGACATCAAACGGTTCATCATCAAATATGCCCGGATTTCATATCTGGAATCCAATTTTTCTCCATGGTGAATTAACCATGATATCACATTGTATTGTTGCTCATCAGTTGTTTTTGAACGGTTAAATTTCCTTACAAAAGATTCCTGAGTTCTGTAAAATAGCATTGCCATTTGTCTTGCAATCTTCAATCCGTCTTGTTGTTTTAGGATATTTTCTTGTACAAAAGTATGTGCCAATATCCAATCTGTAGATTTATAATCACAGGCAATGGGGATTAAGTATTCAATAAAACCGGGTTTATACAAGGCCAATTCCCAAGAGATAGCCCCTCCCAAAGAGCCTCCAATACTCGCATATAATCCGTCCACACCGATTTTTTGTAATACTTTATATACTAAAATGGCAATATCTTTGGCTATAAAATCCTGATAATTTTCTATAGTATCTCCTGTGTATCCATTACCCGGGATATTAAAAGAAATAACCGTGTATTGCCCGGTATCAATCCTCTTATTTTTGCCAATTAGTTCTTTCCACCAACCTTTTTCGTCGCTCAAAACATCAGAATTACCTGTCAAAGCATGCAGTACTAGGACTATTGGTGCCGTATGCAACTTTTTTCCAAAGAGCTCATACGACAAGGTAATTTTTTCGTACTGTGCTCCTTGCGTAGTTGTATAACCGGCGATGCTATGATATATCAATGAATTCATCAAAGGGAATTTAAAGCTTGTCTTAAATCGTTTTTCAAATCTTCTATTGACTCCAAGCCGATTGATAACCTTATCAAATCCTGAGTAACTCCACTGGATTTTTGCTGCTCTTCACTCAATTGTTGATGTGTAGTGCTCGCAGGGTGTATGATTAGAGATTTCGTATCCCCGATATTGGCCAGAAGGGAAAATATTTTTGTAGCATCGGTGACTTTTTTTGCCGCTTCAAATCCACCTTTCAATCCAAATGTCACCAATCCGCTCTGACCGTTTGGTAGATATTTTTTTGATAGTTCAAAGTATTTACCGGTTTTTAATCCCGGATAATTAACCCATGCTACTTCTTCTTGAGATTCCAGCCATTCAGCCAATTCCAATGCATTCTTCGACTGCTGTCTGATGCGCACATCCAAGGTCTCAAAGCCCTGTATTATCTGGAAAGCATTGAAAGGGCTCAAGGCTGCACCGAAATCACGTAAACCCTCGAGGCGTAATTTTGCCACAAAAGCGTGTTCGCCTAACACCTCCACATATTTCAATCCATGATAGCCTTTTGAGGGTTCAATAAATTCCGAAAAAGTCCCATTTCCCCAATCAAAAGTTCCGGCATCAATTACAGCCCCACCAAGAGAATTCCCGTGTCCCCCAATGTACTTGGTCAAGGAATGAATTACGATGTCAGCACCAAATTCAATGGGTTTTAACAAAGCCGGCGAAGCCACTGTATTGTCAACAATAAGTGGAATTTTATGTTTTGATGCCACCTTTGCGATAGCTTCTATATCCGGAATGTCCAATTTCGGGTTTCCCAAAGATTCTATATATATCACTTTGGTGTCAGCCGCGATTGCTTCTTCAAAATTTGAAGTCTGTGAAGGATCTACAAAGCTTGTATTAATTCCTAATCTGGGAAGAGTTACATTAAGGAGATTATAAGTTCCCCCGTATAAACTCGATGAAGCAACGATATGATTATTTGTTTGTAATAGCGTTAATAGGGTGGTTGCAATGGCTGCCGTTCCCGAAGCAAATGTAATGGCTGCTACACCACCGCAAACCGATGCAAGACGCTTTTCAAGTATATCGCAAGTAGGATTATTGAGGCGCGTATAAAGATAACCGGGTTCTTGTAAAGAAAACAGATTTGCCGCATGATTGGTATCATGAAAAACATAAGAAGTTGTTTGATAAATCGGGACGACTCTGGTACCTTGTGTCTGATTAGTGTCGTGTCCTGCATGTAATGCTTTTGTTTTGTAAGATAAATTTTCCATTTTTTTTAGAATTTTAAAGTTTTTTAAAAAAAAAGTCCCTTTGGTGTGGTATTACCAAAGGGACTTGAATCAGATTTACTTATTAAATTCCTCAATACAGGTAATACCATTGCATTATGCGCATCATCATTTGCATCATTTGCATCATGTTATTTGTAGTGAACTGTATGGAAGAAAATGTATTCATTATTTGTTTTTATTGTAAAAAAAAATCCTTTGCTGTTGCAAAGGATTTTTTATGTATTTTTTAAATTTAATTCTATTATACAATGATATCCCTTGCGTAAATTGATTTACACATCAAAGACATCATATTCATTATATTTTTATTTATTTTTTTCATTTGATTTGGCAAAGGTATAATCTTTTTTTTAATAGACAAATATTTTTTAAATAATTTAGACTCCGCTTTTATCCTCCTTTGCTTACGGAAGAAGATAAAACCCACAAAAGCTCCTATTTTTGTTATAAGACTAATCTGCCATACAGTCAGAATAATCAAATAACATTCAACATTTTAAATCATCTATTAAACAATGACTGAATGGATTTGTACTCAAATACATAATTGATAGCATCTGAAAATAGATGCGAACAACTGATAACCTCTATTTTTTTTGAGTCTTTTTTCAAAGGTATTGTATCGCTAACTATCAGTTTATTCAATTTTGAATTTTCTATTCTTTCGTATGCAGGTCCTGACAAAACAGGATGAGTACATATCGCACTGACACTATTGGCTCCCTCTTCCATTATCTTATCGGCAGCCATAGTCATAGTACCGGCAGTATCAACCAAATCATCTATCAATATTACGTCTTTGCCTTTGACATCGCCTATAACTATAATATTGGCTACTTCATTGGCTTTTTTTCTTTCTTTATCACAAATCACAAAATCTTTATCAAATTTTCTGGCATATGCCCTGGCTCTTTTTACACCGCCTACATCCGGGCTGGCGAAAATAGTATTGCTCAAATCCTTATTTTTCAAGTAAGGAAACATTATTGCTTCGCCAATAAGATGATCAACCGGTATATCGAAGAAACCTTGTATTTGTTGAGCGTGCAAATCCATTGTCATTACTCTGTCTGCACCTGCTGCTTGGATTATATTTGCCATCAGTTTTGCTGAAATAGGCACTCTGGGCTTATCTTTTCTGTCTTGTCTGGCATATCCATAGTATGGTATAACTGCGGTAATATATCCTGCAGAAGCTCTTTTTGCAGCATCTATCATCAATAGCAATTCCATTATATTATCACCGGGAGCATAAGTAGATTGAACAAAGAATACGTGTGCACCCCTTACGGATTCATTCAATACACACTGCATTTCACCATCGCTAAATTTAAAAATATCCATATCTCCCAATTTAGCGCCGAAATCAGAAGCGATTTTTTTAGACATTTCTAAAGAAGCATTTCCTGAAAATATTTTTAAGCCTTTCATTATTAGTTTTATTATTAAAGAATAAAAAGAATCATTCTACACACCATCACTAATACAAGGCGCAAATATAATCAAAGCATCATAGCTAAGATGAAAGTATAAGTTTTTTTTAAAAAAAATATTAAACATACTACTGGTACACCAAAGTGCTGCACAAGAAAAAAGTTGATTAATGGACAAAGCTTTTTTAGTGTGTCACTAGAAAAAACTTCTGATTATATCCTCTTCGGTGATACTTTCTGCTTCAGCTTTGTAGTTTTTGATAATACGGTGTCTCAACACATTGACAGCAACAGATTGGATATCCTCAATATCCGGTGAATATTTACCATTGATTGCTGCATTGCATTTAGCACCAAGTACCAGATATTGAGATGCTCTTGGTCCAGCTCCCCAAGACAAATACTTATCTGCCATTTCAGAAGATCTGCTGCTTTTCGGTCTTGTTTTTGCTGTGAGATTTACCGCATATTCCAATACATTATCGGCTATTGGTATTTTTCTGACCATTTTTTGGAAAAAAAGTATATCATCTCCACTTATCACTTTCTCAACCTGAGTTGTTTTATCAGAAGTTGTGCTTTTGACCACATCTATTTCCTCTTCAAAAGTGGGATAATCCAATGGTATATTGAACATAAATCTATCTAACTGTGCTTCCGGTAATGGATATGTACCTTCTTGCTCAATTGGATTTTGAGTAGCAAGTACAAAAAACGGTTTTGGAAGATCATATCTTTTTCCACTTACAGTCACAGATTTTTCTTGCATCGCTTCAAGCAAAGCCGCTTGAGTTTTAGGAGGAGTTCTGTTTATCTCATCTGCAAGTATAATATTTGCAAAAATAGGGCCTTTGTTAAATTGGAAATGTCTGGATTCATCCAATATTTCAGATCCGGTTATATCACTTGGCATCAAGTCCGGAGTAAACTGAATTCTTTTGAAGTCCAAATGCAATGCATCCGATATAGTCTGTATCAATAGGGTCTTTGCCAGTCCTGGAACACCGACCAATAAACTGTGTCCATTACTGAACAATCCAATCAAGACAGATTTTATTACTTCATCTTGACCTACAATGACTTTTCCAATTTCTTTTTTTAGTTTTTGATATGCTTGTGCCAATCCATCTATCGCCTCAACATCTGATTTATAGTCCATGTCTTTTATAATTTATATTTTTTTGTTCCTAATAATTTCCTTAAAAGGATTAATGACAATTAGATTAACGCACACAAGCTTAATTTGTTTTATAACTGATTGCAACATTTTTAAATTCGTTCAATATCATCGCTGTCGCACCCCATATTATATGATTATTCAGATTAAAGTATGGAATATCATTTATCTTTCTTCCTGAAATCAATTCTATTTCTCCTTTATTAACATTATTATCATCCAACAGATCCTTTAACCTTATTTCCAATATATATTCCACTTCAGACTCTTGAGCTGTAAAATGACTATAATTATTGGAATAAAAGACAAAAGGCTGTACCATAAAATTACTTACAGGAATAAAAAGTTTTGTTAATTCTCCGAGAGTTGAAATATTGGCTTTATCCACACCGAGTTCCTCTTCCAATTCTCGCATAGCACAATTCAACAAGGTTTTATCCTCTTGATCAAATTTTCCACCCGGAAGACTTATTTGACCCCGGTGCTTATCATTTTTATTGTGACTGGTACGTTTAATTAGCGGAAAAAATAGTTCACCATCCTGTTCAAATAACAATAACGCAACAGCAGAGTCCGAATAATTATTTTTATCGGGATAATCCAACTTCCTATTGACAGGTGCCATTTGAGCCATAGCATCCATACCTGGTAATTTGCCATTGTTCAGACTTGATTCTATGAAATTGATACAATCATTTTTATGCATATACCCAAAATTATATTTAGTGCCTGCCCGAAAACAGACAATTTTTGAAATTTTGATAATTTTTAGTTAGATTTTGATTTTTTTACAATGATTTGATGCCCTAGTATCAATCACTTGTAAAAAAGTCAAAAGATGACAAAAAGAATCAATTTCAAATTTGATGTGTTTTCGGGCAGACACTATTTAGATGAACGTATATTTATAGTTTAAAAGTATGCAACTATACTTTCATTCAAAAATCAAAGTTCGTTAATCAGTGTTCAATATTAATTTACTTATTTCAAAAAAATATCTTTGTGTATTTATCACATCGTTGAGAGCTAGGTTCTGATGTACAGCTGGACTCCGACGAAGCACACTCACCAAAAGTATATTTCATTTTTTCGCTTTTCCCATTCTTTACCTCTGAATTCCAACAGAGAATTAACCTGCATTGCCAAAAAAAATGAAATGCACCCCTCACCAAACATAGGCCATCCTTATCAGTAAGAAAACATATCAATTTTAGAGTAATCACAAAATAGCCCTTTATTATTAAAAGTAATTATATTTGCGTCACGAAAAAAGAATAGAACTTTAAAATATGGATAATAACAGAAATACACTAACCCTAAGCAAACAAGATATGCTCGAATATGGTAGCCAAATTCTTAATGCAGTAATCGAACATTTTCTCACTCAAGATAAAAAACCTCCTGTGGCAATGGCAACCAGAGTTGATATGGATAAAATGTTTTTGGAGGAAGCTCCCGAACATCCGGCTAATGCTAAAGAAGTATTGGACTTTGTACTAAAAGAAGTAATGACCAAATCTACCATCGTATCCCATCCAAGGGCTTATTCTTTTGTTCCGGGCCCCAGCAATTTCATAAGTGCTATGGCTGATACATTGGCAACGGGTTTTAATACATTTTCAGGAGGCTGGGCCGGATCTCCCGCAGCAGCAGAATTGGAAATTGTCACCATAAACTGGTTGTTGAAGATATTTGGATTGCCAACCAAAAGTGGTGGAGGAATATTCACCAGTGGAGGATCCATGGCCAATCTCACAGCATTGGTTACCGCTCGAAATATTATATGTGGTTCTGATTTTTCAAAAGCTGTCATCTACCTTTCGGATCAAACTCATTCATCCAATATCAAAGCCATTAGAGTCATTGGATTGAAAAAAGAACAGATACGTATCATCCCAACCAATATGGAATTTGAAATGGCAATTAACAAATTAAAAAGCGCCATTGCAAAGGATAAACTTCTAGGTCTTAAACCTTTTTGTGTAATCGGAACAGCCGGAACAACAAATACAGGAGCCATTGACCCCCTTGATGCCATAGCGAAAATCTGTAAAGAAGAAAAACTATGGTTTCATATCGATGCAGCATACGGTGGAGCAGCAATCCTTTCTAAAAATGGTAAAAAAATCCTAAAGGGTATATCAAAAGCAGATTCTATCACCGTAGATCCACACAAATGGTTTTTTCAACCCTACGAAATGGGATGCCTGTTGGTGAGAAATAATAAGAATCTTAGAGGTACCTTTACCGAAAAACCTGAGTATCTCAGAGACGTAGAGGGTAATACATCTGAAATCAACTTCTATGACCACGGAATTCAACTTACAAGAAGATTTAGAGCCCTTAAATTCTATATGAGCATCAAGACATTTGGTTTGAATGCTTTCAGGGAAGCAATAGATTATAATCTGACTCTCGCTGAGAAAACGGAGGCTATCATCCGCAAAAGTCCGAATTGGGAAGTGATTACATCCGCCTCTCTAGCAGTAATAAATTTCAGATACAACCCCATTAACAGGTCGCTTACTGAAAAACAATTAGACACTGTCAATCAATATATCTCCGGCGAAATCATGAAAAATAGACAAGCACTCCTTGTCACAACTGTCCTCCACGAACAAGTAGTGCTGAGAATGTGCCTAATCAACCCAAGGACAACTTTGGATGATATCAAAGAGACCCTTAATCAATGTTCTGACTACGGAATGGAGTGGTTGGAGAAGATATAAGTTTAATAACTACCTCAACCTATCGGCAGAGCGTACTATCTTTTCGTCTTTTTTAATGAATCTGGCAGCTAAAAACCCAAAGATCAATCCTAAAACAGGCATATACAAGCCTATGGAATCGGAGATTTGACCCTTTTCTATTATTTGCTGCGAATTGCCTTCATTCAAAAATAAAACGACTGCGGCTACAATCAACAAAACACCTGTAATTATCGTCAAGTAAGTCAAGCGTACTTGCAAGGGTCTGTTTTTGAATAAAAATATTGCTATCAATGCGATTAATCCACCTAAACCCGCCAATGCGATTAGTATAGGATTGTCAAATATATTAAAAACCTTGTCTTGCAAAAACCCTTTGCTTGCGACATCGCTTACTGCAAATGGAAATTGGAAAAGTGCTATAAATGCTAATGCTGCTAAGAATAAAAATACGGTTTGAATTCTTTGTATCATGAATATTAATTTTTAATTATTTTTCTAAATCTATAATATCTTTTATAACTAAAATAGCTTCTTTTACATTTTGATCTTTTTTAATATTTTTCAACCAATTTTCATTTCTGCCTATCCTTGAAGAGTCCATTTGAATATGTGGTAAATCAACTTCCAGATTTTTCACAGAAATACCCGGAATTACGGTATTGAGTTTTCCTTTAAAGTGTTCGTCTTCTTTCTTTCTCTTCTCTTTCCACTGATTGTATTTATCGATATTGATTGGAACTAATGTTTTGTCAGAATATTCTTTTATTTTCCTTGCGTTTTCATTAATATAAATAAAAGCAGAATCTTTTTCTATTCTTTCTTGGCTTCTCTTTACAATTTCATCCAAATGATCAAGTCTGAAAACATTTTGGCTATAATCAAGAGAAGGTATTTTGTCCCAAGGCAATGCATGGTCATAATCTCTTTCTCCAACATCCATATATTGGTATCTATCCGGTAAAACGATATCAGATTCAACTCCTTTTAGCTGGGTGGAACCTCCATTGATTCTGTAGAACTTTTGTGTTGTCACTTTGAGATTACCAAGGGGCTTTATATCGTCAGATATCCTCCTGATATTATCAAGGTCAAAGAATCTTTGAACAGTACCTTTACCAAAAGTAGCTTTACTTCCTACGATAACCGCTCTTTTGTAATCCTGCATCGCAGCTGCCAATATCTCAGATGCTGACGCACTCATCTCATTTACCAATATTACAAGTGGTCCATCGTATTCAACGCTGCGATCATTGTCAGAATGAACATAAGGGTCTTCTTTCCCGGGTTTGACTTGGACAATAGGACCCTCTTTAATAAAAAATCCTCCCATAGTAATTACATCTCTAAGAGAACCACCTCCATTTGATCTAAGATCCAATATAACACCCTTTACATGTTTATCTTTTAGTTTTGAGAGCTCCTTTTTAATATCCTTTGAGCAATTTTCTCCATTTCTTGATTTAAAATCAGAGTAAAAGCTTGGAAGTCTTATAAATCCAATATTGTCAATAACAGTAGTACTATCTGTAGATACAGGAGGATTACTGTTTAAGGATGCTGTCTCACTTGCTTTATCATCGAATTTATAACCTACTAAAGCCGACTTAGCTTTCCCTTCTTCAATAATAACTTCATCACGTGTAATCTCAATTACCTTAATTGTACCGTCAGGTTTTTTTACTTCCAATTTTACTTTTGTCCCTTTTTTACCCCTGATATATGTCACTACTTTATCGATTCGCATTCCTGTCAAGTCAACATACTCATCTGAGTTTTCTTGTGCTACTTTCAATATCAAATCATTCTCTTCCAATTCTTTTCCTTTCCAAGCAGGACCCCCGGGTATAATATTGATTATTTTGGTAAAATCACCGTCTGTTTGAAGTCTCGCACCGATTCCTTCCAATTTTCCTCCCATTCTGATATCAAAATCTTCTTTGTCTTTTGGAGAAAAATACTCGGTATGAGGATCAAAAAGATTTGCAAAAGAATTGACATATACTTCAAATCTATCAGCTCTCTCTATTTTTCCAAATCGCTTAAATACATCTTTGTATCTCTCTTTTACTTTTTCTCTGGAATCCTTTTCAAGTTCTGCAAAAGTCTTTATCTCTTTGGTTTTAGTACTATCCTTAGCTTGTTTTTTTTGCTCTTCAAGTTTGTTTGTAACCCTAACCAAAACATCGTATTTGAAAAATTTTCTCCATTGCTCTTTCAGTTCAACATCATCTTTTGCCCAAGTTCTTTTCTCAGGGTCTAATTCAATTTTATCATCAGCTGAAAAATCAAAAGGCTTATCCAATAATTCCTCATAAAAACTCTCCGTTTTATCGATTGCATTATTAATTAAAGTGTTTGATAAATCAAAAAATTCAAGGTTTTGGTGTAATATCTCATCATCCAGATTAGTCTCATATTGCTTCAATTTATCAATATCCTCTTGAGTCAAAAACCTTTTCATCCCATCCAGATTTTTGATATAATCGGCATAAAACTGTTTTGAAAAGTCATCATCTATTTTCTTGGGAGAAAAATGAACGTAATCGACCATAGCTTGAACGGTATAAATAATCGCTTGTTCTTTTTCAGTATTATTAAACTTATTGTAATTATTACTCAATAAAAAAGATGCAATACCCAAAATTCCAATAATTATTCCTTTTATCATTATATTTTTACTTTTAGATTTAGTCATTAATTCAGTCTTTCTATGATAAATATTACAGACACTAAATAAAACCGGTTATTTCCAAAATGCATAAAAAACCAATATGATTAACGGAAATAATTTAAAATAAGTTGTAAAATTAAGCATTTTAATTAAAAGTTTAATAAAATGTATATACAAAGGCACATTTCATTTTTTTGCATTTAATGTTATTTCTTCTATTTGCATAGACCCTTCCACTTATGAAATTAATCCGTTTTACTCCTATAAGCTACAGTAATGTGCCCGTAGGCACAAAACATGGGTAAAAAAATCTATACTAACTAAAATGCGTGCTGTAGGTACGCTATAATAAACACATCAACACTTCTTGTAAAAACCCGAAAAAATGAAATGCACCCAAACTTTTTTGCAATAATATTTTTTCATTTAAAATAAATTGCATACTTTTAAATTACTTTAATTTATTTTTAAAATTTTTATCGCTTTTTCTAAGCAATATTTAATTTTGAGAAACTGACTAAATTCGATATTATGGGTGAGCAAAACGTATCAATTTTAAACGACAAAAAACAAAAAGCAAAATTCTTAAAAGCTCTACTAAATGATATGCAAGCATTGGAATATATGCTAAAAAACGATTGGTTCGAAACAGATATTCAGAGAGTAGGTGCTGAACAAGAAATGGTAATCGTTGATAAAGAACACTTCAAACCATCTCTTGTTGGTGTTGATGTCGTAGATAAATTGGCGGATAAAGGCTGGATAGAAACAGAATTGGCCAAATTTAATATCGAAACCAATCTAAAACCAAGGGTTTTTGAGAAAAAAGCATTTTCCAAAATGGAGAATGAAATCAACTCATACTTACATATTATTCAAGAAGAGCTTGATATATTGGGTTCTCAAATAGTACTCACCGGCATATTGCCTACCATAAGAAAATTTGATCTAGATCTAAAAAATCTTACTCCTAAAAAACGTTATAGAGCTTTGATGGAGGCTATCAATAGCCAACAACTCGGCGAATCATTTGAGTTAAAAATACTTGGAATAGATGAATTGATTGTAAAGCACGATTCTCCTTTGATTGAAGCATGCAATACATCCTTTCAAGTTCATCTTCAAATCAATCCGGATGAATTTGCTAAAATGTATAATATTTCTCAAGTTCTGGCTGCTCCTACAATGGCTATTGCAGCAAACTCACCTTTGGTATTCGGCAAAAGATTGTGGCACGAATCCAGAATAGCTTTATTTCAGCAAGCTCTCGATACTAGATCTTCTCATGATCACCTTAGGGAAAGAAGTCCTCGTGTTAGATTTGGAAACGAATGGATCAAAGACTCAATCCTTGAAATTTATAAGGATGATATCGCAAGATTCAGAGTATTGTTAAGTGCTGATGTTTCTGAAAATTCACTTGAAAAAATAGATAAAAATATAACACCGAAATTAATGGCTCTAAATGTTCATAATTCAACCGTGTATAGATGGAATAGAGCTTGCTATGGTATAAGCGATACGGGAAAACCACATTTGAGAATAGAAAATAGAGTATTACCGGCAGGTCCTACAGTATTGGACGAAATGGCTAATGCAGTCTTTTGGCTAGGTGCTATGATCGGTATGGCGATGGAAGTTGATGATATTCGAGATCATATTTCCTTTAGCGATGCAAAAGACAATTTTGGGAAAGCGGCAAAATTCGGAATAGACACAAAACTCACTTGGTTTAATGATGAAAAAATATCTCCTACAAGACTTGCTTTGGATAAATTGATTCCGATTGCCCGCAAAGGACTTGAGAGCAAAAATATAGATAAAAAAGATATAGATAAATATCTTGGAGTTATAGAAAATAGAGCCTTAAAACATATGAATGGAGCAAGATGGCAACTCAAAGCTTATACAAAACTCAAAGAAAAAGGAACAGACGATCAGGCTTTGTCAACTTTGACCTCCGCAATGATTAGTAACCAAAATAAAAACCTTCCAGTCTCTGAATGGGAAATGCCTAAATACAAATCTTTGGATAAATATAATCCGTCAAAACTTTTGGTTAGCGAGTTTATGCAAACGGATTTATTTACTGTCCATGATGACGATATAATAGAGTTTGTAGCAGATCTTATGTCATGGAGAAAAACCGGTTTTGCCCTTGTGGAAGATCAAAAAGGAAAACTTGTAGGTGTCGTTAATATCAAAAAGGTATTGAACTATCTCATAAAAAACAAAAACCTTAAAAAAGACGGTGAATTTTTAACAGTCAAGGATATAATGATAAAGGAACCAATAACGGTAACTCAAGAAGAAGATATAGAAACAGCAGCAAAATTAATTATTGAAAATGAAATAGAAAATCTTCCCGTTGTTGAAAACGGCGAACTTATAGGCGTGATTACAACTTCTGATTTTTTGAGAGTTTCGTCAAATTTATTGAAGAGATTGGGGAATCAAAAAAAACATTAGTTGATGATTGCATTTCTTTTAATTAATTGATTAATTTTTAATAAATTCAACAATCTTTTTAACCACCCCTTTTGCTAAAGGCAAATCAGGTTTATAATACGTCTCAAGATTCTTCAATCTGTCTGCAGGTGCTTCTTTTAATATATGATTCATCCCATTAACAATAAGAGTATCCACATCAGGGTTTGCCTGCTTTAATAGTTCCAGATTATCCACTGAAACCTGTATATCGGTTGTACCCTGAACCAAAAGTACCGGGATATCAAGCTTCTTAATCTCTTTTGCAGGATCGTATCCAAACCATGAAATCAAATATGGTTGTATATCAGGTCTAAAAAGAGAAGCCAATAACGGAGGAACATTATGTGTAGTATCCCCTTTTTCGAGAATTTTCAATAATGGCAAAGCCGCATTAGTAATATATTCAGGCTGTGCTTTCAGTTGATCTCTTATAATTTGATTTGCGGATTTACCGGTACCGGCCAGTGATATGTATTTATCTGCTCCAGCTTTTAATGCTGCAACCATTCCAATAAGTGATCCTTCACTGTGTCCCATTATCACTATTTCACTAAAGGATGTATCCTTTTTCAATTTTTCAAACCATCTTACAGCATCATTGATATAATCTTCAAATCGCAAATCCGATTCTTTGAGATTTTTAATCTTGCTTTTTGCTATTCCCCTTTTGTCATATCTCAAAGAAGCTATATTGTACTTAGCCAAACTATCAGCCAGCATTTTTAAACTATTATTTTTCATAATCGGATTATTCCCATTTCTATCTGTTGGTCCCGATCCGGCTATAATCAATACCACAGGTATTTTTGCGGTTGTATTAGGCAGAAGTAGAGTCCCTTCTATTTTTATCGAATCAACTTCTAAGATTACTGTTTTTTCAATAAAAGATGAATCGGGTTTTAGCTTGATAGTGTTAATTTGTGCAAATAGATGAAAATATACTATAATCATAAATATTGAAAGGGGAAACTTTATCTTCATATTATTAAATTTTTCACAAAATAGTTATATTTTAATTATCTTCCTGCACTAATAAACCTTTCTCAATAAAAATGAATCATTGTATATAAAATAAAAAGCGTAAGAATAAAACATATTTTTTGTCACAGGTCTGTAATACAGGTCTGATCTGATGCTAAAAACAATCCCGTTTTTTATTTTATAATCATAGATAAATTTGAAATTGTACAACTCCTTGTCGCTAATTTGAATATCCGGAAAATGATCATAGACGGAAGCAAATATATTTTCACCCCTTTTAGCAATAAAATTATGCGCCTTCCAATAGCCTAGCATCAGTTTCAAAGATCCAAAATCGATATTGGATTTGAGATAATGCCCATACCCCTTATCAAATGCCTGATGAAATTTTTCTCCCTCCGGTGGATTTGCTCCGGCTTTGTAATCAAAATAATCGTATTCCAAACTGACTCTTTTCAACCATTTTGCTCCACTGCTATAAATCAATTCCAATCCTGCCATTTTATTATTCAAAGACATGATTGAGCCACGGTTTTCATCGTGTTTATCAATTTGCCCCCCGGCATGTGTCCAAGTATAATGAAGAGGCAATTTGACTTTGAATCTATCCGAAAAATCATATTTAAGATTTGCTCTATAGCCCAAAACAAACTCTTCCTTAAAAGGATCATCGTAGAAAATAAATTTTTCCCAATTCATCCATAAATCACTATCAAAATACTTGTTGTTAAACAAAAATTGAATACCGTACTCAATATTATCCGAATAATATCTATCAAATAGAAACATCGGCTCATACAATTTGTGATCCAAGTTTCCATATAGATGTCCCATTACTACCTCAAGGGATTTTGAGAGTTTTTGACGGATTCTAAAAAGAGGAATCGGCTTATACAAATCACTTCTTCCCGAATATTTCTCGAAAAAATACCCTGCTTGAATTTGAGTGCTATGTGTAGGTTGATAAACTAGTTTCGGCTTTGCCATAAACCCTATTCCTGTCCAACCCCTTATCACTTCAAAATACTCATTATTTTTAAGAAAAGATGTAGTATTAATATCCAATGACAATTTGTAAATATTGGAATCTTGAATTTCCTTATAGGTATAAAATATTGAATTGTCCTGTCCATTTAGCCCAAATGCAAACCAAATAATCACAATTATAAACGAAACTTTTCTTTTCATATTGATTGAATTACTGTATCTATTAAAAAAATGTATTTTGAATTGAAAAAATACTACCTGAATAGTGCCTGGTAGAAAACAGGCAATTTTTGAAATTCAGATAATTATTGATCAGATTTTGGCTTTTTTGCAATGATTTGATGCCTTTGTATCAATCACTTGTAAAAAAGGCTAAAGATGACAATAAGAATCAATTTCAAATTTGATGTGTTTTCGACCAGACACTAAATAGACGCGAATTACTTAAATTTCTTCAAAATTAAGAATTGAATTCAAAATACAAGAATTTTGCAAAGGTTTTTGGCATAAAAGGTTATTCCTATATTAAAATAAGTAAGTACGCTGAAGCGCAGTATAAATATCTACACCTTTTCCCACTCATACCCGATAATATTCCTTTGTTCCCGGCTGAATTCTATGCCGATAAGGTAAATATCTTTAAAGTCTTGATATTTTTCCCAATATCTTTTCTCTTTGATTTGTTTTAAGGCTTTACCGGTGGCTTTTTCTGCAAGTTTAAATTCAAAAATAAACACTTTGTCTTCGAGTTTTGCCGACAAATCCATTCTGCCGAGATTAGTGATATCTTCAGGTATAATATCAAGCCCTATACTTGCGAGGTAAGCATATACAACACTTCCATAATATCCTTCATATTTGTATAGCTTGCTATTGGTAAAATTGGTATAAGAAATGGAGGCAAACAGCGTAAAAAGAGCATCTTTGAAGCCTTCCAAATCAGGTTTGTCAAGCATATTAAACAATTTTTCCTGATATTTTAATTTTTCTGTTACTTGTCCGGTCAAATAAGTTATGAAAAGACTGTTAAGAGACGTTTGTATTTCTCTGTTTGGAGTATTCAATAAATACTTTATACCAAAAAGAGTACTTGATTTTTTTGTAATAGTAAGATAGCCTGTTTGCCATAGCAAAGCAACCAATTCAATTCTTTCAACATCAAAAGTATTTAATATTTCTTCATTTGCAGTAAAATTTTCCAATTCAGGAATATAATAATTTTGTGTTTTAAGCATATCTATTAGAAATGAAGGATTACCTGTTTCCCACCAATAATTCCTAAATTCAAATTCATTGGATATAAATAGTAAAATATCAAACGGGTTATATACTTTGTCTCCAAAATAATTGTAGCCATTGTACCATTGCTTAACTTTCTGCATATCAGCTTCTCTTAAGTGTTCTTCAAAAACAGTTAGCAAATCATTATGAGTATAACCACATATATTTCCATAATGAGGATGCAAAGTAATATCTTCAAGATTGTTCAATCCACTAAACAAATTCATTTTGGAGAATTTGCTAACTCCGGTAATAAATACAAATTGAATATAAGCATCATTATCTTTGATAACACCATAAAAATCTTTCATAGCATCTCGCATTTCACGAGCGACATCCTTATCGGTAATATTATCAAGGATAGGTTTGTCGTATTCATCGATTAGGATAACTACTTTTTGGTTGTATTTTTCATAAGCGGAAAATAATAAATGTTCAAAACATTGCTTTGGTTTCAGATTGGTATTGCAATTTATACCCAAGTCTCTCTCGGTTTTTTTTAAAATCCATAATAAGTTTTCCGATAAATCCTGAACCGTTTTATGTACCCCAGACCCTAAACTTACTCGTAATACAGGATACTTTACCTCCCAATCCCATTTGTCGTAAATATACAGACCTTTAAACAATTCTTTGTTTCCCTCAAAAATCTCTTTAAGAGTATCCAAAAACAAGCTTTTACCAAACCGGCGCGGTCGGGAAAGAAAATAATAGCCTGCTTTTTGAATCAAACTATATGCTATTTCAGTCTTATCAACATATACAAAATCTCCTTCTATTATTTTGCTTAATGTTTGTATTCCGATTGGTAGATTTTTCATAAAAAATACTTTTGAAATGCTAATATATGAAAAACTATTCACAAAGAGGTCGGATGTATTTCGTTTTTTTGGGTTTTTTCCATAATATTTTGGGAAAAGAAAAGAAGAAGTGCACTGAAGCGCACTATAAAAAAATGGTGTTTTTCCTGTTATCCCCCCAATAAATTTGAGGACTAATCTTATAGCACACTCCCAAACCTTATAGGTTTCAAAAACCTATAAGGTTTAGACAATCAAGATATAAGGGGATTGGATATTCCAACAAAAATGTACGTTTCCTGTTTATCCCCAAATTTATAAATCCACAGGAATTAACTACATAAAAAAAGCTTCTTAAAATAAATTAAGAAGCTTTGTGACCCGGCTGGGATTTGAACCCAGGACCCACGGCTTAAAAGGCCGTTGCTCTACCGGCTGAGCTACCGAGTCTCTCTAGCCTTAAAAAGCGAGTGCAAAGATAAAATGTATTTTCTAATTTGCAAATACATTTTAATAAAAATAAAAATTATTTTGCTTTTTGTATTAAAAAGCTGGTCAATCGTGCTATTTTTAATAATTTTACACCGTTTTTATGTGCCATTTCATTTTTTTGCATTGTGGGCTGATTTTCCTTTAGGAGTTAGTGGCGAAGAATAGGAAAATCGAAAAAAATGAATTACACCGTTTTCAATGCCGCTTATGAAAAAAAAGAAAGAATATACGACTAAAGATAAACTTCATGAAATCATTTTTGAAGCAGATACTTTTGCTGGAAAATTATTTGATGTCATTCTTCTTATACTTATTGCTTTGAGTATTATAGTTGTCATGCTGGAATCGGTAAAAAGCATTGACATTCATTACCACCACATACTTGTGAAGATAGAATGGACTCTGACTATTTTATTTACTATCGAATATTTTTTTAGAATTTATAGCGTCTATAGACCTGTAAAATACCTGACCAGTTTTTTCGGAATAGTAGATTTACTTGCAATACTACCGACTTATTTGAGTCTTATCTTTATCGGCACTCAATATCTTCTCGTTATAAGAGCTCTCAGGTTGTTGAGAATGTTTAGGATATTCAAACTCGGCAATCATGTCAACCAAGGCAAAATAATCACAAAATCAATCAAAGCAAGTATTCCAAAGATTACCGTCTTTCTGTATTTTGTAGTCTTGGTAGTTATTATTTTTGGTTCGATTATGTACTTAGTCGAGGGTAAAACAAATGATAACTTCGATAATATACCGAGAAGCGTATATTGGGCTATCGTGACACTGACCACTGTCGGGTATGGTGATATTGCTCCGACAACTCCTCTAGGTCAGTTTCTAGCTTCAATGATTATGATTTTAGGATATGCGGTTATCGCAGTACCTACCGGTATCGTATCTGCCGAGATAGTCCAGAGTTCAAAACACAAATCAACGGAAATCGAAACACAATCTTGTAGATTTTGTGGAAAAGAGGGACATGACAACGATGCAGAATTTTGCAAATATTGCGGCCAAAAATTAAATGTGTAATGATGAAGAGATATAGCTTTATGGATGATTATAGTGAGGGTGCACATCCAAAAATATTAAAAGCACTTCAAGATAATAATTTTCAACAGCAGCTGGGCTATGGTAATGACGATTTTTGTCTGGAGGCAGCAAATTTGATCAGGCAGACCATAGCAGCACCCGGAGCAGATGTACATTTTGTATCAGGAGGAACCCAAGCAAACCTCCTCGTTATTTCTGCATCTTTACGACCTTACGAAGCTGTAATTGCAGCTAAAACAGCTCATATTGCCGTACACGAAACAGGTGCGATTGAATTTACAGGACATAAGATTATCGAATTAGATACTGCCAACGGAAAGCTAACACCAAGTGTAATCAAACCCACATTGATTGAGCATTGTGATGAACATATGGTAGTCCCAAAAATGGTCTATATCTCCAACTCAACGGAAATGGGGACAATATACACCAAAAAAGATTTAGAAGAACTTCGCCGGTTTTGCCTTGAAAATGATTTATTACTATACATGGACGGTGCCAGATTAGCTGCTTCATTGGTAGCAAGGGAACAAGATTTGGCTTTTGAGGATATCAAAGATTTGGTTGATGTATTGTATATCGGAGGTACTAAAAACGGAGCCTTACTTGGTGAAGCAATTGTTATCTTCAATGAGAAACTAACAACCAAGTTTAGATACTCTATGAAACAAAAGGGTGCTCTATTGGCAAAAGGGAGAATTTTTGGAATTCAGTTCGCTGAATTATTCAGAGGAAATATGTATTTGGACATAGCAAGTCACACAGATAAAATGGCCGGGAAATTAGCTGAGGGAATCAGAAACTCCGGATATAAATTTCTTGCCGAGCCACAAACAAATATTCTATTACCTATTTTCCCTCGAGACATCATTACCAAATTGAAACAAAAATTTCTTTTTCACGAATGGAGGAATATAGATAGTGACAATGTTTGTATAAGATTGGTTACCTCATGGGCAACCGAAGAAAAACATATCGATAATCTAATTGCAATTATATAGCGTCATCAAAAAATCAGTAGATATTAATCCCACATACTTTCCCAGTATTGGGGCTTGGTTTCTTCCTTTTTTTGAAACCAATAGTCTGCGCTTACTATTCTACCGTCCTTTGTCTTGAGTTTACGATCATAAACCCATATCACAGGGTTAAACATCATGTCAGTTACCCCGAGAGTATAAAGTTGAGGATCTTCCTCACTCTTCCTTTTCTCTTCTTGAACAATAACTTCAAATCCATTATACTCAAGTAAATCTTTTAAAAATTGCATTCTTTCCTCTGATATCTTTTTCTCTACAAAGCTTACCCTTGTTCCGTTTATTTCTCCAAACTGATGTTTTGCTGCAAAAGGCATAATAATATATTTTTATATTTTAATCTATTTTAATCCGTCAATCTTACATTAATGCAGATTTTACAATACTTTTTTCTATTTCAAAAACATTCCCACCAATTCATTGATATGCTCATATACCGGACTGTACAAACCCAACAACAAAATACCGACTGCCGGTAATATCAATCCTATCTTCATATACAAATCACTCTTAAATGCAGGAATAGGATTATCGTTCTTACGTACAAACATAGCTCTAACAACAAGCAAATAATAATATAGCGAAATCGTAACATTTATTACAGCAAAAAATATCAACCAGTAATAACCTACGCTTGCCGCTGACATAAACAAGAAAAACTTACCGAAGAATCCGGCTACAGGTGGAATACCTGCCAATGAAAACAATGCAAGCATCATCAATACACTCAATAATGGATTTGTACGGTAAAACCCGTTGTAATCATCCATTTCCTCTTTACCTGTTTGGTTTGCTATTGCATATACAACTCCAAAAGCTCCAAGATTGGAAAATATATAGGTAGCGAGGAAAAATACTACGGCTGACATACCTAATTGACTTCCTGATAACATACCTAAAATGATAAATCCCGCTTGTGCGATTGAAGAAAATGCCAAAAACCTCTTCATATTTTTCTGTCTCAATGCAAAAATATTACCTATGAACATTGTCAATATTGACAACATATATATCACCTCTCTCCATAACTCCATTATCGGTCTTGCCATAGTAAACAGGATAATTACCAATATAAATGCTGATGCTCCCTTTGAAATAACAGAAAGATAAGAAGTGACTCCGATAGGCGCTCCTTCATATACATCCGCTGTCCACAAATGAAATGGTACAATAGATATCTTAAATAATAATCCTACCAAAAAGAATAAAAATCCTAGAGTAATCAAGCTGTCATTGGTCATAAATGGTTTCAACTCATCAAAGAAAATAGTACCTGATGCACTATACAAGAATGAAATACCTAATAAGGATATACCTGAAGTAATAGCTGCTAGAAAAATATACTTCAATGCAGCTTCAGCAGATCTTTTTTGATAGAGATCAAAGGCTGCTAATCCTGCTACCGGTAAACTAGCCATTTCGATACCTATATAAAACATCAAGAAATCTCCCGCTGAAATCATATAGTACATACCCAAAAGCGAAGAAAATAGTAAAATATAAAATTCCGTAACCCTCTCATTCTTCTTCAGTTTACTTTTGACCCATTCTGCTGACTGGAACAGTACTATCATAACACCGACATTAAGAATATTTTTAAACATATTCACCAAAGAACTCGTCTTAAACATCCCTCCAAACAGTACTCCCTCACCTACTCCAAAAAATCCAAGTACCGTATGCACCAAAAACAATCCTATCGCCAGATGAATTACTTTTTCCTTGTCCTTGGTCGCAATTTCCGCTAACAACAATATCAATATTATCGCAGCAAGGACTATTTCACCTCTCATTATCGAAAAAAAGTTGCTTAAATCCATTTATTTTGTTTTTAAATCTTTAAATCCTTTTTTAATCTTTATTCGTTTAGCAAGTTTATCCCGCTTCACTCTTTCACTTCCCTAATGCACAAATTTCTCCATAATCGGAACCAATCCTTCTCTAATAGTATCTGTGATCCACAAAGGCATAGTACCCATACCAACAATTGAACCCATTAATAATATTATGACTACTCTTTCAAACCATTTTACTTTTGGCAAATTTGCATGCTCCGGATTCTTCAACGGTCCCATCAACAAAACTCCAACTACTCTCAATATATATACAGCTGTAACTACTATAGCTGATATGGCAATTACACTAAATACTCTGTTCAATAAATTTGGATTTTCCCAAGCACCAACAAATATATTCATTTCGGCCACAAATCCTGATAATCCAGGCAATCCCAATGATGCCAATCCGGCAATAACATATGTAGCTGAAATAACAGGCAATATCTTCATCAAACCACCCATTTTATGAATCTCTCTTGTATGAGTCCTACCGTAAATCATCCCAATCAAACCGAAGAACATTGCTGTCATCAAACCGTGAGATATCATTTGAAGTATTGCTCCGGTAAAAGCAGTCTTGGTAAACATCATCAAAGCAAATAAAATCAATCCAACGTGACTCACTGATGAATACGCATTAATAAATTTCAAATCCGTCTTTCTCACAGCTACAAATGCACCGTATATAACACTAAATCCTGTCAAAATCAAGAAAAAGTCAGCAAAATACACAGCTGCTTCCGGCATCAAATACATAGCTACTCTAAATGCACCGTAACTACCAAGTTTCATCAATACCCCGGCGTGAAGCATTGATACCGCAGTAGGTGCTGATGCGTGACCGTCAGGTGACCAAGTATGAAAAGGAAACAAAGCTCCCAATACTCCAAAACCAACAAAAGCAAATGGAAAAAAGAATTTTTGAATCGCAAAAGGAAAATGCATTTTTGACAATTCCTGCATATCAAAAGTATGCAATCCGGCAGCTGTCTCAGAATTGAAGTAAATACCGAGCAATGCTACCATCAATAGCGCAGAACCTCCCATCAACATCAATGTAAGTTTCATCGCTGAATATTCTTTTGGTCCTGTTCCCCAGATACCGATTAATACATACATCGGAATCACAGCTATCTCATAAAAGACAAACATCGTGAACAAATCCTGAGCGATAAAAAATCCAAAGACTCCCATCGCCAGCATAATCAAAAATATATAAAATTCCTTGGCCAAATCCATAACTTCCCAAGAAGCAAAAACTCCGGCAAAAGTAATGATAGATGTCAATAGCATCATCAATACCCCTATACCATCTATCGCTACATGATAGTGTATATTTAGTGATTTGAACCAAACCAAGTTTTGCTCAAACAAAAATTCATCGGTATTTCCCGCTCCTCTAGCTTGAAAATACATATAAACCAAATATAAAGTTGCAACAAATTGCAATCCCATTCCTACCGCTGAAAGAAGTCGAGCTTGCTTATAACCTTTTGTGAATATCAATCCCAAAATCGTTAAAGCCGGTATTACTACTAATAGTGTTAATATATTCATAATTTATATTATTATCAACGTGTCCAAATATATATAAAAATCACTGCTAATGCGACAACTCCCAAAACCACTCCATATACATAGTCCTGTAACTTTCCTGATTGAATTTTCTTCAATGCGTGAGATGTCTTGACAGTAGTATTCCCAATCAAATTCATAGATCCATCAACAATATATGTATCAAACCACATCCATCCCGCAGATATAATCCCAAACATTATTTTCTTTGTTACAAACATATAAATTTCATCTATATAGAATTTGTTGTAAGTCCATTTATAAAACGCGCCAAATGCTTTGGCAACTTTTTCCGCTTTATCATTCTTCTTGAAATACATTATCCAGGCAATAACAATTCCCACAATTCCTACTAATACACTAATACCTGCTAAAAAGTAGTCTATATGCATATGAAATTCTTCTCCTGTTGGAGTAATATATGTTCCAAAAGGTAAAAAATAGAAAAATACAAACCCTGCTACTACTGATAATACAGCTAATATCATCAGCGGTAAGGTCATTGTTAAAGGAGATTCATGCGGAGTGTGGTGATACTCTCTATCCTCATACCAAAATATCCTAAAGTATAACCTGAACATATAAAATGCCGTCAAGCCGGCAACAAACCAACCAATCCAAAAATATATTTTATTATGCATATATGCAGCATCCAATATGGCATCCTTACTAAAGAAACCGGCAAAAGGAGGAATTCCTGCAATAGCCAAAGCCGCTAATAAAAATGTGATGTGTGTTATAGGCATATATTTTCTCAGTCCACCCATCTTGGTCATATAATTGCTGTGTACAGCATGAATTATGGATCCAGCACCCAAGAACAGTAATGATTTGAAGAATGCATGCGTAAATAAGTGAAACATAGAAGCGGTATATCCCAATCCGTGGTGTCCTTCATACCCTGATACTCCAAGAGCCAACATCATATATCCAATCTGAGACATAGTAGAGAATGCTAAAACCCTCTTGATATCCATCTGCGTGGTAGCGATAATGGCAGCTATCAAAGATGAAGTGGCTCCTACAAATGCTATAATATGCAATACCGATCCCCCATCAACATGATAGTACATCGGAAATAGTCTTGCAACCAAAAAGACTCCGGCAACAACCATTGTCGCAGCGTGAATCAATGCAGAAACAGGTGTTGGACCTTCCATAGCATCCGGCAACCAAATATGTAATGGAAACATTGCAGATTTCCCTGCACCACCTATAAATGCTAAAGTCAATCCTAATGCCAATACCGACATCCCCATAAAACTGGCTGAACCGACACTTGCAAGAGTACTCTCTGACATTCCATTCAATGTCAAGAAATCAAAAGTACCTGTATAATATGAAATAACCAATATACCGATTAAGAAAAAGAAGTCAGCAAATCTAGTCACAATAAAAGCTTTCTTTGAAGCTAAAATAGCTGAGGGCTTTTCGTAATAAAATCCAATCAACAAATAGGATGAAACTCCCACCAACTCCCAAAAGAAATATATTTGAAATAAGTTCGTGGCAACTACCAATCCCAACATTGAAAAAGTGAATAAAGATAAGAAAGTGAAAAATCTCCCAAATCCGGGATCGCCTTTCATGTATCCTATACTGTACAAATGCACTAAAAATGAAACTGTAGTAACAACCACCAACATCATTACAGATATCGGATCCAACAATACCCCCATATTGAAATGAAGTTTATCGGAAAATGTCATCCAAAGCATTTCTACCCCCTTAATCGGCTCAAATGACCCGGCTGTGTTTGCAACAAAAAAGTATCTATATGCCGTAATATACGACAATACCAATGCACCGAATATCCCCGTTGTTCCAATCAATCCCGGTACCGGATAAGGTAATTTCCTACCAACAAACCCGATTATCAAAAATCCGATCAGAGGTAATAATGGAATCCAAATTGTATATGACCAATCCATATTCTATTGTTTTATTATTTTAATTTTAATTTCGCTCCAACTAATATTTCATCATTTCTCCTTCCTCAACACTGACGCTCTTATGCGTTCTGTAAAAATCAATTACTATCGCTATTGCAATCGCCACTTCTGCTGCCGCCACCGCGATAATAAATATCGAAAAAATCTGCCCGTGTAAGCCTTCAGGGTATAGATACTTATTGATAATCACAAAATTAATAGCCACTGCATTCAATATTAATTCAATGGCAATTAATATAGTTATAAGATTTTTCCTTGTGATAAAACCATATACACCCATAAAGAACATAAGTGTAGAAATAATAAAAAAATCAGTTACTCCTATTCCTTGTATCATAATCTTTAATTTTCAAATTTTCTTTTAGCTACTACGATTGCCGCTATCATAGATGCCAATAATAAAATACTCACAACCTCAAATGGCAAAACATATCCTCCATCACCGTAATTTAGTAGATTCTCTCCAATTCTAGAAACATCCTGACCTACATCTTGTGATGCTTGCTTGAAATTGTGTCCCAATAAAACAGAAATAGTAACTCCGGCACCAATTACTGAAACCAAAGCCGCCAAAATCATTTGCATTGTAGAGGGACCTTCAATTTTATCCCCAATTCTCTCAGTCAACATTACAGCAAATACAATCAATGCTACAATACCTCCTGCATAAACAATCAATTGGATTCCTGCCATAAAATTATAATCTATTATAAAATATAAGCCGGCAGTTGCCAACAATACAAATAATAGATAGACCGTAGCCCTCATTACTTTTCGACTGGTAACAGCTAAAAATGAAAATATCAATATAACTGCTGCTAAAATATAAAACATTATCTGTGCTCCCATACTATTTATTCTTTAATACAATCACTTTTTTAGTAATAACATTATTCTTCTTCTTTAAAGTAAGAAAATATATTCCGGACTTCATATTAACAGTTGACAATTCATATCCGTTTTTAATTCCCTTATCTTTAAAAATTAAATTACCATAAGAATCCATTAATAAAAGTTCATCAATATTAATGCTCGTTTCAATTCTAAATATATCATTTGCAGGATTTGGTGAAATAACTATATTATCATTGACAATTTGATTAAATGTACCTACTTT
The DNA here is from genome assembly GCA_027008645.1 of Saprospiraceae bacterium. GTDB lineage: Bacteria > Bacteroidota > Bacteroidia > Chitinophagales > Saprospiraceae > JADJGA01. The sequence continues at coordinate 58,527 of JALVEE010000252.1, forward strand.
ATTATTTTTAAAAACATAAATATCATCTTGATCGCTAACAGACAAAAACATATTTCCTTTTCTATCCATAAACATACATCTTTTTATATTGGATGGAATATTGTAATCATCTAAAGATTTCTTCTCCCAAACATTATTATAATATAAATACATGTTTCTAAATCCCTCTGTGACATATATAGTTCCATTGACATTTCCGGTAATGAACCTTCCGGTTGCATTTTGCCAAGAAATGGATTTTAAATTAGTCTTCCCCGGTTCAATTGTAGAAAGATCTCCACTACTATGTGCCAAATATTTCTTATCATTTTGATCTATATGAATAAACCAGACAGTTTCATCACTAATTAATTTAAGTTTACCATTTTTAATTCTATACAATCCATCTTGAGCTCCGACCCATGCAACACCTTTGCTGTCAACTTTGACATCAAAAACATTATCATCCTTCATTATACTGTTGCTTTCATTATATTGTTTCCATTGACCATTTGAATAGACAGATATTGCATATTTTGCTAAAGGACTTACTCCAATTGCAAAAATATCACCATTTTTACCAAAAGCAAAACTCGATGTTTTTTCATCATATATCTGCTCCAATGAATTATCTTCATTTAATTTAAAAATACCTTTTTTTGAAGATATATATATGCTACTATCCGGTCCTATCTCAACAGATGTCGCACTATTCCAAGAATCTAAATCAATATCTATTTTTTCAAAATTACCTTCAAAATCAAATTTAAACAAATTATTATAATCATTTAAAGCATAATAGTCATTATCTATTCCTTCGGTAAAATCAATATAATGACCAATAAGAGTTGAATCTGATATGACAACTAAATCCTGTGAATTAAGTAGATTGCATGTAATAAACAAAAGTGAAATGTATAAAATATTTTTCATAATTTAAAATTTAACTTTCTTTTAATTTAGACCCGGGTTTATTAAGTGCTTTTGTTAATTCAGAGCGATCATAAACTGCTGTCTCAAACTCGTGACTCATCTTAATCGCCTCGGTTGGACAAGCCAACACACATAAATTACAAAGTGTACACATACCCAAATGATAAATATGTTTATCTAAAACTTTCTTTTTCTTTCCTGTTTCAGGATCTACCACTCTATCAAAAATTATCTCAATAGAACCATTAGGACAGGCAATTTCGCATGTCTGACATGCATCACATCTATGCTCATTGTTCTCATCATGCTCCATATAAACCTGTGCTCTATACCTGTCCTCAAATGTCAAGGTATCTCTATTGTCTGGATATTGTTGAGTGATAATTTCTTTATGAGCCCTGAAAAAGTGCTTGCCCGTTATACCCATGCCTTGAAGCAAGGTCTTAAATCCTCCAATTATCTCTGAAAAATAATTTATAACTGCATTCATTTTATCTTTTTTTACTTCTTACTTTTATCTTTAAACTTTAAACCTTAAACTTTGAACCTTAAACTTTAAACCTTGAACCTTAAACCTTAAACCTTAAAACACCCACCCCATCATCACGATAAAAGCCATTAATATTAAATTTATCAAACTGATAGGCAATAAATACTTCCACTCCAATGTCAATATCTGATCAATTCTCAACCTTGGGAAAGTCCATCTAAACCACATCAATAAGAAAATCACACCACTTGTTTTTATCATAAACCAAATCGGTCCGGGTATATAATCCATAATATTATTGAATCCTTCCCAATAAGGGATATGTATTGGTAACCATCCTCCAAGGAATACCGTTACAGCGATTGCTGAAATAATAAACATATTCACAAATTCCGCCAAGAAGAAAAATGCAAATTTTATTCCTGAATATTCAGCGTGAAATCCTGCACCTAATTCTGACTCAGCTTCTGTAAGGTCAAATGGAACTCTGTTAGTCTCCGCCGTCCCTGTTATAATGAATACTATAAATGCAATTATCGCCGGTATATGACCTCTGAATAACCACCATCCCGCTTGTTGACTCATCACAATTTCATTCATATTAAGTGTGCCGGCGAGTAAAATCATCGCCAAAACAGAAGACAATCCAAGAGATAATTCATAACTTATAATAACAGCACCACTTCTCAAAGCACCTATCATAGAATATTTATTATTGCTCGCCCATCCTGCCAATAAAATACCGATAACACCTATGGAGGAAATCGCCATCATAAAGAATAGTCCTATATTCACATTATAAGCCGTTAATCCCAAACCATAAGGGATAGCTGCCATAGCCATCAACGCAGCGATAATCAAAAAGAATGGTGCCAAATTGTACAAGAATTTATCCGCTCTATCTGTTCCTACCAACTCCTTCAATAATAATTTTACAGTATCCGCAACCGTTTGAAACATCCCAAAAGGTCCAACTCTGTTAGGTCCCAATCGAAATTGGAAAAACCCGGCAATCCTCCTTTCAGCATAAACCAAAACAAGTCCAAGCAATGCAAAAAAGGCTAAAAAGATAAGCCCTATTATAACCCATTCTGTTATTATAACTCCCAAATCAGGCATAATCGAACTCAACCAATCATGTATTGCTCCCGTCATTTTCGAAAAATCATACATACTCTTTAATTTATTATAGTTTTTTTATAGTTATTTGTTCTATTCCTCTACTATTCTTTCTTATCTGTCAATATCAGGAATCACAAAATCCAATGATGACATAATCGCTACCAAATCGGCTATTTTATGCCCCCTTGAAATTTTGTCCAATATTGACAAATTGGCAAATCCCGGTGACCTGAATTTCATCCTGTAAGGACTCTTTTTACCGTCACTTACGATAAATACCCCAAATTCACCCCTTGCGGATTCTACTTTTTGGTAATACTCACCCTTTGGTAATTTCAAAACCGCAGCTGTTTTTGTTTCAAAATCCCCTTCAGGAATATTATCAACCAACTGCTCGATTATCTTCATCGATTCCTCCATTTCTTTCATCCTCACCATATATCTATCGTAAGAATCTCCTCCCTCCATCAATATTTCATTAAAATCAACCCTGTCATATGCACTATACGGATGAATTTTTCTGACATCACAGGAAATATTAGAACCCCTTGCTGAGGGACCTGAAACTCCATATGCAATAGCATCTTCCTTTGACATATATCCAATTCCTTGAAGCCTTTTCTTGAAAATCACATTACCTGAAAGCAAAGTATTATACTCAGGCAATGATACTTTAAAGTGCTTGATGAATTCCTTTACTCTCTTCTGAAAATTAGGGTGAATATCAAACATCAAACCACCCGGTTTATTATAATTCATGGTCAATCTTGTTCCACATGTCTCTTCCATGATATCATTGATCAGCTCTCTATCTCTAAAAGCATACATAAAAGTAGTAAGCGCTCCAATATCCATTCCCATTACTCCCCACCAAAGTTGATGTGAAGCAAGTCTTGTCAATTCAGCAATTATAGTCCTTATCACCTTTACCCTGTCAGGCACTTCTATTTCCAAAGCGTTTTCCACAGCAAGACAAACAGCTTCGTTATTGATATGAGAAGACAAATAATCCAATCTGTCTGTTAAGTGAACTATTTGCTTATAAGTATCTCTTTCTGTCATCTTCTCGATACCTCGGTGAATATATCCCAGATCAGGATCTACTTTTTCGATAATCTCTCCATCAAGAGTCAATACAAGTCTCAATACACCGTGAGCTGCCGGGTGTTGAGGACCCATATTTATCTTGTATTCTTGAGTTACTAACCCTGTTTTATTGTCAATCTCAGTAGTAGTCATACTAGCTAATCTTTTGTTTTTTTTAATCAAAATGAATTACTTCACGATCATATTTGCTTCATCAACATAATCCTTGCGCAATGGATGTCCTACCCAGTCATCCTGCAAAAACAATCTTCTCAAATCAGGATGTCCTGTGAATTTTATTCCCATCAAATCATAAGCCTCTCTTTCATTCAAAATCGCAGTCGGATATATATCAGATATAGTATCCAGAGTTTCGTCTTCAGTATTTACATGTACTACAATGATATGTCTGTATTTGGTACTCTCCAAATGATATACCATTCCTCTGTTTTTGCCCCAATCAACAGCAGTTAGCGAAAACATATAGTCAAAAGCCGCTTCGCTGTCATCCCTCAATTTGAACATTAAATCCCTCAAATTTTCTTTTGGTACTGTTACAGTCAAATACTGGACTCCTTCATCTATAAATTCCAAATCATCCATCCATGAACTCACCAAAACTTGTAATTCCGAATTTGTCATTTTTTAATTATTTTTCTTTTAATACCCGGGGTTTAATGATTTTTACCCGATAAAGTATCCTAATAGAAATCAAAATATTTCAATCACATTCAACCCACTTTCCCTTCATCAAATCCTTCAATTGGATTTTTCCTCTTACTATTGTGAAAAGTCTTAATCTTCTCTTGTAGTTTAATCATAGCATCAAGCAATGATTCAGGTCTCGGAGGACATCCGGGTACATACACATCAACCGGGATAATATGATCCGCACCTCTAACAACTGAATATGAATTATAGTAAAACGGTCCCCCTGATACTGCACATGCTCCCATTGCAACCACATACTTGGGTTCAGCCATTTGATCGTAGAGCTTTCTCAACACAGGTGCCATCTTATTGGTTATAGTACCCGCAATCACTATTACGTCAGCCTGTCTTGGTGTTGGTCGTGCAACCTCCATTCCAAATCTTGACCAATCGTGTCTGGCAGCGCCGGTTTGCATCATTTCAATAGCACAACAAGATGTACCAAAGTACAAAGGCCAAAGCGAATTTGACCTTGACCAATTGATTATTTGGTCTAAAACTCCGACTACTATATTTCCTCCATTACCCCCCGGAATAACTTGTCCCGGAAAGGTATCTTGATTATTTTTATTCTTCATATCTGATTTTACTCCCATTTTAATGCTTTTTTATTCCATGCATACAATAGACCTATACCAAGGATTACCAAAAAAATCAATGCCTCTACAAATGCAACTGTTCCCATTTTCTTCATCACAACAGCCCAAGGAACAAGAAATACTACTTCGACATCAAAAATCAAATAAATAATCGCAAATAAATAGTATCCAACCTTAAACTGAATCCAGGCATCGCCAAAAGGCTTAATTCCGCATTCCCAAGGATCGAGTTTTTGGGAATTTGATGATCTTGGTGCAAATAACGCAGCTACCGAAACCGCAATACCAATGAAAAACACACCAACTATAAAAAAAAGTACTAAAGCACTAGAACCCATATCTTTATTATTGAATTATAAAATATTAAAATCTATCTATTTAACTTCATAAGTTTCTCCACTCGCAAACAATTCATTTACCGACTTGAATTTTGCTTGACTTTTCATTTGCTCAATTCTTTCAGTACACAATTCATCGTAAGTCTTCTCTTCGACAGCCCTGATTATACCTGTCACAACTGGCATATGCAATCTTGCAAGCATCAAATGCAATGTTGTGTCCTTTTCCTTAGCATCGTGAACTAAAATATCATCTTCAGTAACCCCATCCTCTCCTATAGTCACAACCTTGAGTTTCAATCCGTCCAAAACGATTCCCTTGTCACTATTTTTACCAAAAATCATTGGTTTACCGTGTTCAACATAAAGCTGTGCATCGTCTTTTACCGCTCTATCTGTGTATTTATCAAATGCACCATCGTTGAATATAACACAATTTTGCAATACTTCTACTATTGAGGTGCCTTTAAATTTTTCAGCTTCAATGAAAACAGCTTGTTGCATTTTTGTATTTCCTCCCGGAACTCTGGCAAAAAACCTCGAACTGGAACCTATCGCTAATTCACCGGGATGAAACGGTGGTTGAATATTACCGTATGGTGATGATTTTGTTTTTTGTCCCATCAATGAAGTAGGTGAAAACTGTCCTTTGGTCAGACCGTATATCTCATTGTTGAATAAGATTAAATTTATATCTATATTTCTTCTTATCAAATGTATAAAGTGGTTACCACCTATCGCCAAAGAATCCCCATCTCCACTGGCTACCCAAACACTTAGCTCCCGGTTTGCCAACTTCACTCCTGTTGCAATAGCCGCCGCTCTACCGTGAATCCCGTGCATTCCGTAAGTATCAACATAATAAGGAAACCTTGAAGAACATCCGATACCTGAAATAAATACAAATTCTTCTTTTCTTCTACCCATTTGGGGTAATGCCTTTTGAATAGATTTGAGCACCACATAATCATCGCAACCCGGACACCATCTCACTTCTTGATCACTGGCAAAATCTTTGTATGTATAAACCGGCATATTTGAATCAGTCATTTTATATTAATTTTAATTTTTGTCTAAATATATATTTTTAATCTTTCGAAAACTATTTGTTATCCAAAATTTGATTGAATTTATTTATAAGATCCAATACAGAGAATGGCAATCCTTGTATTTTGTTATATTTCATATATTCAAACTTAGGAAACTTCGCATTCAATACAGTATGAAATTGTCCGTTATTCAGTTCGCAAACAATAATTTTCTTAAACTTACTAAAAACATCTTCCACATTTTTAGGCATTGGATTGATATAATTGAAATGAGCTAAACCAATGCTCTTCCCCTCTTCGTGCATGGAATTAACGGCTGTAAACATACTTCCAAATGTTCCTCCCCATCCTACAACAAGCAAATCACCCTCTTGAGCACCTTCTACTTTGAGATCAGGGATAGAATCCGCAACTTTATCCACTTTAGCTTGTCTAAGTTTTGTCATATGCTCGTGGTTGCGAGGATCCATAGAAACATTACCGGTAATATCAGCTTTTTCCAATCCTCCGATTCTGTGTTCTAATCCGGGAGTTCCCGGTATAGCCCAAGGTCTTGCCAAAGTATCTTTATCTCTGGAATACGGTTCGAATTCTCCCTCAACATCATCAGCAGTAATCTGCCTATGAGTGATATCAGGCATATCTTCAACCTTTTTGATTTTCCATGGAGCTGAACCATTAGCTATATATCCATCAGTCAACAAAATCACAGGAGTCATATGCTCCAATGCCAATTTTGACGCTTCAAAAGCATAATCAAAACAATTTTCAGGAGTACTTGCCGCTATTACAATTGCAGGACTCTCTCCATTTCTACCATATAGCGCTTGTAATAAATCAGATTGCTCTGTCTTAGTAGGCAAACCGGTTGACGGACCACCGCGTTGAACATTAACTACCACTATTGGTAATTCTGTCATGACAGCCAATCCAAGAGCTTCACTCTTTAATGCAAGTCCGGGACCTGAAGTAGTTGTTATCGCAAGTTTACCTGCAAAAGATGCTCCAATTGTGGAAGATATACCGGCAATCTCGTCTTCAGCCTGAAATGCTTTGACTCCAAATTGCAAATGCTTTACCAATTCATGTAAAATATCTGTAGCCGGAGTAATCGGATATGAACCTAAATACAGATCTAATCCGGATTTTTCAGCAGCAGCTAAAAAGCCCCATGCCGTAGCGGTATTACCGTTGATAATCCTATATGTACCAGGTCTCATCTTAGCAGGAAGTACTACTAAAGGACTTGGCATCAATTCCAATGTCTGTGCAAAATTATAGCCTGCTTTTAATGCTTTTATATTTGCCTCAATCACCATTGGTTTGTTACTGAATTTTTTCTTAAAAAACTCAATAGTATGATTCAATGGTCTGGTAAACATCCAATATACCATCCCTAAAGCAAACATATTCTTACTCCTGTCCATCGCTTTTTTATTAAGCCCGACATCTTTTATTGCCTCTCTGGTAAGAGTTGTTATAGGAGCTTCAATCACAACAAAAGAATCCAATTCTCCTGTTATAAGAGGATTTTCTTTATATCCGGCTTTTTCTATATTTTTTGAAGTAAAACTATCTGAATCTACAATAATTGTCTTCCCCGGTTGCACAGCGTTAATATTCACTTTCAAAGCAGCAGGATTCATTGCTACCAATACATCCACATCATCACCCGGAGTGTGAATAGCACTTTCCCCGATATGTACTTGGAATCCGGATACGCCATATATTGTCCCTTGCGGTGCTCTAATCTCCGATGGATAATTAGGAAATGTCGCAATATCATTACCCAATAAGGCAGAAGTTGTGGAAAATTGAGTACCTGTCAATTGCATACCATCTCCCGAATCTCCGACAAACCTAATCACTACATCTTTTACTGATTGTTTGTCTAAAGAACTATTTTCTTGTGTCATAATTTTCAATCGTTTTTTAAATAATGCGCAAAGTTGCTAATAATGCTTTAATAAAAACTAATTATTTAAAAATATTTTAAATTTTTGCCAACAATTTAGAAAACCTCTAAGTATTTTCAAAAAAAAATACTAAAAATTCACTTTCTTAGTTAAATGTTGTTATAATTGCAAAAGTAATTAATTAATTAACTAAAAAAAATTATTATTATGGCTATTAAGATAACTGAAGACTGTATAAGCTGTGATGCTTGTATCTCTGAATGCCCTAACAATGCAATCTATGAACCGGATGAGCCTTGGAAATTAAGTGATGGAACTAGCCTTAGCGGTATAGTTACGACGCCAAGTGGAAAAGAAATTGATGCTGATGAAGAATTTGAAGCATTATCTGATGAAACATATTATATTGTAGCTGATAAATGTACAGAATGTAAAGGATTCTTTGATGAACCTCAATGTGCTGCTGTTTGTCCTACTGACGCTTGTGTCCCTGATGAGGACAACGAAGAAGATGAGGAGGCTCTATTGGCTAAAAAGGCATGGTTACACGGTGAATAATATTTCATTTTGAAACAAATAAAAGCCTGTTCAATTTTTTTGAACAGGTTTTTTTTGTTTGGACACTTACTTTTATTGGGTGTATTTAGATCAAGCTGAAAAGTTGTGGGTTAGCATCCATTCTTAGTTTTGGTAGTTGTTAAAAGACATTATTCATTTTAGTGGCAAAAGGAGTTAAAATACGTTAAAAATGAATTACTGTTTGAACTCTGACGAAGTCGAGTGAGTTTAATTCATTTAGTATTTTAGCTTCTTTTAGAGCGTTAAAAAATGAATACAGTCTTGATTTTTTTTGTTTCGTTTTT
>JALVEE010000253.1 GCA_027008645.1 Saprospiraceae bacterium
AATTATTGGTGCCTGTGCTCAAAGCGGTATAAACTCCGGAGCCAACTCTGTTACCGTGTAGGTCTTGCCCGTTCCAAATCGCTTGACCACCTAAGGCTTTAGTTTCAAATACCAATTGACCATTTACATCTACGATTTTCACAACAGCATCTCTTGCCAACCCTTTGAAAGCAATCGGACCGTCGTAATCAGGCGATACAGGATTAGGGAATGCATATGCATATCTGCTATTTTTTGTTTTTCCCACCAGTGTTTTTGTCTTGAAACTCAATACTCCTTTTAGGGTGCCGATAATAATCTCACCTGTTTCACCATTGTATGCCAAGTCTGTAATGTTATCGTCAAACAATGGACTGTTACTACTTGTAAAGTGCATCAATTCATCTTCTCCTGATGAAGAAAGAACATATACTCCACTCGAACTTCCGACCCATTTTCGATTGGCCCCATCGACTTCGATTGCAGTAATATTTACTTTGTCCAATACATGAGCCGGTATGCCCTCCAATACAGTTACTTTGATTGAACCTTTGCAAGAACCGTCAAAAACTCCGGATGCACATTCAAATACCACAGGTCCCTCATCTGTTCCAAGCCAGACATTACCGTCCAAATCAGTTTTGATGTAATTAACAGTGTTTGAGGGCATATTTGTATTAGATTTTGTCAAAGATACTTGAATATCATCTGTAGGATCATTGATTGTACCATTATAATTGTAAACAACAACACCGGAATTTACTATTTTAATCCATATATTATCGTTTGCATCAACTTCCATTTCACCTACATTTGCATAATTGTTCAATAATTTGAAATTGTACCATTTTTTGTCTTTTGTATATACGACGAGGGGTTTTAATGCTAAAAAATTGCTTATCCATAGATTATTGTCACTATCGAATTGCATGTCGATGACTCTTTCCCGGTCATAATTGCCTTGTGCTCCGTCCAATTTATATCCTGTACTTTCTTTATCGAATACTTTTGTGCTTTTATCAGTGGTGTTCAGTTCAAGAATGCCACCGTAATTAGTCCCTACAAATACTCTATCGTCTATTGGGGAAGGTTCGATTGTCAAGAAGTTTATCATATCCCTTTTTCTTATTGTATCATTGGAATCTTGATTGTAGTTATTCCATTGTCCGTCTTCAAATATGTAAAAACCGGCTCTGGTGTCAGCATAAATAAAACTATTTTTCTTTGCTCCCCCCGAAGATATGTATATTTTATCTCCTTTTGTTTCGATATCCCAGTTTTCGTTTGAATATGGTGAATTTATTATTATTTCATTGCAATAAGCATCAATGTCATCTGACCACTTAATATTGTGCCATTGGTCTGAATACCAAACCCTGTGATTTTCATCGATCAGAATATCTTTAATAATAGATGCACAAGTGTTTATTTCTTTGATAGAATCACTTTTATCAACAAATACTGCTTTGGTCCTATTAATATCATCGTTGTATTTAGCTATGACAATATAGTCGTCAAATGAATTAGCAAATATACTTTTGTAGCCATTGTCTGCATTTGTGTAAACCGGGGCATAGCTATCATTCTTTAGTTTTAAAAGGCTTTCACCCGATAATATATATATTGAATCATTGAAATAGAGTAGATCAGTACATGCAAAATCAAATTGTTTTTTCCATTGTAGAAAATCTGCGAGATTATTATCTTCGTTTTTTTCTAATGCATAAAGCCCCTTGCTTGTTCCCATGTATAAAACCTTATCTTTTTGTATAAATCCATTGACAGGGAATGGTGTAAAACAGGTAAATCCAAAATCAAAAGTTTTCAAATTAAATTCCGTAACTCCAAAATCAAATGAAAAATAAGCATAGGTGTCATTTGCGATATATATGTCGTTTATCTCTTTTTGTCCCAGTAAATTCAGGTTGTTTTTTATGTCCGGAATTTGGTAAGTGTCTTCATCGGTCATTATGTCAATATTTCCATTTTTATAGACAATGATCAATTGGTTGTTGTAAGGGTCGTATTTGTGATCCAATATTTCGACATCATCCAAAGCATTGGTTTTATCTATAAATTCAATGGAAAAATCTTCTTTGTCTATAGAAAACATAGAAACATCGTTGGAACAAAATATCTTATTCTGTGTCTCGGATATTTTTGAACTGGACTTATAAGAAAGATATGATTTCCATTCCCCGAACAATATATGGCTTTGTCCGTAAGACTGCAAGCTAATGACTG
>JALVEE010000254.1 GCA_027008645.1 Saprospiraceae bacterium
TTAAAGGATGAGGGTGAACTTGAAATAATATTTTCTTATTATCTCCTGTATAGTTTTTGAATGCGTGATAAGCGTAATAGCTGTACAAAAATAGATTTGAATCCGATTTTAAAGCTTTTTTCAAAGCTATTTCGCTCAATATATTATCTTGTTTTCTGAAAAAAGTATCATCATTTTCCTTATTAATCAAACGTAAAATTTGCATTAAAATCACTTTATAGGAATTGTGAACTTTCGAATTTTCAAGTCCATAGCGATATCTTTTTTGAAAATATGGAGATAGTTTTTGAAGAAAATACGGGCTATAAAAATCAGTAATCAATTGTTCTAATGCACCGGTTTCATTCAATGCCAATGCCAACTGGTAATGATCTCTCGAACCCGCGTGTGCAATTATTGCTTTTCTCATTCTTCTTGTTTTGGTCTATTTTCATGAAATTTTGAAATCAGATTTTTCCCGTTGAAAAACAGATTTGCAGAAAACAAAATTAAATAAATAATTATAATTAAATATAAATTAATGCTGCCGCCATTCAAAATCATATAAACACCATAAATAGCAAATAAAGAAGGTATAAAACTCAGAATTATTATCCTTATTATTCCTCTTTTTGAATTGTTACTGAACAATAGAATTAAAAAAGTTATTGCTACAAGTAGTCCTGCTATTTCTGAAAATAGCATTGCCATTCCGATTGATTCAAGGCTTCTTACCAAAAATAAAGGTATGATAAATAATAGAGCAACTTTAATCACTACTATTGAAAATGTTTCTTTTGTATAGTTAAACGCCCTTATAATCGATAAAAAATTGTAACTGAAATTAAATAAAATAGAAGTTGCAACAATGTAAAAATAGAAAGCCTCATTAAATTTTAGCTCATTATCTGTCCATATTTCAAATAGGGTTTTGGCAAAAGGGCTTAGGATTATGAAAAATATCGAAATCACAAACCCACTTAAACTTAAATTAAAAAAAATAATATCAGATATTCTTTTCCAATTTTTCTTAGCAAAATTAGCCTGCATTTCAGGTAATGTGGGGTTAATAATACTGGCTACACCTCCTGTAGCACTATTTCCAATCGTTCTTATTGCCGAAAATAAAGGCAAAATTGATTCACTGATATAGTGCGAAACATATAGAACCAAACCATCGTGTTGGAATCTTTCTATAAAATTGCTAGATAATAGAAATAATGATTTTTTGAATGTAACGAATTCTTCTTTTATATTTCCTTCATCCCACCACGGATAAAATTCAGGCGCTATATTTTTGATATTGATTGCAAAAATAAAGAGGACTATCAACCTAAATACTGTTAATACAATAGCAATTAAAAATAAATCTTTAATTAACCACACACCGAAAATCAAAACTAATAGATCGAGGATATTGTATATAAAATTGAATCTATACAAATAATTCTCCTTTTTAACAGGCTCGTATAATTTGGCCAATAATCCGGAAAAAACACTAAAAATCAAACTCGAAATTGCTAAAAAGAGAAAAACAAAATTTATTTTATATTTCACTATAGAATCCAAATCTATTTTTACAACATATGGAAATAGCAAATTAGTGCTTATCAATATTACTAGTATCAATAAGATAAGGAGTTGTATTAGTGAAAACCTAAACGCTGATTTGAACTCTTTTACAGCTTTAGCTTTGTTTATACGATATGTCAGATTGATTTTATTGGAAACATATTGAAAATATCCGTGATTTATAGTCATTATTACACCGACAGCTGCCATTGCAATTAACCAAAATGCATATTTTTCTTTACCTACATATTTCAAAAATAAAGGAACCAATATAAACTGTCTTGCAAAGCTTATCGCATATGCAAAGACTGTCCAAAAATAGGATTTTATTATCCTTGAGTAAAAACTAGCTCCCATATAGTTTCCGCGTTAGTGGTTTTATTTTATTACTGAAAGAATTGACGAAGCCCAAATTTCACAATTTATTTTATTTGATAGTTCCAAACTTCGCTTACCCATCTTCAATAAATTCTCATCACTTTCCTTCATAATACTCAATAGTTTTTGCTTTAATGACCCTTTATTATTGCTTTTGAATATATATCCATTGTATCCATTGATAAGAAATGTCGAAGCAGAGCCCACCGAATCAGACAAAACCATCGGCATTCCTACTGATGCTGCCTCGTGTACCACCAATCCCCAATGTTCATTGTGTGATGGCAAACAAAATACACCTTGCTTAACAATAAATTCATTTAGTTCATCAGGTTGCATAAAATTTCTGACTTCAATATTGGGATTGTTAATTTTTTCTATTTTTTCTTTCAAAACTCCATTCCCAATGAGTATAAGTTTCCATTCATTTTGAAACTCTTGTTGAATTTCTGCAAAAACTTCCGCTAAAATATCCGGTTTTTTATATTCTACAAACCTACCTACAAAGACAATTGTTTTTGGATATTTTTTTTCTTTTACCGTAAAATACTTTTTAGCCAAGTCATTTTTGTTGAGATAATTACCGTTGTAATAGTTGAAAACAATTTCATTATCTTCGAAACCCAATTTTTTCACATAATAATACTGTGGATACCCCGGCACCCAAATATAATCAGCAAAAGATTTTATAAAATGCTTTCCAAATGCTAAAAATACCTTTTGTTTTAGTGTATTTTTCCAGAGGTTATCTATTGGCATTACAACAGGAATGGATTTTTGTTTAAACAACTTTCCAATACTTCTAAAGAATTTGTCATTCCATCCTGCTATTACCACCAAATCGGGATCGAAAGAAACCGATAATTTTTTTAATTTTTCTTTATTATTCTTCTCAATTGTTTTGAATATTATATCATCGGAAAAATCCAGTTTGTATGGAGCATCTTTTTCAAAAGGATAAAAGAATACCATTATTTCGACGTCATAATGTTGAGAAAAATACTTTAGGTTATAAAAAAAATAACCGGATAATTCAGGAGTAAAAAAAATGATTTTTTTGAGACTCATTCTAATTTATTTTCCCATTTTCTTCAAAAAATATTCATAGGTGATTTTAAAACCTTCTGTTCTGTTCACCTTGGGTTGCCATCCCAATATTTCTTTTGCTTTGGTTATATCGGGTCTTCTCACTTTAGGATCATCCTTTGGAAGGCCTTTGAATACAATCTTGGATGAAGAGCCTTTCACGAGATTAAGTACTTCTTCGGCAGCTTGCAAGATTGTGATTTCATCGGGATTTCCGATATTTACCGGAAGTGTATAATCACTGTGCAATAATCTGTATATTCCTTCTACCAAGTCTCCAACATAGCAAAAAGATCTGGTCTGGCTTCCATCCCCAAAGACTGTAATGTCTTTATTGTCTATTGCTTGAGAGAAAAAAGCAGGTAGTGCCCTGCCGTCGTTTAACCTCATTCTGGGACCATAAGTATTGAAAATTCTGACTATACGGGTTTCGATACCATGGTAATTGTGATAAGCCATAGTCAATGCTTCCATAAATCTTTTTGCTTCATCATAAACACCCCGCGGACCGATTGGATTGACATTTCCCCAATATTCTTCAGGTTGTGGATTCACCAATGGATCACCATATACCTCCGATGTTGAAGCTATAAGCATTCTAGCATTTTTTGCTTTGGCTAAACCTAAGAGGTTATGTGTCCCAAGAGATCCAACTTTCATTGTCTGAATAGGCATTTTCAAGTAGTCAATTGGTGAAGCTGGTGAAGCAAAATGCAAAATATAATCCAATTTACCAGGAATATGCACAAACTTGCTTACATCGTGATGATAAAAAACAAAGTTTTCCAAAGGCATCAAATGTTCGATATTCGCCATATCACCGGTTATGAGATTATCCATTCCATAGACCTTGAATCCTTCTTTGATAAATCTGTCGGCAAGGTGCGAACCAAGAAATCCGGCAGCACCTGTAATTAATACATTTTTTTTATTATCCATCTTTAATTTTTAGTTTATTCTTTACACGGCTTCGCCATCCGTCAGTCCCATAAGAAGACAGTATTCCCTACCAATGTATCATTGACAGGAATTCAATTTAAAGTTTTGCAAATATAATAATGTTTGTAAATAAATGCATTATATATACGGTATTTTTAAAATAACCCGGTTTATTAGGTGTATTTCATTTTTCCGGTTTTTAACTCAATGGTGTTCAAAACTTCAAATGTCTTACCGTTTGTGCATTATTGATTAATTGATTTAGTGATTTTATACCAATTTCAAGGTGTTTATCCATAAAACTTTTATCGACTTTCTTATCTGATGAGGAAGTTTTTACACCTTCGGGAATCATTGGAATATCAGAAACCAAAAGCAATGCTCCTGTTGGAATTTTATTGGCAAAACCCACACTGAATATTGTTGCAGTCTCCATATCTATTGCCATTGTTCTTATCGCTCTAAGATATTGTTTAAATTCATCGTCATGTTCCCATACCCTTCTATTGGTAGTATAAACTGTTCCGGTCCAATAGTCTAATTTTTCATCACGAATAGTGGTAGAAATAGCTTTTTGAAGGGCAAAAGCCGGTAGTGCGGGAACTTCCGGTGGAAAATAGTCATCCGATGTACCGTCACCTCTAATCGCAGCAATTGGTAAAATAAAATCTCCGATATTATTTTTTCTTTTCAAACCTCCGCATTTACCCAAAAACAAACACGCTTTTGGCTTGATGGCTGTAAGCAAATCCATGATAGTAGCGGCATTGGCACTACCCATGCCAAAATTTATCAAAGTGATGTTTCCGGATGTAACTGCTCTCATAGCATTTTTTCTCCCATACACTTTCGCATTATATTTTTTTGAAAATTTATCAACATACTTACTGAAATTCACTAATATTATGTATTCACCAAATTGGTTTAATGGCATACCGGTGTATCTCGGCAACCAATCTTGTACTATTTCGTCCTTTGTCTTCATTTTTATTCATTTTTTTTAACAACACAAATAATGTGCCATTAGTTTTTTTTATAAAAGATAAAATGTACTTTTTCGCACTTAATGTTATTTTTTCTATTTGGATAGATCACCCCACTTATGAAATTAATACGGCTTAGAAACTACAGCAATGTGCCATTAGGTACAAAATACGGGTAAAAAATCTATATCAACTAAAATGCGTGCCATAGGTACGCTATATTAAACATATCAACAAAATTTCTTGTAAAAAAGCGAAAAAATGAAATACACCTTAATACATCAGCAATAATGTATAAAAGAAAAAAATGATTATCTTCGTAGTTCACTATGATGTAAAACATATGAAATTATATATAATACCTACGCCTATATCTGACGACTTTGATAAAACAATCCCGGACTATGTAATAAAAGTGATGCATGAATTAAAATTTTTTATTGTGGAAAGAGCGAGAACGGCAAGAAGATATATCAAGGCGTCAGGATATCAGGATAGCATTGAGAAATTGACTTTTATTGAGCTTGACAAACGAGATAAAGATAATCTTCCAAATTCATTCTTTCAACCTGCCCTTGAAGGAAATCCCATTGGATTGATGTCTGAAGCAGGAATGCCGGGAATTGCAGATCCCGGAGCCAAGGTCGTTGCCAGAGCACATCAATTGGGTATTAAAGTAATCCCCTTAGTCGGTCCTTCTTCTATATTTCTATCCCTTGCTGCATCGGGTCTAAACGGTCAGAATTTTACTTTTGACGGATATTTGCCTGTGAAAATCCAGGAATTAAAGAAAAAATTGATTCATATTGAAAAAGAGATATTTAGTAAAGGCGCTACACATATTTTTATTGAAACTCCATATCGAAATAATCGAATGGTTGAGATTTTGTTAAATTCATTCAATACTAATATTAAGTTGTGTATTGCTTCTGAAATAACGGGAAGTGACGAATATGTTTTGACTAAGACTATTGGAGAATGGAAGAAAAACAAACCGAAAGATTTGCATAAAAAAACCTGTATATTCTTAATAGGTAAATAGATAATATGATAAAAGCCAAAAGGTGAGAAAAGGGATCAATTTCAAATTTGCTGTGTTTTCTAACAGACACTATATAATATCGAATCGCTTTTTTGAGTTAATAAAGAAGTTTTTGAAAAAAACAATAAAATCGTGCCATATGAAACAAATATTTATAAATATCAATATACTTCTATTATTTTTGTCCTTTTCAACCGGAAGTTTTGGTCAAGAGCAATCACGGTTGTATGATATAGGAAAAAATATAGAAATTTACACCAATATATATAAGGAGTTAAATAAAAACTTTGTTGACGAAATAGATCCGAATATTTTGATGAAAAAAGGTATAGACGCTATGACAAAGTCTTTGGATCCTTATACAAGGTATTTTTCCGAATCAGAAGCAGAGAGTTTCAAGATATCAACTCAAGGTAAATATAGTGGTATCGGATCAATAATGAAAAATGTTGATAGTGTGATTACGGTTGTAGAATTGTACAATGACAGTCCGTCTTATAGAGCAGGGCTTAAAATAGGAGATCAGATATTGGAAGTTGCCGGCAAATCAACTAAAGGTAAAACGAGTAAAGAAGTGGCAAGTATAGTCAGAGGAGCACCGGGGACTAATATTGTTTTTACCGTAAAGAGTTATGGTGATACTAAGACAAAAGAAATAACAATCGAAAGGGGTGAAATAAATATCCCCAATGTACCTTATTTTGGATTGGTAAATGACAGTATTGGATATATTCATTTATCTACTTTTACTGCTGATGCAGGCAAGAATGTAAGAAACGCATTGAAAAAGTTAAAAGATAGTGTCGATTTGAAAGGAGTGATTTTGGATTTGAGAGACAATGGTGGAGGATTGTTAAGAGAAGCTATTAATGTGGTAAATGTTTTTGTGGGAAAAGGAGAAGAATTGGTTTCAACCAAAGGTAAACTTGAAGAAAAAAACAGGGTTTATACTACCCCGAAAAATGCGCTTGATGAGAATATTCCTCTTGTTGTACTTATCAATGATCACAGTGCTTCTGCTTCAGAGATAGTCAGTGGGTCGATTCAGGACTTGGACAGAGGGGTATTGATCGGTCAAAAATCTTTTGGTAAAGGATTAGTACAAAATATATTTCCAATAGGCTATAATTCAAAAGTTAAAATTACAATTGCTAAATACTATATTCCAAGCGGAAGATGTATTCAGAGCAAGTTTTATGAAAATGGTAAAGCTATATACATTGATAAAGACAAGAGAAATGCTTTCAAGACAAAAAATGGAAGGAAAGTATATGATGTAGGAGGAGTTGAGCCCGATATATTGGTTAAAAAAGATAAATTACCGGCTTTTGTGAAAAGTTTGCTCAAAAAAAATATCATATTCAAATATGTAAATGAATATGCTCTTACACATAATTCTATACCTGCTATTGAGGATTTTGAATATAAGGAATACGATAGATTTAAAGAGTTTTATATCAAAAACAATTTTGATTTTAAAACAAAAGCCGAGAAAGAGATTGAAAAGCTAAAAAAATTAATTGAAGATGATGATTTGACATCAATATCTACCGGTGATTTGGACAAGCTCAATAATCTGATTCAAAATGAAAAGAAAAACTTTTTGGATAAAAACAAAGAACAAATCAAGAGGCTTATAGAAAAAGAGATTGTAAAAAGATATTATTTTAATAAAGGGAAAATAAAAGATTCACTCAAAAATGATAAAGAAATCCAAAAGGCTATCGAAATATTAAGTCAAACTCAAGAATATAACAAAATATTAGCAAAACCCAAATAATGGCTTTACTATTGCATATAGAATCTGCTACGGACATCTGCTCTGTAGCTTTAAGCGATGATGACACACTATTGGCCATAAATGAGGAAAAAAACAGTTTGAAACACTCTGAAATCATAACTTTACAGATAAAAGACGTGATTGATAGGGCAGGCATAAGCGTAAGCGAACTTTCGGCTGTTTCTCTAAGTGAAGGTCCCGGTTCATATACATCATTGAGAGTAGGAATGTCAGCAGCCAAAGCTATTTGCTATGGTAATAATATTCCTTTGATAGGAGTAAATACTTTGGAATCTTTAGCATTTGCCTGCAACAAAAGTATAGAAGAGAAATATTTGTTATGCCCCATGATAGATGCCAGAAGGATGGAGGTTTACGCTTCACTTTTTTATCCTGATATGCAAGCAATCTTTGAGAATAAGCCCATAATATTAGATAGTGAAAGTTTTTCAGAGTATTTTGATCAGGGGTATAAAATTATTTTTTCAGGTAATGGTGCAGAGAAATCCAAAGAGCTATATAAAAACTTGAATACGGAATATTCTAATATCGTTTGCACGGCAAAATCATTGGTAAAAATTGCATTTAATAAATATCTCAATCAAGATTTTGAAGACATAGCATATTTTTCTCCCAATTATGTTAAGCCGCCTAACATTACAAAACCAAATGTTAAACATCTGTGAATAAGCAATCTATTTTCATTAAATTAGTTTCTTTTTTATAAGAAAAATAAATATGTGAAAAATTTCAAAGCAAAAGACAGCCGAAATTAAAAGTTGGTACGGTTTATGTTATAAGTAGAGCATATTAGTCAACTTTTAATAATAGATAATTATGAGAGACAAAAAGAACGAAACTGTAATACTGAAAAAAGGTGGTAAAGAAATTTTATTGGATTATGCTGATTTGAGAAAAGC
>JALVEE010000255.1 GCA_027008645.1 Saprospiraceae bacterium
GAAGTTGTTTTTTTGTTCAAACTCAAAGATAATTTGAGATATTAAATTACTTCTCCTTTTTTTTAACTTTTTTTTAATTGTTTAGGACGCTATTGATTTGACTATTATCATTATCTCTTTTTTTTGAAGTTTCAAAATCCAGTGATTCTTTCTTACCATCATTATGATGTATGAATTTATATTCTGCTTTTCCGGTCACACGATTTAGATTTCTTCCCATAGTTAGCATATCGGGTCTATTGTTGGGCTTATTCCGTTGTGCATTTAACTTTTTTTCAAGCTCTCTGTAATGAGCATCTGTCAGGTCTCCAACAACCGGAACAACTGCTTGACTAAATTTGATACTTTTTGATAGTTCTCCAATTCTTTTTGGAAATTCATCTAATATAGTTTGAACTTCTTTTTTATTATCAAAAAGATATTTGATATTTCCCGCGGCAGCCAATAGTAATTTCTTCTCGTTAAAAGAACTATTAAGAATATCCTTAATCATTTTTCTTGTTATCTGCTCCACAATCTCACTTCCGCCTACAATCTCTCGTAGCTTATTGGTTTCAAAAATATAGGACTGTATGCCTTGTACTGTCAGTCCATAGAGGTAATTATTGTTTTCCATATTATATAATTTATATATGTTTCTTATTCTTTTTTTATAGTAAAAGTTATCAAACAACCACATCCAATCTTTCTTATCATCCAAATCATAATCAGTAAATTCCGCATAAAACTCTTCACCGGTATCTGCTACTAATGCTAGTGAAATCAATTGCGTAAATTGTGTAAGTCCTGTAAATTCTGTGTCTAATAAAATGGTCTTCATGGTTTTTCGTCTATACTTACAGGTGTGAGCAAAATATCACACAGTAATGAAATGATGATACAATAGGGTTATTTCCGGTCAATTCAATTATTACTAAACATCCACTTCAAATCACGCATAAAATTATAAAAATCCCCTCTTTTTTCATAATTTAAACCAATATTTATTATAAAGGATTGAAAATAATAATATTTATACCTGTTTAGTCACTTTTCTTTATAGGTTTTGCCAGATTTTTATTGATAGAATACAATAATTGGGGTTGATTTTTATTCTCAGCTGCTTTTTCCTTATTGTTGATAGAGAGAGTCTGAGGCCAAGGTTTATAAGCTCCTGTCGGATTGTGTAGGGGTGGGGAGTGAGTGTGAGTCGAGATATTTATTACCATTTACAATTCCAATATCAAGATACTGTTTTTTTGTATTTCGATATTGTTTAGCTGTATTGTTTTTTGTGATATAATATCTTTAGCTGTATTGTGATTTTTAATCATTTCGCGGTATCTTGGCGTACTTACAATATGAGGTTTATCATTTGTATTCAAGATGATCATTATTGTTTTGTCTTCGTTATATCTGAAATATACGTAAATACCATTCTCGGGAATAAAATGCTTAAGTTTTCCTGTTTGTAATGCCGGAGAATGCTTGCGATAACCGGCTAATGTTTTGATATAGTCAAATATTTCATTTTCTTCTATGGTTCTTCCTTCCGAAGTAAATTTGTTTACAATATCTTCCTTCCATCCTCCGGGAAAATCCTGCCGTACATTGCCATCAGGTTTGGCATCGCCTGTAAACAGTAATTCGGTACCATAATACAATGTGGGAATACCTCTCAAAGTCATTAGCAAACCGATAGCACTTTTGAGTTTGTTGATATCATTGTTAAGTGTTGTCAATATGCGGCTTTTGTCGTGGTTATCTAGGAAAATCACATTATTATATGCATTTTTATAGAGAAAATCTTGTGTCAGATAGTAATAAAGTCTCGAAATTCCTTCTATCCATCCTTGGGGTTTTGTCAGTGCTTCTTCGATAGCAAAGTTTAATTGGAAGTCTGTTACAGACGGAAGATTAAACATAGTATCAGCTCCGGATTTATTATCTTTAGTGAAATAAGCCTGTACACTTTCGTTTTGAACCCATGTCTCACCAAAAAGACTAAGATTGGGAAATTCGTTTAGCATGCTTTCTACCCATTTGGACAAGAATTTTTGATTGGGAAAGAACCAAGTATCAATTCTGTAAGCATCCAGTTTTGAGTATTCTACCCACCAGATATTGTTTTGAATCAAATAGCTTGCAAGTAAAGAATCGTCTTGATTTAAGTCAGGCATAGAATAATCAAACCAACCTTCACTCAATTTCTTTTTGTCAAAATCCGATGCGTAGGGGTCGGGAATAACTGATGACCTGAAATTGGATTTTGTAAATTCAGGCCACTGATGAATCCAATTATTTGACGGAATATCATGCATCAGCCAATTTTCATTTCCACAATGATTCAATACGATGTCCATCACCACTTTTAGTCCCTTATCGTGAGCTTCTTTTACATATGTTTTGTACAATTGATTTGTGCCGAACCTTTTGTCAATATTGTAAAAATCTGTAATGGCGTAACCGTGATAAGAAGCATATGGTTGGTCGTTTTCCAATAACGGAGTAGCCCAAATGGCAGTTGCTCCAAGTTCCATGATATAATCAAGATGATCGATTATTCCTTGTATGTCTCCACCATGTCTAAAATACATCTTTTTGCGGTTTATGCCCCTTTGTCTCATATCATCGTAGCTATCATTGGTATAGTCCCCATTGACAAATCTATCAGGCATTATTTGATATATAATATCCGAATTGTCCAAACCTTTTCTATTGTATTTTTCTCTGTCTTTTATTTCGTATTTGTATTTTTTAATACTTCTTCCATTTGTCAGGATAATGTCGAAAAAACCGGATTTAGAATCATCAGTTATTTCAATATCGATGAACAGATAATTTGGATTTGGAACTCTATGTACTTGTAGCAATTTTATTCCAAAAGCATTGGATAAAGACACAGTGAATTTAGTAATATCTTTATCATAAAGCAATATTTGAAGAGTCTTATTATTCATCCCCTTCCACCAAAAAGGAGGATTTATTCGAGGGGTTTTGACTATAGCTAACCCTGTATCTGCATAAAAATGATATTGAGCGTGCTCCATACCCAATGGCATATATTGTGCCGGATCATCATTATAGATACTATCTGTTTGTGAATACAGATTGGTGTGAAAAACAATTAGAATAAATAAAAGTATCGGTATGTATTTCATTGTAAAAGTTCTATTCATCATCCTTAATCCTAAATGTAAGTAATCCGGCTACAATCATGGAAACTCCTCCCAGAATAAGAGCAAAAATGGGATGTCCTCCAAATAAATGCTTAACTGTAAATCCTAATATGGTCGCTGCGATCAACTGGGGAATAACTATGAAAAAATTAAATACTCCCATGAAATATCCCATTTTATCCGCCGGTAATGATCCGGATAATATGGCATAAGGCATTGATAATATGCTGGACCAAGCAATTCCGACACCAACCATAGATAAAATCAAAAGATTTGGATCACTTATGAAATACATCGAGATTAATCCAAGCCCTCCTAAGGTTAAAGCGAGAAAATGAGTAAATACACGACTTGTTTTTTTTGCAATTACCGGTAACATAAATGCAACAATGGCTGCTACCGCATTATACACCGTGAATAATATCCCGACCCAATCTGCACCTTCATTGTACAAAGCGGATGTTGCGTCTTCTGTCCCGTAAATATGACTTGTCACGGCAGAAGTAGTATAAATCCACATCGCAAATAATGCAAACCAAGAGAAGAATTGAACTACTGCCAATTGCTTCATAGTAGCCGGCATATTCATCAGATCAGATACGATTGTGACAAAACCATTTTTCTTACCGGATTTGCTCATTGAAGAAGCTATTATAAACAATAGTCCGACAAAGCTTATCATACCGGCAAGAACATAAAGTGCTTTGTCTAAATTCACCATATAAAACCAAACTATACTTGCAATTCCAAGGAACAGCATTGCAAAACCAATTATATTCTGTTTTTTAGGTTCAGCTTTAACAGATATGTTTTTGTTTTTATCATCATCTTGGTCTTCAAATGCAGCTAATTCTTCCGGGGAGTATTCATGTGATCTGATTACAGTCCACAGAACGGCAAGAAAATACACAATGCCTCCAAAATAAAATGACCATTTGACTGATTCGGGTATTATCCCCTCAGGAGCGGTATTGCTGATATTAAACCAGTTCTTGAGTACATATGGTAAAGCGGAACCTACCACAGCGCCAATCCCGATAAAAAAACTTTGCACTGCAAATCCCAATGTCCTTTGTTCCGAAGATAAATTATCGCCTACAAATGCTCTAAATGGCTCCATCGATACATTGATAGAAGCATCCATAATCCAAAGCATCCCGGCTGCTACCCATAGGTAGGGAGAATTGGGCATCATCACAAGTGCGATAGATGCCATAATAGCTCCTGCAAGAAAAAATGGGCGTCTTCTTCCCAGTCTCGTCCATGTTCTATCACTAAAATATCCGATAATTGGTTGTACAATTAGCCCTGTTAATGGTGCTGCAATCCAAAGAATAGGTATATCTTCGACTTTAGCTCCCAAAGTTTCAAAAATACGGGAAGTATTTGCATTTTGAAGTGCAAAACCTATTTGGATTCCTAAAAAACCAAAACTCATATTCCATATTTGCCAAAAGCTTAAACGCGGTTTTTTCTTGCTCATAATATACTGTTTTTACACTTCATTTTTAATAATTACTTAATGCTTATTCCTTTTCAATAACCAGATATCCCCAAGGTTTTAATGTTTTATTCTGCCTTATCCATTGGCTGAATTTTTTGTCTTCACCTGTGAATATATTTTTATAATATCTATCTGGTTTGCTTAAGCCCAAAATATTGAAAAACTGTTTTTTGTCCGACAAATTTAGAAAAACAACAACTTCATCGCCATCTTTTTCCCGTGAATACGCATAAATATTAGGATTGCTTGTATCTATTTTTTGGAGATATGAACCGTATTTTCCATTCCAAACGGCTCTGTTTTGATGATGAAGATGCATCAAACTTTTATAGAATCCCAACTTTGATGTATCGCTCCAATTAATGGTGTCCTTGTCAAAAAATGAAAGTCTTTTATTTAAATTAGCTTCCTGACCACTGTAGATTAAAGGCATCCCTTCAGCAGTAAAGGCTAAAACTGTCATCACGTCTCCAGCATCACCCATTCGCTCTTTTATTGTGCCATTCCAAGAGTTCTCGTCGTGATTTGTGGTAAAATTCATGCGATATGCTTCAGCGGGGAAGCGATGAAAATCTTTGTCGAAGAAAGTATCCAATGCGAGTGGTTTCATCTTTCCCTTGGCTATTTCATTCATTATATGGTGCAATTCCCAACCATAGGTCATGTGAAAGCCGGCTTTGTGCAGAGCAGGATCCTCCCATTCAGCCAACATAAATAAATGTTTAAGCTTTTGAAGTTCTGTAATAGCTTCACTCCAAAAATCATTGGGTACAAATCCGGCTACATCACATCTGTAACCATCAATATCAAATTCCTTAACCCAATATTTCATCGATTCAATCATCGCTTTGCGCATTTCCTTATTGTCATAATTAAGGTCAGCTACATCTGTCCAATCCGTACCTTTTGGATGTGTGATATGCCCAAGGCTGTCTTTTGTGTACCAATCAGGGTGGGGTTTTACCCATTTATTGTCAAAAGAAGTATGGTTTCCGACCCAATCCAAAATAACTTTCATCTTTAATCGATGAGCTTCTTCGACAAACTTGCGAAAATCCTCTTTGGTACCCATATCAGGGTTTATAGCCGTATAATCTTTAATGGAATATGGACTTCCCAATCTTCCTTTTCTCTTAGCCAAACCGATAGGATAGGGTGGCATTACCCAAATTATATCTATGCCCAGGTCTTTTATTTTTTTCAAATGAGGTATTACGGCATTAATTGTACCTTTAGGGGTGTATTGTCTGATATTCAGCTCATATATTGTAGCATCTTTTGACCAATCCGGAGCTGCTATTATTTTCTTAGTACTATCAATATCTATTACTTGAGAAGCAGTCCCCCTATTGTTGTCGCTTTTGCAGGAGGCAAATATTAGTGTAGATATGCCAAAAAACAGAATTAAAATATTTTTCATTATATATTTTTTGTTTTATAAAATAGTGTCTTATACGGAATTTTTTAAAAATTCGAAGCATTATTTGACCAAAAGCACTTCGGATGAATACGGTTTTAGTTCGATTTTCTTTCCGTTTAAAACATTGCCAAAAGTAGTAAAAATTTTGCTTTTACCGGTCATGTATTCTTTGGGAATAGTGAAGTTTTGCTTTTTGTCCGAATTATTTACCAATATTATTGCTTTTTTATCAAAATAACTTCTTGAGTACATAATGGTATTTTTACCAGTACTCAAAAACTTCAAATCTCCAAATAAAAATACGGGATTGTTTCTTCTCAAATGCGTTAGTTTTGATACTAACCGGAATAATCTATTTTCAGAATCATTGAGATTGTCAAATTTCATATCACGTCTGTTGTCAGGGTCATTGGCTCCTGTCATTCCAATCTCATCACCATAATAAATAACAGGTATTCCCGGTAAAGTAAGGATAAAAGTATGCATCAATCCCAATTTTTTATAGCCTTTGTCTGTCTTTTTTGTGATATTTCTACTCCAGCCGGCATATTTTCCGTCTTCGTCGAGAGCAACATCACCGGTTGCCAATGCCATAAATCTGACTTTGTCTTGATTTCCTGTCATATATCCCATAAGGTTGTGGACACCGTAATACTTTTTGCTCTGTTCCAGTTTTTCTTTTAATAGTGAAAATCCGGTATCGTCTTTTAATAGAGTTTGAATTAAGGCATCGTAAATATTGAAATCAAATTGTCCATCCAACAAACCTGAACCGATATAACTATTGATTAATTCGGGGGTGCCGTAAGTTTCTCCTACTTGATAATAATCTTTTCCTGTCTTAAGGCTTTCTCTATTTACCTTTTTTGAAAGGAGACGCCAAAAGGATAATGGAATATGCTTGGTCGCATCATGCCTGAAACCGTCAATATCATATTTGTCAAGCCAAAAAACGGCACTGTCAGAAAGCATTTCGGCTACTTCGGGATTTTCAAGGTTTAAAGTCGGTAAAAATACATCAAACCATGTGGTTAAACGGTGCTCATCCCATTTCTCGGTATTCAATGTGCCATCGGGTAGATATAGATTAGTAGCCCAATTTTTGTTTTTGTTGGCTTGATAGACAGGGTGTTTTTCATGTACGTGATTTGCAACAAAATCCAGAAATACATTTTCGCCTTTTGAGTGAGCTGCATTGACAAGTGAATTTAGTGATTCGGATGTGCCAAATCTTTCATCAATCTCAGTAAATGATACCGGCCAATAGCCGTGGTAAGCGGAGAATTTGCTTTTGATTCCATTCTTGCTATACAGTCCGTACTTTCCTTTAGGATTTCTTACTATTGGAGAAAGCCACAGGCTGGTAATTCCAAGGGTTTTGAAATAATCCTTGTTAATCATTTCTGTAATTCCGGATAGGTCACCACCGTGAAAATCGGCTTTAGGACTGACTTCAGGGTCATTGAGCGGGTGGTTATTATCTTTATTTGCATCTTTAAAACGATCTATCATAACATAGTACAATATATTTGTCTCCTTATCCGCTCTGGTTAATTGATCGCCATCCGTGACTACTTTTCCATAATCCAAAGGAATCAATACTTCGTCTGAAACATCAGTTTTGCTATAAGCCCAAGCTCTAATATAAGTTCTCTTTTTCTTTTTTGCTATTTCAGGTATTATTATTCTAAGCTTGTCATTTTGTAGTCCAAAACCCATCTTGTGATTTTGGAATAAAACGAGGACTCTGATGTTTTGACCTTTTATTTTGAGATAGATAGTGTCATCGACAATCTCGTTTGTGTACAATTGTGTTTTTGGTGCATCGCTCACATCTCCGACTATTAATTGGGAGTTGTAGCCACCTATTCCATTGCTTATTTTTACGTCACAATTTGGATCTAATTGCCATTTGTCGTCAATCACAACTTGATATGCATATTTGTCAGGGTCTAAATACAAGTTAGTTTCCCAGTAGCCGTCTTTGTATTTCAGTGGAGTATTTGCCGGATTCCAGGCATTTATTTCACCTGCCAATGCAACTGTTTTATACTTGTGCTTTGGATCAGGTAAACGATATTGATATTTGATTTTCGAGGATTTTAATAGAGGTATATCATAGTCAGTTTCCTTTGTGAAAAACTTTATGGTGTTTAATGGGGCAGTGTACTCTTGAGGTATTAAAACGATTGAATCTTTTTCTCCTTTTTTGATAATATGGCTAATATCTTTTGGATATTTTATGTCGATTATACTATCGACGGTGGAGAAATAGTCTCCGAGTTTAAGCCTTGTGGAATCATAATTCATCTTTATAGGACTGGCAAGCCCATGAATCATTTTGTTGGTTAGGTCTATTGTGGTGGTTTTTCTCTTTGTTTTGCAAGACTCAGTCGTTGCGAAGAAAAAAAGAATGAAAATGAAAAATGAAATACTATTTCTCATAATTAATTGATTAGGTGACGAACCACAAATATACTCAAAGTATTTAGCTTTTCGTGAATTATGACAAATTTATTTTTTTTCAATATCGAAGTTAAAAAAAATAGTGTAGCCTGAGTTACAGT
>JALVEE010000256.1 GCA_027008645.1 Saprospiraceae bacterium
ATTGGTAATTGCGACTCACGGAATATTAAAGAAGACTTCCAAAGTTCCAAAAAAAGAAATTGAAAAAGCTACAATGATTAGGAATAAATATTTTGAAGATAAAAATAGCTAAAATGAAAACATATACATTAGAGGAAGTGACTGACGAATTCATTGGAAAAAAGGGGAGTAAGGAAAGAGAAGTATTTGACGCAGAGCTTAAATCTGACTTGATTGGATATGCTATCAAACAAGCAAGATTAAAAAGAAAGTTAACTCAATCTCAGCTTGGTGAATTAGTGGGCGTTCAAAAAGCTCAAATTTCTAAAATTGAAAATAGTATATCAAGCGCTAGATTGGAAACAATATTGAAAGTGTTTAGAGCATTAAATGCAAAAGTAAATTTTCAAGTCGAACTTCTAAACAAGAAAATGACAATCGCACCTTAAAAAAACGAAGATATGTGGTAGGAGGTGCTTTTCCCAACCCGAAACACGGAACTTGAAACACGGAACTCGGAATCCCTCGGTACGCTTCGCTACTCGGAATCCCTCGGTACGCTTCGCTACTCGGGACTTCCGTTACACTCCAGCTTCCGTTACACTCCAGCTTTCGCTACGCTCCAGCCCGAAACACTAATTAAACACCTTCCCAAATAGAATGCCGGCCTTAAATTGTCCATAGTAATCTTTGTAATTCTTTTTGTCAATGTGTGGATTTAGACCTAATTCAAAAGAGAATTTATATCCGTAAAATTTGCTTTTTGTTTCTAAACTAACTCCAGTTGCAAATCCAAATTTGGTAAAATCTAAGTCATTGAAAACGATGGGATATTTTTTTACAACAGCATTATATTCCATATCACTAAATTTGTGATTTAAACTAAATTTGGCGACAGCATAACTTGAGACTAAAGTTGTCGATTTGATATGGGATTTAAACCTGTTGTCATTGGTCTCTAAAGTATAGCTTGAGAATACGTTTCTGTTTAGTCCTATAGCTAAATTTGAAGAGCTTTGGAAGAATATTGGATTGACTACTTTTATGCCCAAGCTGTTTGTGCTTGGCGCAAAACTAGTACTAGCGTCTCTAAATGCTAAAATTCTTTTGGTAGATTTGTCATAATCTACTCTCAGTAATATTCCGTATGTCACTAATTTTTTGCCACCTCCTGTTTCCAGGGTATAATTAATGGTTCTATTTTTTCCTAGTAATGTTGTAGGTCTATAAGGTTTTGTCGTGGAGATTAACGGATATGAGATTCCAACTTGCATATGCAAAGGTCTATTAACTTTTGTAGGATAAGCTGAATGTGAGTCACTATAATCTGTAAGCCATATGAGGGATTCCCCATCAAAAATAGCTGAATTAATTTCACTATTTATTGATAAACCGTTTTTGAAATAGCTTAACTCAATTCCCGGGAAAACCTGGAGAGTGGAATATCCAAATTTTAAACCAACGTAGTTAATAGCCAACCTAAGAAAAGAAGTTCTTCTAAAATTATCCATTTTTATCTCATACTTCCTTTTAAATTTATTTCTCTTGATCTTTTTTGGTTTGGTTGGTTCTGTTGAATCAGAAGTATTTTTAGTATCAAAATCGGTAGATTCTACGTAGCAGTTTTTATCGTAATAATCCACTCCTGATTTTAGATGTTTATATCCCGATTGTCGTATTTTTTTTGCTTTATATCTAAATAGATATGTTATTGACATACCTGCTATGGCTGACAAACCGGAATAATATAAAGAATTCTTGTTTTTTTTGCTTAAAAAATAAGCTATACCTGCAGTACCTACTGATAAGCCTGTCCAAAATCCTATTCTTTTTATCTTTTTGGACTTACGATATTTATCAAGATATAATTTTGATCTTTTGTAAGCTGTCGGACAATCACTAAATATACTTCTAAAGAATTTTTTATCATAATCCTTGTCTTCGATATATTTTCCGTTTATGATAATATATGGCATTATATCAGATGTAGTTCCACCCCGTTGCCCGTGCCGGATAAAATATTTTTGTAATTCCAATTCAATCTTATCTGTATTTTTCTTTTGAGCAAAAATACTTGAACTGAAAGCCGTGCTAAGAATAATGATTGCAATTAGTAGATTTTTCATTTTATGATTTTTTAATAATTACAATATAACGCCTGCACGAAAATACATCAAATGAGGACAATCCAAAAGATCTTTACAATTTTTTTTGATAGCTTC
>JALVEE010000257.1 GCA_027008645.1 Saprospiraceae bacterium
TGATAAGGCTGCAAATGATGTTATCGGCTTATTTGAATACTATGTAAAATTAGGTGAGCTAAAAAAAGATAATGCCACAAATCTGGCAATGGCGTTTTTGGGGCCAATGCTTACCAGAGTATTTTTGAGCCACCTATTGGAAGATGATAGTTCCTTTGATATTGAACGCTATGTTCAAGATTATTTGTATGGACGGAGTGCTAGAAACAAAAGTTAACAGAATAATATCCGGTGCTTGCTTAATGGAACGAGAATAGTGTGGAGATAAACATCACGCCTGTTGCGGTTAAGTTTGATACTGAAATACCTAGAAGGCGTATAAGGATAGGTTTGTCGTAATGGAAAAATGTATTATACTCCATGAGACTAAACCACCTTTTGAAAGGGATTAGAAATGGCTCATTATTCTATATTGCACAAACCAAGCTACTCTTACAATGACCACTTGATGGTAAATCGTTATGTTGCTGATATTAACAATGGCATACAAAGAGCATCTGATGCCAACGTAAAAGCAACTGCCTTATCTACAAAAATAATGGCTGATACCCTAAACAGCAATGCGAATGTTATAGCTAATACGATTGGTGCAAACACCGAACTTCTTAACGAGAATATTAAGCAAGGTATGAATAGGGTGTCTTATGGTTTGGACAATATCAATCAAGGAATGGGCGAAATTAATACTAGTATTTCAAATTTAAATGCTGATTTTAATATAGCTATGGGGCAGGTTGCACTCAGTCTTGATGCGGTTAGGGGTGAGATTCGGGCTGGTTTTGAGTACATGACTCAAATTTTAGAGAATAGACGCAAAACTGACGCTGCCGAAAACTTCCGTGATGCCGTTGACTTTTATAATGATGGCTGTCGTTTTGCTGATAAACCTATTTGGTTTAAGCAAGCCCACAAACATTTTTCTGATTCAATAGAGCAATATGCCCGTAACCCATTGGCACACTTCTTTTTAGCACATATTTATCACTATCAACCGGAATTTCAAGATTTTGACAAAGCCCTAGAACACTATGAGTACTGCTTTACTTATGGCAGTGCAGATGAAAAAGACTATGCGATAGCTGCCCAAGGTTATTTTTATGCGGCTTGGTTACAAGCTGCCGTATTCAATAACCTTGATGAAGCGACTAGTCTGAGTTTGCAAAGTATTGAGCACGATTCTAGTGTCGGAGAGACACATTATAGATTAGCAAAATACTATGCATTACAAAATAACTCAAAGGCAGCTACCGAGCAGCTTAGAACAGCAATTGTAAATTTTGATAGAAACTATGCTATAAAAGTAGAATTGGATGCTGATTTTGATTTAATAAGAGAGGACGTTCATAAGCTACTTTTAGATTTAAAACTGGAAGCTAAAGATGAATTTGAAAAAAGAATCAATACTATCAATCGAGACTATAAAAATGCAAGCGATAAAATTATTGATGGTTTGAAATTAATTGATGAAGCCATTAACAAAGGCTCTTACTTTGGGTTTCTAGATGCTATAGGTTTAGTTAATAAACTAGAATTATTAACTAGAAAGGCAGAGCGAAAGCATAAAAAGGCTAAAAATTTATTGGTAATAATTGAACGATTTGTAGAAACCTCAGTTTGTCAAAGCTCTAAAGCTGAGGCTGAGACATTGGAGGCGATAAGTCGGATTAAGGCTTTTGTTTCTAGTGATAAACTAGCAGATTTTAAAGAGGCAATAAACATAGCCAATAGTTTAATAGTTTGGAAAACGGAATTGAGTGGACATTCTAACGTGGTCACATCAGTAGCCTATTCATCTGATAATAAACAAATAATCTCTGGCTCATGGGACAGGACAATAAAAATCTGGGATGCACAAACAGGTCAAGAGCTAAATACCCTAACAGGACATTCTTATGAAGTTACATCAGTAGCCTATTCAGTTGATAATAAACGAATAATTTCCGGTTCACATGATATGACAATAAAAATCTGGGATGCACAAACAGGCCAAGAGCTAAATACTCTAACAGGACATCCTAGCTTGGTCTACTCAGTAGCCTATTCATCCGATAATAAACAAATAATTTCTGGCTCAGATGACGAGACAATAAAAATCTGGGATGCACAAACAGGTCAAGAGCTAAATACTCTAACAGGACATTCTAACTGGCTCACATCAGTAGCCTAT
>JALVEE010000258.1 GCA_027008645.1 Saprospiraceae bacterium
TTCATTTATCCAGTCAACTTGAATAAAATTTTGATTTGTTGCTGCTTCTACTGTTCCTTCAAATACTTCATTTTGGCTATTAACTCTGATGTCATTTAGATCGACTCTAATATTTACCGGAATCAATTCCGTAGAATGAATCCTGGCTGCTCCATTTAATTTATCGCCATTCCAATTTACTTCATCCAAGGTCATTAAAAAATTGCCTATTCTTAAAATATCGCCGGATTTTGCAGTTGTTGAAGAAACTTGCGAACTTGGTAGCTCCGCAGTACATCCGGGAGAGGAACAATTAAAATTTCCGAGAGTAGGAATAACGGCAACCCCGGAGGACTCTGTAGTGCTGAATACAACAAGCTCGCTTATCCCATTGTTTTCAAATGAATTTATTCCATTTGTTGCCGACACTCTCAAAATATAGTAATATCCTAATCTTAACTCAGGTTGCGTATATGTATATGAAGTATTGTATGTTTGTGTTTCAAAATAGGGCGGTTGCTTTCCAACAACATCTTGAGGATTTGTATTTGATTCGCTTTCCCATATTTGAATGGTATATTTAGGGGGGGTGATTGTTGATGATATTTTATGTGTCCATTCTATATTTAAATTGAAAGGATCATCTAAATAAACAAGCTCGTCATTATTCGGAGATTCGATTATAGGAGCAGGTAATAATGGATCAGATACTGTATTAAAAGTAAAAATTGATGAATATCCCTGATTGTTGACTTGTATATTTCCGGTTGGATCAAAAGCCTGCACACGCCAAGCATAGGTGGTATTTCTTTCCAATTTATGCTTATTCAAATCCAAAACAAATTGTTTTGAATTGATATTTTCCCCATTTGAGATAATATTGTTTTGAGATTTCATCGCAAACTCAGGACTCATCCCCTTCAAAACCTTTACCAATGATATATTATAATTCAAATCTCCGTAAATATCTTGTACCATTGACCAATTAAAAGTTAAGTTGTCTTTTTGAAACAATGATATCTGACTATTATCATTTGGATTCAATAACTCCGGAGGTGACATCGGTGTAGGCGAAACACTAAATGTATGGATTTCGCTTTTACCATCATTTTTGATAAAACCATCACCCAACGGGTCATAAGCAGTAATTTGAACGGCATATGTTGTATTGTTATCAAATTTAGGTTTGCCGGAGTCATAAAGATAATGTGATGCAGTAAGTCCTTCTTCTTCCCACCATAGAAATTTTGTGCTTTCGATAGCATCATAGGGATTGACACCTTGGGGAACTTTAGATATTCTGATTTTATAATTAAAGAAAATACTGGCGGAAGTTACCGGAGTCCAATTAAAATTAATGAAATCATTATATGCTAAATCAATATTCATATTGTTTAATGGATAGGTAATATGTGGCGGTTCCGGTGTTTTGATAACTATGGGTTCAGTACAACCCGAAGGGGGATTAGACGAAAGCTGATTTTTATTGTTATAGTCAAAAGCAGTAACACAAACTCTATAAACTCCTTCGGGAAATAATTGATTTTGTGCTAAATCTTCAGGTTCAATGCCCTTATAGTTTACATCCAAAATCGTATAGTTTGAAAAAATATCCGTCAAATCATCACCACTAAGAGTTACGGAGCCAAATGCCGGTATGTTTATAGGATGACTTGGTTTTTTCTTTCTACAATCAAAATAAGAATAAATACCATTATTACTTGTCAGTACACCGGACAGCATTACTGACTTTGGTTTAGTGCTAGTGTTTATCAATACCAATAATGGTTGATTATTCTGTTCCACCAATTGCGATAGATGCGTTGGTGTAGGATGTTGGACCAAGGCTTGTATTTGGATTGGATATGATTGTCCCAAAACAAAATTAATTGAAAATACAAGCCCAAAACAAATTGTCAGTATTAAATTTTTCATATTGGAGTTTTAAAAATTTTGAAATATTTTATTTTAATTGTAATCTAAAATATATCGGTATATAACTTGAGAATTAAAATGGTTAACAAAAACTACTTTATTTTATTAATTTTAATAATTCCTTGGCTTTTTGTTTGTACCTGTGATTCTCCTTTGAAGCTATTTGTTCAAAAAGTTTTTTGGACTTCTTTTTTTGTGTTTTGAGGGAGATTAGGGCCAGATACCATTCAGATGCCTGTC
>JALVEE010000259.1 GCA_027008645.1 Saprospiraceae bacterium
TCTATTTCAGACTTTGCACGAACTACGATTCTACCTTTTCCTGTTTTGAAAGCATCAATTATGCCTTCATGACCATGAATAATACCACCGGTAGGAAAATCAGGGCCTTTAACATACTGCATTACTTCTTCTACTGTAATATCGGGATTATCAATAGTTGCAATTATTCCATCAACAATCTCCGTTAGATTATGTGGAAGCATATTGGTTGCCATACCAACTGCAATACCTGAGGCTCCATTGATCAATAGATTTGGTATTCTTGAAGGCATAACCGTAGGCTCCTTGAGGCTATCATCAAAATTTGGTCTAAAATCGACGGTATCTTTTCGGATATCTGCTAAAATATCTTCTGAAATTTTGGTTAATCTTGCTTCAGTATATCTCATCGCAGCCGGGCTATCACCATCCATTGAGCCGAAGTTACCTTGACCTTGTACCAATGGGTATCTCAAAGACCATGGTTGAGCCATTCTCACCATCGCATCATAAACCGAGGTGTCACCGTGTGGATGATATTTACCTAATACCTCTCCGACTATTCTTGCTGATTTTTTGTGTGCTTTATTATGAGCTAAACCAAGCTCAAACATTCCATAAAGTACTCTTCTATGCACCGGTTTTAAACCATCTCTCACATCCGGTAAAGCCCTGGACACAATTACAGACATCGAATAATCGATGTATGCTGTTTTCATTTGCTCCTCAATTTTTACCGGGATTATTCTCTCGTTTATTTCCATAAATATCTATACGTATTATTTCGCGCAAAAATACAATATTTTATTCATATATAATAGAATCTTGGATAAAAAGATGCAAATGATTTTATTTTGCTTTGTTGCAAAAACAGGGTGAATTAAGTGGAGCTAACGGGATTCGAACCCGTGACCTCTTGACTGCCAGTCAAGCACTCTAGCCAACTGAGCTATAGCCCCAAAATCAAAAAACAAAGTTAAGGATTTTTATCTAATCTTTCAAAAATATTTTAGAAATCTATCTTAACTCTAAACATAAAATTTCTCAATGCTTGAGGATACAAGCCCATATAATGATAAAAATTTCCATTATCCCTGGAAGTATAAGGGTCATCGGGAGTAGGATCATAGCCATCTGATTTTATTCTTCCTACCCAACCGTTGGTTATGTATTTTTTATTGAAAACATTATTTACTTTAAATCCGACTTCTATATTTTTTATTTTATTTAACTGTATTTTATAAGACAACCCCATATTGGCGTAATCATAGCTGTCAAGTGATGCTCTATCATTCATCGTATTATCCAAATATTGTTTCCCCACATATTTGTAAAACGTATTGAAATACAAATGGCTATTGTTTTTATCCAACAATAAATTCATCAGGTCTATAGATAAGCCTGCACCTGCTATTACTGAAGGAGAAAAAGAAATATCCGTGTCAGTATGAGTTATTTTTATCGGTTCACCGGTATCCCAATCTGCGATTTGTTCATTATATTGTTCAATCTTATTTTTGCTTAATGTAGTATTGGCATTTAATTCTAGAAAGTCATTTATTTTAGCACTGAAGTCCAGTTCTATACCTAATCTGTAACTTTTATCAACATTCTCTCTAATATTGTTATTTGCATCATCCAATAGACCGTTTAAAACAAGCTGATTTCTGTAAACCATATTATAAATATTGGCTTCTGCCATTATGGTTTTTGTGTTGTACTGAGCACCCAATTCCAGGTCATATACTTTTTCAGGTTTTGGAGTTTTGTTGTTTATAGTACTGATATAATCTACTCTATTAGGCTCTTTTTGTGCAATTGCCAAAGATGTATATGCGGAAAGTTTTGAGGTGATATTGTATCTCAAACCAAGTTTAGGATTAAAGAAATTGTGTTTATCTGTTATTTTTAACAATCTTTTGTCATCATCTTTGCCATCTATTTTATAATCTACATATCTATATTGTAAATCTGCATATGCATTCAGTTTATCTGAAATTGAATAGATATATTTTGCATAAATACTTGCATCGTTTTTAGTTCCCGTATTAAAATAGTAAACTTGGTCTCCTGCATATCTGATTCCGATTATAGTATCTACTACTCCAAAATGGTCTCCTACATACCTATTCACTGCTCCGCCGATTATTAAATCTGATTTTTCATC
>JALVEE010000260.1 GCA_027008645.1 Saprospiraceae bacterium
CCCATCCGGCGGGGCGGAAACAGAGGGCGGAGTTGCGCATCAAAAACGGCTAACCAGGAGTACGCATCGGATAGAAACGCATCCGGGGGATTGTTGTTTGTGGCAATATTACGGACGGCAATTTCTTTGGACCTGTCGCCATCCAGGTCCAGAATAACCGGCGTTGCATATCCAAAATGGTGGTCAAACCGATGGGTAATGCGTTTTGTTTTAATATCCCAGATGCAAATGGCCCGGGGTTCCAATGCATATCCCGCACTGGGGGTAAAAATCAACTCCGGATTTCCGTCATTGTTGATGTCCGTAACCTGAGAAAAAACTCCCATATCTCCGGGTTTTTGATTGGGAATATTCCGCTTGCGGATTATGGGAAATTCTTTTAAAAGAAATTCCGGGTGGGATAAATTGATAATACTTAAATAGAGATATTGCTCCCCGCTGGTAAAGATAAAAATCTCTTTCCAGTTGTCGCCGGTGATATCGGCATAGCATTGAGACTTGAAAATAATGAGATGATCAAAATTAAACTGGTCAATTAGCCCCAGATGGTAATCCTGGTAGACTTTTACATTAAAAGCAGAATTATGTGTGTCATTAAAAACGACCATTCGTTCCTGAAGGGTATCCCCGGAAAGGTCTACAAAATAGGTATGGGAAGCTGGTGTAATTGGGGATAATGCAGAAGGGAGCATATGCAGTCGCACTGGCGTTATACGGGAGAAAAGGAAAATGCCGGAAAGCACCGTCCCGATGACGCTTAAAACGCCGATTAACAGGTAAATTTTATGTAATGGCCGTATTCTCATGGAATACCGTTGTTTATTTGCATAAAGGTACACCCCACGTTGCAAAATTGCAATAGGAATGCCAGAAGGGGGAGGGGGTGAATTTTTTAGAATACCGACATGAAGATCTCCGAATTGTTGCATTTTTGCAATATTTGCCCCATTTCTGTTGCATTGGTGAAATGGTTTGGGAAAGGGTAATGTGTTGAATAACTGATATGCCTAACATCTCCTCAGTAGTTTAAAAAAGGATATTTATTGAATTACAAGCCAGAATGTTTGCTGGTGGGTATTTACGATTGAAATAATTAAAGGGAAAGAACGTGAGTAACCAAATTGGCATAGGATTTGAAGATTATTAATTTTGCTTGATAATTTTAATAAAAATAAATAAATCAGCTAGTATTCAAATATAATGATTAATATCCAAAAAGGTTGAAGTTATTATGATAACACATATTATTTATTCAACTTAAAAAAATTTTGAAGAAGAAAGAATAATTTATTTGGAACAGAAAAACAAGAAAAACAGTCCACAGGAACATGTAAACACAAATAACTTCACATATTCTAAAATCTATTTAGATACAAAATTGTCGAAATTTTTTCAATATTTAAACAAGGAGAAAAGCTATGGAAAAATGGGTTTGTAATCTTGATGAGACTCACGTATATAAGCAAGTGACAAAAACTGGATTTTGCGAAAAATGTGAGGGAATCTTAATTAAAAAGGAAACTCCAGGCCCCATTCCTCCACCCGACAAAGAAGATATTTATGATGGAGATCATGGGGTAGGAATTTTCGTTTTTGATTTAAGTGGTTCTATGAGTGACTTGACAGATCCCCAAAGTGATTCACCCTTGACAAAAATCCAACAAGTGGCTCGAGCTTTTAGTTCCACTATTACCACACTTTTATATGGGGGGGGTAAAGAACTAACAGCTATAAGCCAACCGGACAATTATTTTTTGGCAATAATTGGTTTTTCAGAACGCGCTGAATTATTTACCATTAATCCTTTGGCGGATATGAAACAAAATAATAGAGAAATGACCTTTCAATATTGGGAAAATTGGATTCTGGAAAAATTTGAAGATTTCGGAAATTTAACCAACATAACTGCAGGATTAGAAAAAGCCCGGATAATTTATGATATTGCTCTTGCAAAGGAACCAAACCGTTCGGATTTGATGCAAAATCTGCCGGATAATATTAAAGAATACGAAGATGTTCTGAAAAAATTAGACCTCAATTCACAAAGTATTACAGCTGGCGAGAGTATGTTTAGAATTCCGAATATTCGGGTTTTGATTTATAGCGATGGGGAACACAACGTGGGGGATTTGAAGAACCCATTTAAAGATCGTTATTTGAAGGCAGGATTAAAATCAAGTGAAGGCACACCTACAAACGGTGTAATGAGTATTTATTTTGGATCAGCATCAGATCCTGGAGCGGAGCAAATGAGAAGTATTGCAGGATATTGTCCTCAGCATGGAGGCGTAGGTTATATACCGATCTCCAAATTAGAGCATGATAAATATTTGAGGGATTTATTGCATCTTACTTCAAAAGCCACAGGTTTTTGCCTTTTGTGTTCTAATCATAAATTATAGCTTTAGAATAGTGTTTACAAGTTGCTATAATATTTAATGCCAATGGATTATTTTTTAAGTAAAAACTCAAGAATTATAAAAAATATTTATGATAACTATAGAAGAGATGTCATATGACAATTTATGTATGTAATCTGAATCCAAAACATATTTATGAACAACGGACAAGTACTAGATTTTGTGAAAAATTAGAGTGAAACTTAATTAAAAAGGAAACTCCAGGCCCCTCACTCCTTCATCAGACAATAGTGATAAATATAAAATAAAAGATCGGGGATTGGGAGGTGAAGTTATTGTTGTAAACGAAACTTTCGAGAAGTCGCTTGATTCATATCCAGGAACACTTTAAAAAATATCAGAATCGTCATCGATTTAAAAATCAATATTCAAAATACAGATGAAAATCAAGTAATGAGGGCCCCGTAAATATTGTCATGTGTAATTTCTAGTGATTAAAAAACATAAGGTGGAATGTTAGAGTAGAATACCTGTGGCAATGCCATCCTATTAGGGCTTGTTACAGTCTGCAAAAAACTCTGCGAACCCTCAATTGTTAAAAAAAAGGACTCTTAGTAGAAGCATAATGGAGTGGCTAACTCTAAAAATGTTGCTAATTCTTCTCCTCGCTTTATTCACCGTTCTAATTAGTTTAGTTCTCATGCTTTATAATTTAATTAATCATTTAATAGTATTTATAATGAAAGGAAATATAAATATGAATTCCCAAAAAATTCAAAAGGAGCATATAAGGTTACCAAACACTAATTCGAAATCACATTCTTCAGAAAACAGGAAAGAACCAAAGGAGTATAATAAACCACTGGAACAAAACATCGTTGGATCAAACTGTAAATTTGATATAGAAATCTTATGTTCGCCTGCGCAACGAATAAGTGGAGATCCTGGGGGACCTCAACCTCTAGCAGAAGATGTAGTTGGTATAAAATTTATCCCCCCTAATTTTTTAATGGGGTTTGTTGCGGATGGGGCTCCCGGTACTATTTTGAAAATCAATACAAATAAGGAAAATGAAAATTCATTAAATGGGGAAACAATTGACAAACAATTAATAATATTTGGTTCCCGGGAAATGGCCAAACTGATTGGGAAAAAAGTTTTCTTTAAATGCGCATTAGATATGATTAATGATAAAAATGGTATCGGAGAAGAATGGAAAGAAAATTTTACGAATAAATTTAAAGAATATCTAGAAAAAGAAAGCCGCAAAACC
This sequence comes from Saprospiraceae bacterium, assembly GCA_027008645.1. Taxonomy (GTDB): domain Bacteria; phylum Bacteroidota; class Bacteroidia; order Chitinophagales; family Saprospiraceae; genus JADJGA01. Next base: position 3,634 of record JALVEE010000260.1, read on the forward strand.
TTTGAACCGTTTCTTGAAGATATTCCTCCCGAAAAATTTACACTTGGACCAAATGATGAAAGGTTTATTCAATTTCAAGTTTCTTTTGTAGGATTCTTGTTGGATTTAAATAGCAGTAAACTTTTTTTATTCATGCCTGGAGATACTAAAGCCTGTATTGGAATAAGAGCTGAAAAGCATGAGAATGCTAAATATTCTCCAGTAAATATAGCAAATCCAATTTTCTTGAAAATAATTAAAACTTCCCATAAAAATTTAGAAGCGGGGATTATAGAAGAACCCTCACCAATTTTTCGACCAATGATTAATAATCCAACAATTAAAATAGAGAAAAACGTTTCCGGTATAATGTTAATGAGTGATGGTGTTATTAATAATAAAATCTTTAAAGAAAAATGCACAAATAGTAATTCATTTTATGAATTATGTAATTCATTGAAAGAATTAGATTTCAGGTCTGCAGATGATAAAGCTCTGCTTATTGTCTCATTGGAGGAAAATTATGAAAACAATAAGTAATGAACATGAAAAAGTAATTATACAGAATAAAGATCATTTTAAAAAAGGGAATAATTCATGTTATTATCTTGACGATCATAAAAGAAAATTTTATAAACTTTGGAAAGAACTCCCGGAAAGCTATGACTTTCTATTTTCCGAATATTATAACACATTAGTTGCTCATGGTCATGTACCAGGTATTATAGCTGGTGGAGAATTAAGCTCACAAATACAGGTTAAAGGTGATTACTATAAATATGCGCTTGTATATGAAAAAGTGGATTTTTCCCAGTTTAATGGTAAAATTATTAAATATGTAGTTTCCCAATGGTATAAAATATGGATTCAAAATTTACATTTATTTTTTAGAATACTTCACATTGGAGGATATGTTTTTTTTGATTTCGATTGGAGAAATTTTGGTATAAATAAAAAAAACAATAAACTAATAATTTTTGATATAGATAGTTCTGTAAAATTAGAAAGTCCGATGGAGAAGAGGAAGGGGGGCAATCAAGATTTTCATAGAATGTTTCATATTCTAGCTAACAGGTATGGAGAAAAAACATTAAGGTTTTTTAATTTTGCCGCTCTTGCTGAAATATATATTGCAACCGTGTTTGCTATTGCTGAGAATGATTATAAAGTTTTAGAAAAAAACAGATACAATACGCTTATTAATTATGATCCAGGTAACTCGAAAGTACGTCTACCCAAAGAGATTAAGATTCACATTAAGAAGAAAAATATTATTGAAGAATATCTAAACAAAATTATAGCTATTTGTAGCGAACCATTTAAACTAGGCGCTCTTAATAAATTTTCTGATTTAAGACTTAATGAAATATATAAATTGACTGAAAAGGTTATAAATGATTTGTTTTTTTAAGTTAATTTTGTTTTTTATGAGCAAAAATCATGAGTTTTTCATTTTCAATTCAAAAATTAAAGAAATTGGTAAGGAAGATTGTAAACTTCAGATATAATTTTCCTCCAAAAAAAGAAACTAATGCAAACATTGATTCATCAAGTATTATTATTCATCATAAATATGAAGAATTAGAATCAATTCATAATGATTTCGATGCGTTTATATTAGAACAGGAAAGATTAAATGAATTTAAAATGATAAAATTTTTTGATAGCAATTATACGTTTATTAGGAACAAAAATATTTTATTTCACAAACCTTGTGAAAGAACTTATCCGATTCAAGAAAAAATAGCTTACTTAATTTTTCATTATTTTAATTGTAGTTATCTTCCCCACGCTTTATTAAGACTAATAGAAATTTATGACGTATATTATGCCGTAAATTTGTTCCTGGGTGCGTTAAATTTTGACTATAAGATTTTGATCTCTTCTATAAATGAACAAAATAAATTTAGTAAAATGGTATTTATTTTAATAGAGGTCGATTGTTTAACTGCAAAAACTGGATTAAGCACAATACCAATTTATCAAAAATTAAAATCCCGAGAGTTTGACGATACAGAAGAATTATTAGGTCGTCTTAGAAAAATTTCTGTTATTATAAATAGTGTACAAAATATAGAATATGAACTTTTGGAAACAGTTAATGGATTATTAAACAATATTAAAGAAATTATTATTAATTGGTATACAGTTGAACAAATAAAAATAGAAGATGTATATCGCCAAGTGAAATATTTATATGAAGCTCAACAATATTTTAATAATATTCGATTTTCTATTTGGAATATACAACATGCTCCATCGGATATTATGAAATTTAGAAAAAAAAATAAACAATTGAGAAAGAAATTTATTGATGGCAAAATTAATTTAATTGAATTTAATTCCTACATTACAAGTCTACATAAAGAATTAGAAAATACACTTGGAAAAGTACCATTTCATAATGATGAGAAAAATTTCTTTTTGTTTCCAATGCCTTATAAAGAAAAAAATCTACAACAATGCTTTCATATACTTGAAATTGATGGCATTGACAATTTAACTATAGATATGCTTATCCAAGAATACAAAAAAATTATCATCAAGGATTCATGGAGAAAGGATAAAAAACATTTCAGTGACCTTAGACAAGCTTATCTAAATTTATTAAATTTTTTTATATCACAGAGTTCTAATTCTCTTTGTGATATTTCTATTTTATAATTTTTAAGAAGTAAGCGGATATGCGGTTTAATCTTTTACAAAAAAGTTATAAGGACCAAAGATTAAAACTTTTGAGTGTTATATATATTTCGGGTATTGTAATTGCCTTTTGTATTAGTATTTCAGGAATGCCTAACTTCTTTTTCCTTCGAACCTGGTTTCCATACCTTCACAACTATTTATGGCTATTTAGCGTATCACATATGGCTATTTTAGTAGTACTTGGTTATACTTATTTTGCTCCAATTTCAACCATAGCAGGTTCTAAGATACAGACAGCGGGTTATATCCATACCCTAATCGGGATAACGGCTGCTCTTTTAAGCCTCAATCCCCAATCTTTTACATTGTCTGCCTTTCTATCCCCTTTGGGAAGTGCTTTAACCACTAGTATCATTGGATGGTTTTTAGGTGGTGAAATTGCCGAAAAGGGAAATAAAGATGGAACCAAAAGTATTAAAAATGAGTCGCAAAAGCTTGCTCTTGAATTAGAAGAATTTGCTCATGCCATTCGGAAAGTTCATGAGGAATATGTTCAATCGATAATCGAGGCTAATAATCAGTTTTCAAAAATTAAAGATAGTCAAAATAATTTGATAGAAAATCTTGAATTACTATCTCAGAAATTCAATAATAATAATTTTGAAAAAATTGAATTATCTTTAAATAATTTCCAAAATGTTGTAGACAAAACATTAAATAGAATTGAAAATTACATAGACAACTCTTTCGCCGATACCATAAACAAATACATTGAATCGATAAAAGACTATATTAATAATATCGAAAATTTATATAAAGAAACGAGCAATGCTGCTTTGGCAATGCAGAATCTTGCTGGTATATCAAATGAGATGGCAAAATATTTAAACCAATCTCATTTATTGGTAAAGGAACTTGAAAATTTAATTGATTACATAAATTCTGTTAAATGAAAAAATGAATATTGAACATCTAAAACAAGCTGAAGTCTTCGTTTTTCTCGCCGCTGTATTTCTTATCAGTGCATCTTTTTTAGAGATGCAGCGAAAGGAAAATCCCCCAATCATAATTCTATCTGAACAGAATCAACAATACCGTTTTTCTTTAGGAAGTGCAAAAATTCCACATCAATTTAAAGAGCAACTTGTTACAAGGATTATACCATTGTTAGATTCTTTAAGTCAAATATATCATTGTGATGCCATAGAGGTGGTTGGACATACAGACGGTGTTCCTATTCGGAATACAAACTCGAATCTTGATCGCTTTCTGGTGCCAGCTTTTAATCACGGGCAGGTAGAAGCGCTCAATCCTGGAAGCAATGTGGATTTAGGAATGATGCGTTCTTTAGCCATTATTCAAATTCTACAAGATAGCAAAAAGAAAGGATGGCTTAAGCATATTCGGTATTTTTTCCCATATTCTGCCGGACAAATGATCCAATTAGATAAATCGTTAACTAGCAGGAATTTAATTAAAAATAATAAGGCCCGAAGAAGGATAGAGATACGACTTTTAAATTCAACAACTCACGATATTCAATCATTTTTTTAATTTAAATAAGACTGTTTCATTTTAATATAAATACCCATTTCAATTAGAGTTAGTGTAACTTTAATTATGTCTGAGAAAAAAATAAAATAATATAAAATAAAATCAGCTTCCTGCAGACCAAAACGAGATTAATCAAAACACAGAAGGCTGACATCATGAAAGGCGATGCTAAGATTTTAGAATTCATGTTATAATAAGTTAAGCATATTTTAGTTGTCCCTGAAAAACCTCTTAAGGTATTAATAATACTGGAATTAGGATCACATATTTGGTATATTAAATTGCAAGAAAAGAAAGATATTGCTTAAAAACCTTGCAATTTTAAACCAATTCAGGAGGGTCATCACTTGCTGAGCCGCACCGAAAGTCCAGATAGTATGCCAAGAGATATGTTCAGGCAGCCACTTGACGAGATGATAGATATGAAACATAAGTTGGTCGTTCTTTCCAAAACGATTGACTGGGACGGCCTTGAGGAGTCCTTAAGTGGTCTTTATACCTTAGAGAAGGGGCGGCCGGGCAAACCCATTCGGTTAATGGTATCATTGCATTATTTAAAATACATGTACAATCTTTCCGATGAGGAAGTGATAGCTCGTTGG
>JALVEE010000261.1 GCA_027008645.1 Saprospiraceae bacterium
TCCATAGCGTCTTTCAAGAAAAGCTGCACCGACGAAAGAGCTCATAGTATGTCCGGAGGGAAATGCAAAGTTGCCTCCATTTGGTCTTTCCTTATTTATTATATACTTTAAGCTATAAGTTGTAATCATTGCAAGTCCTAAAGTTTTTGCAAATTGATAGACTCCTTTGTAATTATCATCATGATAAACCAATGTTGTTGCAAAAGATGCGGTAGGAATGAGGATACTCAAAATGTCGCCTGAACGTTCAATATTGGATTTTTGAGAATATACAATCGAACTTGACAGGCAAATTGCCACAATATATATAAGTTGTGTGATTTTTCTCATATTATTATCAATGCAAAGATTTTTCTGATTGAAGAGATGTTTTTTACTATTTGTTTATTTTAGACAACTCTTCTTTTTGAGTTTTAACCAAATCTTCCAGTTTGTCAATTTTTTTCTTGAGGTACTTTATCTCTTCATCTTTAAGTTCCAGTTCTTTGAGCAAAGCTTTATTATCTTTGTTGCTCGAGACATCAATTGTTTTTGTGTTTTCTGATGATGACGATTTATTATTTTTAAATATTTCAATGTTTTTTAATTTTGCAAAAGGGTCAACACCATTATAATAGCTGGCACCGATATAGGAAAGGGGAGCAGCGATAATAAAAAAGATAAAAAACTTTGCACATCCGGTCATTTTGTATTTTTGAGCCATATTATTATTTTGTTAATTATTTTCCAAAAGTATGATATTTGCTATTAAATTAATAATATTTTAGACTATTAAATCAAAAAAATCTATTAATTTCGTAAAGTTTTTAGCAAAATGATATTAAATTAATCCGCGTTTCAATAAAAATTGTAAATAATATTGAATTTCTTTTGATTATATTTAAAAATAAACATACCTTTGCAATTCTTTTTGGGAAAGGGGGTATCTTTCCCTGTAAAAGAGTGAATTATTTTAATTAAATCAATAAGAAAAATTTGATTATGCCAACAATTAATCAATTAGTTAGAAAAGGAAGGAAGCAAATAATTTTAAAGAGTAAGTCAAAAGCTTTGCAAGGCAATCCTCAAAGAAGGGGTGTTTGTACAAGAGTTTATACCACAACACCAAAAAAACCTAATTCAGCTTTGAGAAAAGTAACAAAAGTTAGATTGACTAACGGTTCAGAGGTCATTGCTTATATTCCGGGAGAAGGTCACAATTTGCAAGAGCACTCAATCGTATTGGTGAGAGGAGGAAGGGTAAAAGATTTACCCGGTGTAAGATACACTATAATAAGAGGAGCATTGGATACAGCCGGAGTTGCAGATAGGACTCAATCTAGATCTAAATACGGAACAAAAAGACCTAAAAAATAAATTTATCTGACCGGATTGGTTCAGTATGGTAAAAATTTTAATTTATTATGAGAAAAAGAAAACCAAAAAAACATCAGATATTACCAGATCCAAGATATGGTGATATAATGGTAACTCAATTTGTGAATAACATCATGTTGAATGGTAAAAAATCTGTTGCTTTCACAATCTTTTATGATGCGATGGATATTATTGCAGAAAAGACAGGAGAAGATCCTCATGAAGTTTGGAAAAAAGCCCTTAATAATGCTACTCCTCAAGTTGAGGTTAGAAGTAAAAGGATTGGTGGTGCTACTTTTCAGATTCCAACAGAAATATATCAAGCGAGGAAGACTTCAAATGGTATGAAATGGTTGATTAAATTTGCACGCGCTAGAAGTGGTAAGGGAATGGCTGATAAATTATCAGCGGAATTGATAGCAGCGAGTAAGGGAGAAGGTGGTGCAGTAAAGAAAAAAGAAGATACTCATAGAATGGCTGAAGCAAACCGTGCTTTTGCTCACTTTAAAGCATAAGAAATATTAAATAAGAAATGGCAAGAGATTTAAGTTTAACAAGAAATATTGGTATCGCTGCACATATTGATGCAGGGAAAACAACTACGACTGAGAGGGTTTTGTTCTATACAGGCCTCAGTCATAAGATTGGAGAGGTGCATGACGGTGCTGCTACAATGGACTGGATGGAACAAGAGCAAGAAAGAGGTATTACGATTACTTCTGCTGCTACGAGAACCAAATGGCCTTGGGGCGGTAAGGAATATACCATTAATATAATTGATACTCCGGGACACGTTGACTTTACAGTTGAGGTGGAGAGATCTTTGAGGGTATTAGACGGTACTGTTGCACTATTTTGTGCTGTATCGGGTGTCGAGCCGCAGTCAGAAACTGTATGGCGTCAAGCAGACAAATACAAAGTACCGAGAATCGGCTTTGTAAACAAAATGGATAGGACAGGTGCTGATTTTTTTAGAGTTGTAGAGGATGTAAGAGAGAAATTGGGCGCAAATGCTATTCCGCTTCAGGTTCCAATAGGTGCAGAGGATAATTTTAGAGGAGTTGTCGATTTGATTACAAATGAGGCTATTGTTTGGAACGAAGAGGATATGGGTATGACTTATAAGACTATCGATATTCCTGAAGATTTGGTCGAAATCGTAGAAGAAGAAAGAACACGTATGATCGAGGCATTGGCAGAGGTTGATGATCACTTATTGGAAAAATATTTTGAAGATCCGGATAGTATTACAGAAGCAGAATTGATTAAAGTTATCAGAGAAGCTACAGTTGGAATGGTTATCACTCCTATTATGTGTGGATCTGCTTTTAAAAATAAAGGTGTTCAAGCATTATTGGATGCAGTATGTGCATTCTTGCCCTCACCATTGGATAAGGATGTAATTGAGGGTATTAACCCTAAGACAGGGGATATTGAATACAGAAAACCTGATGTGAATGACCATTTTTCAGCTTTGGCTTTCAAAATCGCAACCGATCCTTATGTGGGTAGATTGACTTTCCTAAGAGCTTATTCCGGAAAATTGGATGCTGGGTCTTATGTATTGAATACAAGATCCATGAAAAAAGAAAGAATTTCAAGATTATATCAGATGCACTCTAATAAGCAAAATCCTATCGATGCGGTCGAGGCAGGAGATATTGCTGCGGGTGTTGGTTTTAAAGATATCAGAACAGGGGATACTTTGACAGATGAAAAGCATCCAATCGTATTTGAAACAATGACTTTCCCCGATCCTGTGATCAGTATTGCCATAGAGCCTAAGGGACAAAAGGATTTGGACAAATTAGGTATGGCACTTAACAAGCTGTCAGAAGAAGATCCTACTTTTAAAGTAGCATTTGACGAAAACACCAATCAAACAATCATAAGCGGTATGGGTGAATTGCACCTTGAAATACTTGTAGATAGATTAAAAAGAGAATTTGGTGTTGAATGTAATCAAGGTCAGCCACAAGTAAATTACAAAGAGGCATTGACAACAACTGTGGATCATACTGAAAAACTTAAAAAGCAATCAGGAGGATCCGGTTTGTTCGCACAGGTTTCTTTTGAAATTGGACCTGCTGATCAAGAGTTTCTCGACAGTGATGATTTTAAAGACGGTAAAGTGAAACTCCAGTTTGTCAATGATATTTTTGGAGGTTCTATTCCTAAGGAATTGATTGGACCTACTCAAAAAGGATTTGAATCTATGATGAACAACGGGGTTTTAGCCGGATATAATCTTGATAGTATGAAGGTCAGGATTTACGACGGGCGAACTCACCCGGTAGATTCCAAGCCAATTGCTTTTGAACTGTGTGCTAAAGAAGGTTTTAGAGCTGCTGCACATAAAGCTAATCCGATTATTCTTGAGCCTATAATGAAACTGGAGATTGTTACTCCTGAAGAATATGTAGGTAGCGTGATTGGAGATCTAAATAGAAGAAGAGGTATTCCTAAAAGTCAAGATGTTGGAGCCGGTGGTGTCGTAGTTATAAAAGGAGATGTGCCATTGTCCGAAATGTTTGGATACGTCACACAACTTAGAACTTTGACTTCCGGTAGAGCTAGTAGTACTATGGAATTTTCACATTATGCTCCACTTCCTGCAGGTATTGCTAAGGAGGTTATTGAAGAAGCAAAAGGATGATTGAAATAATTGTTAAAAAAAATAAATAAAAAGCTTGTATTTTTAAAATATAGTTGTACCTTTGCAGCTCGTTTTAAAGAAATGAGATTTAAAATAGGGTTATGAATCAAAAAATTAGGATAAAACTTCGTTCATATGACCACAATTTAGTGGATAAATCAACGGAGAAGATAGTAAAGGCTGTACGCAATAGCGGTGCAGTTGTAATGGGTCCGATTCCGCTGCCAACGAAGAGAGAAGTATTTACTGTGTTGAAATCACCACATGTCAATAAAAAAGCTCGCGAGCAGTTTCAATTGAGAACCCACAAACGTTTAATTGAAATATATACTCCAACTCCGCGAACAGTAGATGCTTTGTCGAAGTTAGAATTGCCGAGCGGAGTGGATATTCAAGTTAAATTAACTTAAATTAACTTAAAAAGTGCAATAGCTTTTTTTAGTTACCATAGGGTTTTTATTCTATGGGATATCTGCTAAAATGGCTTTGTTTGCACCTAAAATTTTAGTCATGAACGGAATAATTGGTAAAAAAGTCGGAATGACCAGTGTATATGATGAAAATGGTAAATTGATTGCCGTTACTGTCATTGAGGCCGAACCAAATGTTGTAACTCAAGTAAAAGTTGAGGATACAGATAATTATAATGCTCTTCAACTTGGTGTTGATAAAGCAAAAATCAAGAATACTACGAAACCTTTAATGGGGCATTTTAAGAATGCAAAAACAGATCCTATGAGGAAGCTTGTAGAATTTAGGGATTTTGAGATTGATAAAAATCTTGGAGATACTATTTCTATGGAAGAAGTCTTTGTTGAAGGTGATATAGTTAACGCTATCGGAATTTCAAAAGGAAAGGGGTTTCAAGGTGTTATGAAAAGACATGGTTTTCACGGTGTCGGTGATATGACTCACGGTCAAAAAGACAGACAAAGAGCTCCCGGTTCAATTGGTGCTGCATCTTATCCTGCAAGAGTGTTTAAAGGAATGAGAATGGCAGGGCAGACCGGAAATAGAAGAGTGAAAATGCAAAATTTGAAAGTGGTAAAAATGTTACCTGAAAAGAATCTTATATTGATAAGTGGTGCTGTACCGGGGCATAAAGGTTCTTATGTCATAATTGAAAAGTAAGTAATTGATCCGGTATTTGATATCCGGAGAATAAGTATTATATTTCGATATAATATTTGAATATAAAATATTTAAGAGATGAAAATTAATATTGTTGATACAAACGGAAAAGAAAACGGTAAGAGCATCGAGCTTCCCGATTCATTGTTTGGTATAGAGCCCAACGAACACGTTATGTATTTGGCTGTTAAACAGTACTTGGCTAATCAAAGACAAGGAACTCATAGTTCTAGAGATAGAGGTGAGGTAAGGGGTTCAACAAGAAAGATCAAAAGACAAAAAGGTACCGGTACTGCAAGAGCAGGTTCTATAAAAAGTCCTGTTTTTAGAGGAGGAGGTAGAATGTTTGGGCCTAAACCTCGAAATTACGGTTTGAAATTGAACAAAAAAGTGAAGAGTCTTGCGAGAGCATCAGCATTGTCTGTCAAAGCGAAAGCCGGTGCAATTATTGTTGTAGAGGATTTTTCATTTGATAAACCCAAGACTAAAGAGTATAGCAATGTATTGAATAATTTGGGTGTTCTTAATAAAAAAGTATTGCATTTGGTAAGTGAAAACGATAAAACTTTACTGCTTTCTAATAGGAACATACCAAAAGCTAAGATGAAAGAGGTAAGAGAATTGAATACTTATGAAATACTGAATTCTGATAAGTTAGTATTTTTTGAAAGTGCGATTGAAAAAATAAAAGAAATTTTCTAAAAGATTAATTATGCAAGTTTTAATAAAACCAGTAATTACTGAAAAAGCGGAAACATTAGCTGAAGAAAAGAACAAGTTTACATTTGTTGTTGCTAAAGAAGCTAATAAGATTCAGATTAAAAAAGCTGTAGAGGCTATGTACAATGTGAATGTTACCGATGTGAATACTGCTAGAATGCCCGGAAAAATCAAAGTTAGAGGAACTAGATCGGGATATCAAGTAGGTAAGAAATCATCATATAAAAAAGCAATAGTTTCTGTTGAAGAAGGAGAGACTATTGATATTTACGGAAATGTATAATTAGTTTATAGTCGAAAAAATAATCTAAGATGGCGATTAAAAAATATAATCCGGTAACACCGGGAATGAGATTTAGAACAGGACTTGATTATTCGGATTTATCTGAAAATAATCCTGAAAAATCTTTGACTAAAAAGTATAAAAAGACCGGTGGACGTAATAGTTCAGGTCGTATGACCATGAGACAAAAGGGTGGTGGTCATAAAAGAAAATATAGGGTTATTGATTTTAAAAGAGACAAGGAAGGAGTTCCTGCTACTGTAAAATCAATAGAGTATGATCCCAATAGGACAGCTCATATAGCTTTGCTCTTTTATGCAGATGGAGAAAAAAGATATATTATCGCTCCTAAAGGTTTGAAAGTCGGTGATAAAATTGTTTCAGGTAAAGGCGCAAGTCCTGATATTGGAAATTCACTTTATCTCAGTGAGATTCCTTTGGGAACTACCATTCACGCAATAGAAATGACTCCTGGAAAAGGTGCTGCTATTGCAAGAAGTGCGGGAACTAATGGAACTTTGGTAAGTAGAGAGGAGAAATATGCAACTGTAAAAATGCCCTCCGGTGAATTGAGGAGAATATTGCTTACGTGCAAAGCTACTATTGGCAATACTTCAAATGGAGACCACTTTTTAGTTGTATCAGGAAAAGCAGGTAGAACTAGATGGTTAGGAAGAAGGCCTAGAGTAAGAGGGGTTGCGATGAATCCTGTCGATCACCCAATGGGTGGTGGTGAAGGAAGATCTTCAGGAGGTCATCCTAGATCAAGAACAGGAATATTTGCTAAAGGACAAAAAACTCGAAATCCTAAAAAGAGCTCAAGTAAACTTATCATTTCTAAAAGGAAAAAATAATAATTGAATGGCTAGATCGATAAAAAAAGGACCATATGTCTATCACAAACTTTTGAAAAAAGTTGAGAAGGCAAAAGAAAGTACAAGAAAGTCTGTAATAAAAACCTATTCAAGATCATCAATGGTGATTCCTGATATGGTTGGATTGACTATTGCTGTACATAATGGAAGAACATTCGTACCGGTTTTCTTAACTGAAAATATGGTAGGTCATAAATTGGGCGAGTTCTCTCCTACGCGTACATTTAGAGGACATTCAGGTAATAGAAAATAATTGGAAATAATAGAATAATATTATAGATATGGAAGCTGTCGCAAAATTAAAAAATTGTCCAATGTCTCCTCGAAAAATGAGGATGGTAGCGGATATTATTAGAGGAAAAAATGTTGAAGAGGCATTGAATATTTTGAAGTTCAATAAGAGAGAAGGCTCTAGATGGTTGGAAAAAGTACTTATGTCTGCTATCGCAAACTGGGAGTATAAGACCGATATGTCTAAAAGTGCTGATGAGTATAGTCTTGTTGTCAAAGAAGTATTCGTCGATGGAGGTACTAGTTTAAAAAGATTTAGACCTGCTCCTCACGGTAGAGCTCTTCCTATAAAGAAAAGAACAAATCATGTTACACTTGTTGTGGCAAATACTGTTCCTTTTGAAGAAAATGAAAATGTTGATAATTAATAAATAAATTGTTATAATGGGTCAAAAGACAAATCCGATTGGTAACAGATTAGGAATAATCAGAGGTTGGGATTCCAACTGGTTTGGTGGTAAAGATTTTGCTGATAAATTGGTGCAAGATGTTGAAATCAGACAATATATTAGAGCTCGTATTTTTAAAGGTGGTATCTCAAGAATAATTATTGAGCGTACTCTTAAAAGAATCACGGTTACAATTCATACTTCTCGTCCCGGTATCATTATCGGTAAAGGAGGTCAGGAAGTCGATAGACTTAAGGAGGAATTGAAAAAACTGACAGGTGTTGATGTTCAGATTAATATTGTTGAAATCAGAAAACCTGAACTTGATGCGTACATTGTTGGAGAAAATGTCGCAAAACAATTGGAATCAAGAGTTAATTTCAGAAGAGCTGTAAAAATGGCTATTCAATCTTCAATTAGAGCTGGAGCGCTCGGTATAAAAATAAGGGTCAGCGGTAGATTGAATGGTGCTGAGATGGCTAGATCTGAAGAGTTTAAAGATGGTAGAATTCCACTTCATACTTTTAGAGCTGATATTGATTATGCTTTAGTTGAAGCTCAAACGATTTATGGAAAAATTGGAGTCAAAGTTTGGATATTTAAAGGAGAGGTTCTCGGTAAGAGAGATTTGTCGCCAAACATTGGTGCACAAAAGAAAACAGGAAGACAAAGAG
>JALVEE010000262.1 GCA_027008645.1 Saprospiraceae bacterium
AGGTATTTTTTTTTTGTTTTGTATAGGTGTTGAAGTCGGCATATCGTATTTTTACTGTTACTATTGATGTCAATTTGCTTTTGTTTCTCAACTCAAATGCCAGTTTCTCTGTCATGTCTATGAGTATGGATTTTATCATTTTTATATCCAATGTATCCTCGTGAAAAGTGCGTTCCTTTGAAATGGATTTTCTCTCAGAGTAAGGCAACACAGGAGTAAAGTCAATGGCATTGGCTTTCTCCCAAAGTTTAGTTCCGTTTTTGCCAAACTCCCGTTCCAATAGCTTTGGAGGTATCTTGCGCAGCGTCTCTATTTTTCGTACTCCCAGAAAACTCAATTTTTTGTATGTGACTTTGCCTATTCCCGGTATTTTTTTGACAGATAGTGGTGCCAGGAACGGTTTTTCGAGACCTTGAGGTATTTGTAATTCTCCGTTTGGTTTTGCTTCTCCTGTACTTATTTTGGATACAAGTTTGTTTACGGAAAGCCCGATTGAGATAGGTAGTCCGGTTTCTTTCATCACTTTTTGACGCAATTCTTTTGACCATTTGTAAGTGCCAAAATATTTGTCCATACCGCTTAAGTCGAGATAAAATTCATCTATTGATGCTTTTTCGTACATAGGAGAAGAGTCAGCAATCACTTCGGTCACCAACTTGGAATATTTGGTGTACGAATCCATATCTCCTCTCAAATATATAGCTTGCGGACACAGACGTCTAGCCATTTTTATAGGCATAGCAGAATGAACACCAAATCGTCTTGCTTCATAACTACAAGAAGACACAACGCCACGATTGCTCATTCCACCGATGACTACCGGTTTTCCATTGAAATCACTATTTTGCAACCTCTCTACGGAAACAAAAAATGTATCTAAATCCATATGTAATATTGCTCTGTTGTACATTTGTGTTCAAAGTTTCAAGTTCATTAGTTTCGAGTTCAAGGCTGAAGCGAAGCGAAAGTCCCGCATAGCGTAAGCGTACTGCGGGATTTCAAGTTTATTGGTTTCATGTTTATTAGTTTCAAGTTCATTGGTTTCAGCCCATCACCCATCTCCCATCACTCATCAAATGACAGAAGATATAAGGTTAAATATCAAAAAAGTCGGGAAATGTGACTAAAATAAGTCATAAAACCCGACAAAGTTAAAAATAATTTGTATATTTGTAAATAATTTGTAGAAAAAAATAAAGAAAATGTTAGCTTTTAATCTAAAATATCTGCGTAAGAAAAGGGGAATATCTCAAGAGGTGCTTGCAACTGCTATTGGAGTGTCAAAGACAACATTGGGAGATTATGAGCGGGGTAGATATGAGCCGGCGATTGCTACACTGATTAGTATTTCTGATTATTTTGATGTATCTATTGATGATTTGCTGAAAAGGGATTTGAGAATTGATGATTTTGAGATATTGAGGAATAAGGATATGAGGGTGCTGGCTATTACGGTAGATGATGAAGACAGGGAGAATATCGAATTTGTCGATACCAAAGCGGAAGCGGGATATATCGAGAGCTTTAATGATCCAGAATATATCAGGGATTTGTCCAAATTTTATTTACCAAACCTGCCTGAGGGTACTTTTCGTGGCTTTGAAATCAGGGGTGATTCGATGTTGCCAATGGAGCAGGGGAGTGTAGTGATTTGCTCCTATGTAGAGAACTTTGATAATATTAAGGACAACAAAACGTATGTTGTGGTTAGCAGTGGAGGAACATTGGTATATAAAAGGGTAAAAGTGCTTGCGGGAGAAAATAGGCTGTTATTGATTTCCGATAATGATGTTTATCCTCCATATACATTGCCAATGGAAGAAGTAGCGGAAATTTGGGAGTATTATGCACATATCGGGCTTACCGATCCAAAGGAGCAGATGCAACAAGTCATAGATGAAAGAATATCGGATATTCAGGACAAAGTGGGCCAGATGTATGGGGTGATTGTTTAGTTTATTATCTTTTTTTGAATTTGTATAACCAATAGTTCTTACCTAATTTGGTTTTGAGTCTCTTGGAATAGATATTGACAAATCCGTTTTCTGATAAGATATCTTCAAATTCTTTTTTATACAAATCAGGGCAATCTTCAAGTGCGTTTGCC
>JALVEE010000263.1 GCA_027008645.1 Saprospiraceae bacterium
ACATAAGTAATTTCACATGCTTTACAAAGTCTTTTTTCCTGAACATACTCATTAATATCAAACCATCCTCCTGTCTTTTGCCATATATCTAAACCCCTACCTAAAATTATTTTCCATCCATTATCTAATATAATATTACGGTCATGAATATTATCATTAAATTCATAAGTAAATAGAATTCCTATACTTTCTAATGAATAAGCCATTCTTTGAAATGCCTCTTTTGCATTTTCTATATAATCTTCATTATTTGATGTTATCAAATGTAATTTCACTTCTTGATCAATTGCTTTCTTTTCACCAATAAGCTTTGCAAATTCCATAAAATTTCTTAATTGATAAGGTAATCTTATATACGGATCTGTTACTATTATTTCTGTGGCATTTATCAAATATGAAGCAAATAACAAATCATATGAAATACCTGTTTGGTTATCTCTTATAATTTTTTGCCCGGCTTCTATATTTGGAGGCACTAGAGATATATCCGTATTTTTCAATTCTTCATGTTTATCGATGGAGGACTCTTCTCGAACAGTAGTTCTTATACCATATTCTATTTCTTCGAGTGTTTCAATGGTGGTTTTTTTACCATTACTTTTTGTAATATAAGAAAAATCAACTTCTTCAAATGTTTCATCCATTTTTTGTAGTTGGAGTTTTACTCTTTTTCTATTTTCTATCGCAAAATCAAGCAATTCCTTAGCATCCTTTTCTGAAAAACCACCATTAGGAAAAATGATTTTTACCATACCGGCAAATGATTTTTCTATTGAGGTCTTATCTCTTGTTGTAATACTATCTGAAAGCTCAAAATATTTCTTATAAGAATGAGTTAGATCTTCTTTTCTCAAACTCTTTAATACTTCTGCCAAATAATCTACAATAAACCCGTAATCACTTGAAAACATCTCGTTTCGCAATTTCAATACTTCCCAGCCGGGAAGATAAGCATGTATTCTATCCAGAAATGCCGTATCATAATAATCCTTTGGTAATGCATCAAACAAATCGCTGTGTTTTATCATATAAGAAACTGAATGATCAGTATTACCGACAAACACCATTGAAGCAGATGCTCCATAAACTTGCGTTCCTCTTGAAAAAGATTTATTTGCCATATAGTTTTTAAGAATATCTACCAGCCCTTTATCTACCTTTTTAGATTTACCTGCAAATTCATCATAAGCTACTACATCCCAATATCCAACTAATCCAATTTCTCCATTGCTATTATTTACAAAAAGTTTTGCTTTAGAAACTTCTCCTCCTGAAATCAAAATTCCATGTGGAGAAAGTTCGGAATAAATATGGGATTTCCCTGTTCCTTTTGGTCCTAATTCTATCAGATTAAAGTTATTTTCCACAAAGGGAATCAGTCGGCTCAGTTGTATTAGTTTTGATCTGGTTGTAAATTCTTCAGGGTTTAAGCCAATAGATTGCATCAAGATATCTATCCATTCATCTTTTGTGAAATTTACTCTGGCTGTTTTATATTCTTCTATATCAGCATTGGAAACTTGTATTGGCTTTATTGATTCTATGATCCAGGGAGAACTATCTTTTTCATCGGTAGAAAAATAAGCAAGTGTCAAAATACACCAAACTCCACTAGATAAAAGTTTCTGATGTTTTTTAATAATATGATCTGATATCGGTATTCTGTTAAGTCCCAAATTTGCAAAGTAAGCTTCATATCTGTCTTTTCTGTCATTCAGTTTAACAGAGATTTTATCTATTATTCTGTGCGATCCCTTTTCTCTAACTGTCGATTTAATAATTTGTGCCTCATCTCTATGGACAAAATGTTTAGCTATTATTTTTTTTACTGTTTCAACCCCCTGTTTAATTGTTTCTTCATCATCTGTCGCACAATACTGACCTAATAAGTATTCCAATACATAAGTTGGGACAATGGCATTTCCTTTTACTAATTGAGTAAGGTCTTTTCGAACTACTTTCCCGCCAAAATATTTATTAAGTTTTATATCAAGTTCTTTCATAATATTAAAATTCATCAAAATCGTTAGTAAATGAAATATTCAATGTATAATAAAATGCTTTATATTCTTTCCATTTGTTTGTACCTACAATTGGCTCTTCCAAAATAAGTTTGACTCTTTGATTTTTATATTTTTCACTTGCTTTGGACATTAACTGAAATTTGTGTTTCACTTCCCGTTCACGCTCGCTCCCATTTACAATATCAAAATTATATTTAAATATATCGCTTATTCGTTCACCATTTTCAGCATAAAGGGCAATTTTTAGGATTCTGGACAACACTTTTTCTGTGACTAAATCTGTTTGCAGAAATGAAACAGCTAAAATATTTGTTGTAATTCTATCCGTCGATTTAATAATATCAATATTTACCAAAGATGTTGTATCTTGACGTTTTTTACTAATCTTTATCAATGGAATAACAGTTTCCTGCAAAGTACTTCCTCCGTGTACAAATCGAGTTCCGGCACCTTTTATTCTAAATCTATTAATGGATTTGGGTATCAGCACATCAGCATCCGTTTGAATATTCAAATCTTTTGCTTTAAATGCTTTTACTATGTTGTCATATCTGAGATTATTACCAATGACATACCTTCTGCTTTCTTTCCAAATATCCCCTTTATAAGTAGATTTTGTAAAATCACTTTCATCTAATATGCCATGCTGGTAAATAAACCCGTGATCAGAAGTTATGATCATATTATTACCATTCATATTCGCGATTTTTTTTACAATATCCATAAGGAAATTCAGTTCCTCACTTACAGATTCGAAAACACGTTCTTCGCTGGTTTTATCATCTCCTGTTTTATCTATTCTGTTATGAAATATATAGATAAGTTGATATTGTTTTACAAATTCACGCCCTTCAGAACTACTATTTAACTTCATGAAGTCTTCGGCGTTTATAGCTGTGGCATTTACTTTACTACCGGATTGCAATATCCTGGTTCTACCCTGAATTCCTTTGCTTGACATACCATCTACATCAATAGCATCAGAATGATCTTGAAAAGATAAAGATTTATGTGGCAACAAAGATGCCATTCCCAATTGTGTATAAGATGGCAAACTACTCAGCATAAAATCCAATTCTGCTTCATAACGATTTTCGGCTTGAAACTTCCTGCTCAATTCCTCACCACACTCAAATCGTAATGCATCTGAGATAATAACAAATAACCGTTGTTTTTTATCGATAAACGGTTTAACATTTTGTTTGAAAAACCGTTGCTGACTTATTAGTGAATTCGTTGGCCATTCATTTACCTTATCTATGACTGTCTGCCAATTGTTATTAAAAGAAAACAACCAGTCATTGCTGTAAACCTTTTCAATTTTCTCAGCTAAAGTAGCTAAAATCTTGTTTTGTCCGGTTTTTCTATATGACCATATAAAATTGCGATAAGCTTGATCGATTTTGTACAATTCCGATGCATATTGAGATACTCCCTCATTTAATTCTTTAACTGTTTTATCGGCATTTTGTCGAATTAGGTAGATTAATTCAGAAGCAAAAAATAAACTTTCATATAGGTATTTTGAATCATTATACCAAAATTTATTTTCGCGGTTTTTGATAATTTGATTGACTTTATTATTCGAAATAGATTCTTCGGAAATCAGTTTTACCAGATCATAAATTATCTTTTGATCTACCAATCTATATAAATCATCATCAACAATTTTTTCAATATTTGTATTATTGAGTTTCTGTTCTATAGATAATGCTTCTGCTATACGATCTGATACCGCTTTAAAACTTTCTCTATATTGGAAAGCATCTTTCCAGCTAGACAATAACAAACGGGATTCTTTTGAAAGTTGTGATTTTTCCCCTAAAACAAAATTACGATTAAATAATTCCATCAAGAAATCATATATGCCGGGAGAAGAACTTTGGTAATTAAATTGATATTTTATTTTGCCCCAATAATATTTCGTTAAGTTAAATCTATTTAAATCCTTATCCGGTTTTTGATTGCCATCTATAAACGCAGTAGCATGTGCATGTACAAAAGTATTTAAATTCACATATTCCGTGTTAAATACTACTGCAAGCATTTTGATACGGATATCCTCATGTTGATCAACCTTGCCGAGAAGTTCTTTTAGCTTTTTTCTTCTTTCTTTGGATCTAAAAAACTCAATATGTTCTGTAACTAACTCTTTGAGATGATAACCCAAACCAAGTTCTTGTAAAAACATAGATTCCTGATCGGTACGAAACAAATGATATGCCAATTCCAAATCCAATAACCAATTTTGCTCATTTGGTGGTTTGGCATATGGAAAATATATTAATATTTTTTTACCGGGCTTTTGCTTTTCTACAATATACTTTAGCTCAAATTCATTATGATCGGCTTCTATTTTTTCTACTTCAATTATATCTAATTCATCAAAATGTTCACGGAGTTCCTGATTTTCATCATACCAGAAAATAACCCTGTTTTTTTCAAATCTTTTTTGCAGTGCTTCTTTAATCTTACTCATTTTTATTATATTATGGTTGTCGTATCTATCCAATCAAAATTGCGTACCTTTTCTTTTGCTTTTTTATCATTTAATCCCATCACGGCTTTTATCGCCTGACCAAATTTATTGTAATTGACCAATACTCCATCATCCAAATCTATGCTGATACGCTCTGTAGCCAAAGGATACAGTATGTCTTGTTCGTACTCTTGCAATTCCATTAATACGGCTTTTGTCTTGTCTTTCTCTTTTGCTGCACGGGTTTGTTCTACATTGCTCCCATTTACTATCAAATGATCTAAGTTAGTAATATGTGTTTTGAGTTTCTCTCTGTATTGCTTAAGGTAATTGCGGAGTATTCGATTGAGAGTATCCGGTGTATAGCGATGCATATAGATCAGTACATTAAATGATCCCTTGGGCGAAGAAAACATCCAGTATATTGGTCTTTTTTTATAACGTTTGATATGATCAGTATAAAAATCTTTCAAAAAGTATTTTCGTACACTTTTACCCAATGTATCCTCTATAAAATGTAGGTTTCTGTCAAAATCGCGCTTTCCAAAACTCGCTTTCAAAAACTCGTAAAACCTTGCCGTTATATCATCTTCAAACCATTCATCATCAAGTATTGGGATAATATTATCTGCATCTGGCATAAACGTACACTGAGCGGAGTCGAAGTGTAGTATTTGAAGATAATCATCCAATGTTTCTCCCTGATTGGCGAGTATTAAACCTTCTTTATCTAAACTATATCGCCCAAACATACAGCCTACGGCATAGCTGATAAATTGTCTGATTATTTCTTTGGCATTGAATGGCAGTTCAGGATAGGGATTCTTCTCTTCCAACTTCCATTCATCATTCTCCAGCTTCCATCCACTGTGATAGCTGTCGCTGCTGGTTTTCAAGGCATTTTGATCCAACTCGTCTTTGAGGATGGTAATGTCTTCCAGCGGCACATCAGGCGTAAGCTCTTCCTGCAAACCGTAAATTTCAATAAACTGCTTGTTTAGCTCTTCTTCGTTTCTGTGGAGTTGGTAGAATTTGTTTTTCCAATATTGACGGTAGAGGTCTATTGATTCTTCCAAATCCTGCCCTTTGTGTTTTATGAGTTCGTTTTTTGTGAAATCCCAGGAGGTTTCACGGGAGTCCCAGTGCTTTTTAGAAAACTCTATTGAATATGACACTAAACTAACTATATATTGACAACCATTTATTAAAGGTAGAGATAAAACATCTCCAACGGTAGTATTTAAAGAAGGGTTTATCAGTTTCAATAATGTTTGTGCTACTTTACTATTTAAAAACCCTAAAACATTGTAATCATATTCAAAATTTTCATTAAAGATTGTAGGTGAACCAGAACTATAGACAGATTCGGGTATCTTAATTCTAAATCCATTTAAGGCAGATGTAATTAAATTCCAAGTAATTCCATTTTTATTGAAAAATTTTGAATTAATTAATCCACCGTGAGCAGAATAATAATCTTGAGCGAAATCATCCCACTTGACTATATAAATTTCATTCCCGTACCAACGTTTAAACTCTCCACCATTTGAGTATTTTATCCAGTTCTTATCATTTTTTTTATTTTCCCAGAAAAATCTTACAAACCTCACATTATTATGAGTCTTATTTCTACCCCCAGACATAAAGCTTTCCCCAAGTTTATCTTTGTCAAAAACACTAACGTTGTTTTTAAGCCAATAACCTATTGGAACTCTGGGAACTTTCTTAAAGTCTTTTTGGTTAGCGGTGTAAAACCAGCCGCAATCGGGGTTTTGTATGGCTTCGAGGGTTTTGGGGGCTTGTAGTTTTGCCCCTTTAAAATCGCTTAAGCGAATATAACTGCCTTTGCCATTTTCAATATATTTCTTCCGTAAAGTAAAAGTACAAATGGGAACAGTAGCTCCATCAAAGCCGGAATATTCCAGTTGTATTAGGTTGTTTATAAAATGTTTGTTAATGATAATGTTCCTTAACTTCTCGTAGCTCGAAATAAACATCCATACAAATGGTGTCATATAACCCGTTAGCCCGTTTTCGTTTGTCAATTCCAGATTCCTTAAGATAAAAGTCGCAAATAAATCAGATTTAGTTTCAGGATAATTGGTTTCCACATATTGTTTTAGGCTAACCTCCATACGAGAAGAGCTAATGTAAGGCGGATTGGTCACCACCACATCGTACCGCTGCCCTAAGTATTGATACAGTTTTTTTAGCTCTTTTTGGCGTTCGCCAAATAAAGAAGTTTCATCCACTTCAATAGCATCCGCCTCATTGGGATCTACTTTTATCAATGAACCAAGTACTGAGGCGTTATTGAATTTATTATCAAATTCAAAATCCCGGTAAAAAGTAATGTTAGGTTGTAATTGTTTACGTTCCACATTACGTAAAAATCGTCTGTGCTTCTGTCTGCCTTTCATTAACAGGACAAAAGATGCAAGTTGAGCTGCCCGTTGGTCAATATCCACTCCATATAGGTTCTTTGTGACTATCAGTTCGGGTATTTCACTTGGGTTGTAGCCCTCTTCTTCATACATTTTATAAAATACATCGAAAGCATAACTTAATATGTGCCCTGAACCAACACAAGGTTCAAAGAATTTTATCTCCTCAACAGATTTTGATGTCCGTTTTTCAAGCTGTTCTCTATAAGCAGGTTTTATGTAGAAATCTAAGCTTTCTGTAACTTTTGTTGTTGGGTTTATTTCGGTCCAAAGTTGCCCAAGGGTGTTGTCCACCATATACTCAACAATCCATTTTGGAGTAAAGAGCTGTGAGGCTGGGGCTATATCTTCCTTTTTATATTTCTTTTTTGAACCAATAAGATCGTCATTCAGTTCCGAAATATAAAACTGGTATAGCCAGCCGATAATTTCCACCTCTTTGCAATCTTCATCGGTCATACCTTTGCGCATATCTTCCACAATGGAGAACTCGGAAATCAGATCGTCTGGCAGAAGTAGTTCGGTATGGTCGTTTATGCGTTCAAACAAAAAGGGAAACACCTTATTCAGGTGATTGCAGGCACCGGTCAGCAAAGCTTTGTAGGCTTCGTTTTGGGGGTTGCTGCTTGTTATTTTTCCGTCCAGCAGGTCGTAAATGTGCTGTTGGTTTACGGGCAGGTCACCGGGTATATTGCCCTGTTTGGCTTCATCCAATATTTCAGGTAGTGTGTAGCCGGGTTTGGGGCTTAATACTTTTATGCCGAGGGGTTGGTAGTCGTTGGCATCCATAAAACGCAATGCCATCAGGCGGTTAAACCAGGTGTATGCCACTTTTTCGATTACCTGCTCTTTGGAGGAACGGTTTATGGCTTCCTGTAGTTTTTTTATCTGTCCGGCTTTTTCGCGAAGCTCTGCCGAGTCGGTCTGCAATACATAATCAAGCCGGGCAGCTACCTGTTCCAGAAGCTTGCGGCGTGCCTGTTGGGCGAATTTTTTTAAGGCGTTGGTGTTCATAGTTCTATTTTTTATCTTGTTCAACAATTTCCCAATGCCCGCCTTTGTCGGGACCAATGCGTCTTAACTGATTATTTTCTTTCAATTTTGCGATTTGTTTTGCAATGGCACTTCTGCTTCTGTTTAACAAATGAGCTATTTCTGATGTGGTGATAAAACGATTTTCTTTCATAAGTTTCAATATTTCCTGTGTAGTTTTCTGTGTAGTTTTCTGTGTAGTTTTCTGTGTAGTTTCTTTGTCTGCTTCCAGGTTAAAGTTTACAATAGTAGAATCAAAACTAAGGTCATAAACCGGTTTGGTATTGTTGTATTCTATCCATTTGGTTTCAATTTTATCAAAGCCGAAACCGGCGTTCTCAGCCAGTTTTACCATTCGGAAAAGTTTGGCGATAATGGGGTTTCGGGGCAGGGAAATATCTTTTCCTTTAAGTTCTTCATACGGTTTTGGAAGTCCACCCGGATTATAAAATTCAATATGGTCGGTAAAAATTCTTATTCGCGGATGTCCCGGGCTGAAATAGTCGGCATGCATCAGCATGTTTACCAGTGCTTCACGGATAGCATCCAGCCCCGGGGATAGCTCCTGTCCAAACCCTTCGCCGGTAAGCCGAAACTCTACATCGACCTTTTGTTTTAAACGGGCAAAACACTCAAAATAATACTCCCACAGATTCTCGTATTCGTCGAGCCGGAAAGTATAACGGACTTTGGCGTCATTGTAGGATGTCCCCGGTATTTCCAACAGGTCAATCCAAAAGTCGGGGAAGTTTCTTTCGATGACTTCCCTTTTACCAAACATCAAAAGTCCGGCGTACGTGCATTCTCCATCTTCGACAATCCGCAGTTTTGAAAGGAACTCGTCTTCATCAAACCTGTTGTAGCTTACTTCGGGATTGAACCGCGCCATATAATCGCGGTAACGGCTCAGTGAAACAGAGCTTAGGCTTTCTTTGCTTGTACCGGATGCTTTTTCTGATGTTTTGGTTCCAAAAGTCTGATCGCGATACATAGCATCAATTTCTTCATTGGTAGCCCTGTGATCAGCGCTGCCCCTACGGATAAATGTGTTAGTCTGTGTATTGAAATAAACCGGTTTTTTACCGGAAACAGGAATATAAAAGGCCAGTACAGTCTTACTGTCGATGAGATACTTTTGCTGATTTGTGGCAATATGGACATTAAACTTGTTACCGTTCAATGTATTAAGGAAGTCTTGCTCTATTTTTTCGGGATTCCGAATCCCTTGTATTTCAAAGCTTTTTCCTATTTGTTTTATACCAAAAACCAACCACCCCCCGGAAGTATTGGAAAATGCACTAACGGTTGCCCACGAAGATTTAGGGACTTCGCCTTTGGCTTCCTTTACTTCAAAATCTTCCCATTCAAGATCGATCAGTTTTTCTATCAATTCCGTTTTGTTCATCGTCAAATTGTAATTCTCCTGTTGTTTTTAATATGCTCCATCAGCTTTTTACGAAATACCTCAATATAATCATCTATATCTTTTTCTGTTCTTAATTCGGATTTGGGAAAATCAGGTTTTATGTTATTTAAAGTGATATAATGAATTGGTGGTTCTTTAACCTCACCACTTGCAACTGATTTATCATAATTTGGTGTTGACAGTTTTATCATAAGATTGAGTTGTGAAGGAAATAGCTCATTCATAGCTTTTGCTTTCCCGTCCCGTATAACTGCAATATATCTTTCATTATCTAAACTCAACAATATATCCTTAAAGGGTTTTATGACTTTTTCCCGGTTTTCGGTATCCAATAAAGCATATTCTCTTTTTGATTTAATTTCGGCAATCAATTTTTCAATTGTTTCAATAGCTTTTTCCCTCTCTTTATCGATAGTTTCCAATACTTTTTTGGTTAAACTATCTTTTGCTGCTTTTGCCAATTTGATACCATTACCTTTGTATGGAGTATTACTATTTATAAGAGTTTTAAGCGTATCGAATTCTTCCCCTTTGATATAATTAATATTAGCTATATTTCCGGTTACAAATTCTTTGATGCTATCATAAATTTCGCGCTGCATACCATTCATAAATCGTTTGACCGGATCGAGTAATTCTTCTTTATTATCAAGCAGTTCATCTTGGAAGTTATTTAGGTCAGTCAGAAAATAATGATAAGCTATATTAGAAATTTTTTCCAAATACTCCTTGAATGGTTCAAGCATCTTAAGGAATGGGTAATTTCTTTTTTGAATAAGAAGTTGATTTACCTCATCCAACATGTCTTTCAGTTTCTTTTTAAAAGCTTTTGCAACATCTTTGCCTTCATTTACTTCACAAGATTCATCAAAAGCCTCTCGATAACATTGTTTTAACAGATTGACTTGCTTGGGATCAATATTGATTTGAGATTCCAAAACAGTAATATCATAATTTGCTGAATTCAGCAAAGCATTAAGAACATCTTCGTCATCAAGCATATTGCCATTTTGCTTAAGTTCTATTTTACCTCTTTTGTACAATTTAGCTACGATTGCCCAGATTGCATTAGGATACCATCCATAAGGATGTTTTGTGAAATCTTTTTTGACATTATTAAGGGTAGTCCTTTCTGATTGTTTTTTTCGTTTTTCAACAAAATCAATTATTTCCCGTTCGGCTTCTGACAGAGTATGATCATCCGTATCAAATAAATCATTTTTAGGACTTCTGATGATTGATTTAATACTATCTTCTGAATAAACAATATTTGCAATCATTCGCAAATTGGGATAAGTAATCTTGATAAGATTTTGGAATGCATTAATTACCTTGGTTTTAGCATCTTTGGGATTAGGAATCTCTTGTTTGCTACCATTTATATATATAGTGGATAAAGCTAGTCCGGCTTTGGCCATTAAGACCATATTTTTTTTCCTTTCGTTATTTTGTAATGCTTTATCTCCCAAGATGCGTTGAACTTCAGTTCTATTTGTGGCAGCTTGTTTTTGCTTGATATATTTAATGGTTTTTAAATACATTTTAACATCTTTCATAAAAGTAGGATTAGACGCGACTACCATTTTCATTGAGTAACTGCCCATTGTTTGACTTTGATGAAAGATATCATTGTCGTAATTGGGGTTGTTTTCGGTAATAATCTCAATGATGAGTTCTTTTTCTCGACCTAATACTGCTCCGTCAATTTTATTGGTAAAATAATAATCCTGTTTATTGTCAAAATATTTTATTTTGTTGTCGCGAATAATTTCATCAAAATAGATTTCTTTTAGTAATTGTGTGATGGCCTGATCATCGATATCTGTTTCTTTAATCTCCTCTTCGATGTCCTTTTCATCATTAGTTAAGAACTCATAAGTTTCTCCATTTCGCCGTATATAGCTTTGATGTTCTAAAATATTAAGAGCTTCCTGAATATTTTTCTCGTGTTGCTTAATATCTATCTTAATATCATCAATCAATAAAACTGAAATATTGCGTTTAGTGGTTTTAAAATTTCTGAAATACTTAACCAAAAACAATGCTTTAAGTACTTTTAAGGCAAAAGCGTTATGAATATTATTTTCGGCCAGAATTATAGCACTTTGTATTTCTCCTTTTAATTCATTTCTAATACCTTCAAACATCAAGTCATAACTTACCAATGCCTGATCGTTTTTGTTTTCTATTTTTTGTACTACCTGCTGAAAGACTCCAAGCATAGAACGTTCACCCACCGAAGCATGTTTGCCCTGAAAAGCATTGTGGGTAGATAGTGCCCGGCGACATTGCTGGAACAGGTCAAATTGATAAGAAACAAAAGGATATTTATTGGCAAAATCAGTTTCGCCCTGAAAGTTTCTGAATTGCACTCCCGCTTCGGAGAACGATAAAAGAGAGCTTAAATGTGTATGTTCCTTCCGATAGGTTTTCATCAAACCGGTTGCAGCTTCATCAGTTTTTTTGAGCAGTCTTTTTTCAATCACTTCATCCACATTGGCAGAAGTAAGTGGGATTTTAATGCTAAAACGAGCTTGTATCCGGGAAAAGTCATTTTGTTGCTTTTTGTTCATATCACCCACAACCTTTTCCATATCTTCTTGTGAGGTTACCAAAATCCATGATTTCCCCTTCGTTTTGGTAGCAAGGGTTTCGGCAATTGTTTGCAGGTTAAGCATCAATTTGGTATTGTCGCTGATATACTGTCCCACTTCATCCACAAAGAAATTTAATCGAAATCCATCAGATTTAGTCTCAATATAGTTGTTTACTCTATTGCAAAAATCTTCAATCGATTGTTTGTGCTTGTCTTCGATTTCGTCTAAAATATTTTCATAAAATGAAGCATCTTTATTATTTAGTTCACCTAGTATTTCTGCCAAATCCAGATCGAAATAATCAAGCCTGGCCTTTTCCCATGGTTTTTGATTCTTTTCATAAAACTTATTTTTAAATTTTTGATAATTCTCGTTTTTATCAAGCCACATCTCAAACTCAGCTATATGCGGTTGAAACCCGTAATATCCAAGATGATCATAAAATACTTTATAAAAAACGGAAAGTACTGCATTTTCATCAGATTTACTGGTAATCTGCGACTGCTGATCAATGTTGAAAAGGATAGATTCGGAAGGGATTTTTGTAGCGATAAGCACATCCCCTTTTAGCATTTCATCATCCTCAATCTTTTCGGCAAAAAGCTCACCAATGTCATAGCCATCAATGGTTTTGTTTTCCAGAACATAAGACAATATTTTAAGCAAATGAGATTTTCCCGAACCAAAAAAACCTGAAATCCATACACCGTTTGAACCATCATATTTATTATAAGCCGAAAAAAAGGAGCTAATCTTTTTTGATATTTCTTTGGTAATCACATATTCAGTTACTTCGTCTGCAATATGTTCTCTATCATCAGCTTTAATAACTGTCTCAATAGTCCTGTTGATATCCTTTTTAAATAAATCTTTAATAATCATAATTTTGTTTCTATTTTATCAATATTATATGCTCGATAATAATTGTCATCTTTGAGCAACCCAAACAATCTTAATGAATGACCATCGTATTCCCCCGGGAAAAACATGATAGTTGGAGCCTCTTTGGCAATGTTTTGTAAGTTGTTTAAAACTGTATGCGAACGAATGTATGGAAAAACCAAGCCTATTCCGGTGAGGAAGTAAACCTTTACATTACTTTCATTGATGCGTTTCTCTATTTCAGGCATCAATACCTCATGAATATTCAGAGAGGATTGCAGTGCTTTCAATAATTTCGCTTTTGATTTTGCTTTCTCCAGACGGAACATCTTTTCTATCATTTCTTTACTTTCAAAAATATCACAAACCAGATCGTAAAGGTTGACTTCCAATACCGGAATTCCCGATGTTTCCAATTTATTTATCAGAGATTTAATCGCATCTCTAACTACCAATTCTTCTTTTGCTTTATATGTCGAGATAAAAAATGGAATTTCCCCTCCAAGAGCTTCTTTATTCAAAAATCTTTGAGAAGAAATAACATCATATAAATGCCTGAATTTTTCAGTTAATCCCATTTTAAAGTTTATTTGTTATAACTATATCACTAATGAAAAAATATTTTAAGCCATTCCTTATTATCATTTATTATAGCTGTTATTAATTTATCATCAAGTATTTGAAATTGAATTTGTTTACTCCTAATTGAATTAATTATATCAGCTTGTTCTAAAATCTTGAATAAAACCTGTTTAATCTTCTTTTGGGTACTTTCACTAAGTGTATCCATTTCATGATGAATCTCGCTTTTACTTCTGTAAAAAGAAATGTAATCTCCCTCTGATATTTCATAATCAAATAACAGAAATTTTTCTCTTAAAACTTCAACAGCAAAATCTCTAACAAAATGATGTGTTTTACAAATAGCAAGAAAAGCAATCTGTTTTTTGGTGGTCATATCAGCAGAGACTAATAACTCCAATTGTTCTTTTGTTAAATAATTTATTCTTTTTTTGAATTCTGAAAACATTCTTTTTCCGGTTGCAACTTTACCTTTTCCCAATTCATTAATAAAATCTATCTCTGTACCATTAAGCTGATGTTGACCAACTAATATCATTTCATTCAATCTTAATGAAGCAGCTGTAAAACTAAAATCGTATTTATTTGACTTATTCATTCGTTGATGATATCTTTAGGTAACACATTAAGAATCTTACACAACATTTCTAAATGTTTGTTGCTAGGTGTTGTTTTTTCATTTACCCAATTTGAAACAGTAACTACACTAACACCAATTCTTTGTGCTAAATAGGACTGTTTTATCCCTTTTGACTTCAGTATATCTTTCAGCATATCTTTAATAAAAGTTAAAGTTTATCTTCGGTAAAGATAAAAAATGTATTTCAAAATACCAAAAAAAAGCTAATTAATTATAAAATATGCTTCATGCCAAATTGCTATCAAGATTGTAATTATTAACCCTAATTATTCATGCTTTTAGATTTATTACAAGAAATTTTGTTTATGTGGGCAACATTGCGTACCTACGGCACGCATTTTAGTTGGTCAATAGCCTTTTTTACACATGTTTTGTGCCTAATGGCACATTGCTGTAATTTATAGAAGTAATGCGGGTTAATTTCATAATAAGCGGGGCGGTCAGTGCAGATACAAAAATTAACCTTATATGCGAAAAAATGAAATGCACCTTCGAAATACGCAGATATATAATTATATTTCAAGTATTTCGTAACGCAACAGATGCATAAAAACAGAAGCAAACCTTACCCCAATTTTAGGGTATTAATTTTTTTATTATTTCGAACATAACACATATATTTTCAAGAATATATCCCAACATAAAAATTAAAATTAAAGTGGTGAATAATTCGGGTTAAATGAAATAATGAATACCCCTGACTGAGGATACTTGCGAATAACTTTGAGTGAAATCCGCAATTTCCGAATAAGATGGGCACATCCTCCTAATCCTAATCATCAATTATAATAATACCTCCTTCTTTGGGCCCTTTGAACTTGCTTAATGAATAAGTTACTGACAGCATAAAATATCGACCGATTCTGTTTGTTCTGGTGTATTGAATGAAATTATCTCCACTCATTTGCTTATAACCAATGCCTTGGTTTAATAAGTCAATTGCTGCTAATTTTATCGTATATCGTTTGTTTTGAATAAAAAACAATAAGGCAGCATCCCAAAGTATTTCATCATCGGTTTTTTCATTTAACTTATTTGAGTAAATACTGTATTTCAATGAATTATTGAACTTGATGTTTTTTGTGATTTTCCATTTGATATTGGCAAAATACTTCAGTCTGTCAAAAGTATTGTTTGAAGATTTATCCACAGAATATTGAGTAATAGTATTATCGTATTTTACCCCTATTTTTCCTGTGATATGTTTATTTTTATAATTGTGAATATCAAATTTTAATGAATAATTGTATTTCTTATAATCGTTTTTTACATCATTGAGCAAAGTATAGCTATGATTATATCCGCCATTTATTCCAAAAGAAACAGAGCTTTTAAGTAGTTTAAACGGCATAGTATAGCTACCATACATATTTATTCTCTCTGATTGCCCAAAATTTATTGGTCTGCTTACGGTCCTAAATAACTCATCGATATTTCTCGAATTAACTATTGTATTTTGGACAATGGCTCCATATAGATTTAACCATAGGGAAGTTCCGTTAAATTGATCAAAATTGTTGAAACCGAGAGAAAGATTATTGGATTTTTCCGGTTCAAGACGGTCATTTCCCAATACAATATATTGGGGATTGCTATTATCCACTATGGGCATCAATTGGAGTATTGAAGGAGCATCTACATTGGAATAGAAACGCATTCTAAAGTTGGTCATCTTTGAAAATTTGTGATTGAAGCTCATATTAGGTAACCAATGGTGGTAACTACGTGAAACTTTAGTGTTTTCAGAGATATAATCTCCGGACTGAGTACTTAATTGGTACTTCATTCCTATGCTAAATTGCGTTTTTATTCCATTGTATTTGAAATTAAGTTTTGAATCCGAATGACTAAATTTGCTATCATAAATATCTTGACTGTTTTCATTTTCTCCGGGAGAAGGGTATCTGTCATACAGATTTCTGTTATAACTATTGGTGCTTAGTCCTTGGTTAAAATCAGCAACCAAATATGTCATTTTCCACAATGGTTCTGTATAAGCAAATGAACCATTAAATTTCAAATCACTTGTATTGTTTTTATGCTCTTGGTAAATAGAATCAATTTCCGGATTTGAAGAATCTTGATAATAATAATTTAAAGAATTTGTATTGTTTTGGCTAAGGTTATCGGAGTAATCACCTGATAATTTAACAAAAATAGCCCTTCCTTGTTTTTTTAATTTGCTATTGAAACTAAGAAATGTTGCATAAGTATTTCCTTTTGAATTATGAAACTTATCGGCTTCTTGATAATTGCTCAGGTTATTTTCATTGAAATTGGATAAAGTATCGTTGCTTTCACTATTACTTGAATTATTTTTATAGTGTAGTTTCAATTTGAGTTTATTGTTTTTATTGATTTTGTATTTCAATAATGAATTGATATTATGTCCAAATAGACTACCGGTTTTATTTATATTGCTGTGTGATTTATAGGTAAATCCCGGTATGAAGTTTTGTTTGGTATTGTCTTTTAGCAAAAAACTATTATTGGTACTGAGATAATAGCTGGTATTTACTTCTATTTTTTTATTTGGACTGTAATTAAAGTTTATACCGCCATCAAATACATTATAAATTCCTTGATTTGACCCAAAACCACCACCAATCTGAAAGGAGCCATCCGATTGGAAAAATTCGTTAAATCCACCATTCATTTTTGCATAATCATTGAAATCAAAGCCCTCTTTACTTGTATTATTTGTCTTAGCGATGAGACTTACTCTGGTTCTCGGAGAGAATCTATTTATATTAGCTTTACCAAGATAGGTGTTTTCGGTTCCATAACCGGCTGTCAACTTACCGAAAATTCCGTTTTTATGATCTTCCTTTAGCTCCAAATCTATAGCTTTTTTATCTTTTCCGTCTTTTATGCCAGTAGCTTCGGAAAATTCGGATTTTTTATCAAAAACCTTAACTTTTTTTACTGCTTCTGCCGGTAAGTTTTTGGTTGCCATTTTGGGGTCATCTCCGAAAAACTCTTTTCCATCAACTGTGACTTTTTCAACTTTTTTGCCTTGAGCTTTGATATCTCCTTTTTCATCGACCTCTATCCCGGGCATTTTTTTTAACAAATCTTCAACTGTAGTATTTTTTCCCGGATCAAAAGCCAATGCATCATATATCAAGGTATCATTTACAAATTGAACAGGGATTCTCTCTCCTTTTATTTCAACTGTTTTAAGGTCGTACGCTATTTTATGAAGAGCTATTTTTCCTTTATCGATTGTTTTGGTTGTTCCTGTCAAGTCTAATGGTTCTTCAAATTTCTCATAAGAAGTATAGCTAGCTTGAAAAATATACTTTCCTTTGGATATTGATTTTAATAAAAAATTACCTTTATCATCTGCGGAAGTGAAATATGTCAACATTGAGTCTTTTGCGGCTAACAACACGACAGTAGCACCGACCAATGGTTCTCCTATGGAATCGACCACAGTTCCTTTTACCTTGTAAGATTGTGAAAACATCGATATCGAAAAGTACATCATTATTATAATGAATAAGAATTGTGTTTTTTTCATGTTTCTTAGTTTTATTCTTTGGGGTGAATTTCATTTTTTCGCTTTTTCCACACTTTGCCTCTAACTCCTGAAGGAGAACCCAACCCGCAATGCGAAAAAATGTAATACCACTGTTTTTTTTAATCTTCTTTATAAAAATCAAATAAACCACCTCTATTTTTTAATTTTTCTTCCACTATTTTATCATATTCTTCTTGGCTAACTTTCTTTCCCTTTTCAGGTGCTTTGATTTCGTCGATATGTTTGAATTCAATATCTTTAAGGCTGTAAATCGTTTTGCCTTCATCTACTACGAGCAATACAATCAATCCGGGCAAATCACCGTATTTTTCAGGCCCAAAACCTACCGGAATTTGCGGTGTGAACCACGCTTGAATGGTCTTAGAGGTATCTCTAAATGTTGCTAATTGACAAAAATAGTCACCTATTTTTTTCACTTCTGATGTTTTGTGCCATTTTAAGGGTTTCAAATCTGATTGTATCAAAAATGTTTTTCCCAAGAAGTCTTTTTTCTCTTTGACATTTTTGGCAGCTCTATCAATATAAAGTTTATTATCAGGTTCGACAAATCTAAAAGAAAAACCATTGTTTTGTGAGACATCATTCTCTTTGTGAATAACTTCCCAAATCGATATACTATCCTTGAATGTGAGTTTTCTCAAGGTTTTTTGTTCATCCGGAAAATCAAAATTCATTCCCGGTCTTCCTTTAATATTCAATTTTCTTGTTATCTCATATGTTGCTACTCCTTCTGTTTTTTGCGAAAAAGATAGTAATGAATTAGTTAGAAAAATGAGTATAAGTAACTGTTTCATCTGTTTGATTTTTTTAATTATTTGTGTTTATTAATATCGCAGGCTTATCGTAATCATCTTCTTTAAATAAAAGAAATAATTTTGAAGTGGTGTCATTATTAAAATTTATAACATCCAATTTGTCATTATCAAAATCTGACAAATTGTTTAGCGTGTCTAATTCCGGAAATTTATCGCTATTTGTGATGGTTAAAGCGCAGATTTTTATTACATCTTCTCCTGTTTCACTCATTGTTTTAACCCTTATGTATTTTTTATTAATTAGTCTGTTCAATATATTTTGAATACTACTGTACTTTTTAGGCAAAAGGGTTTCAGGGTCAATGAATTTACCGTTTTTCAAAATTTCAAAATGTAGATGTATCCCTATTGATTTTCCACTATTGCCAATGATTCCTATAACTTGATTTTGTTCAACGGATTGACCTTTGCTAACCAAGGATTTTAATAGATGTTTGTATTGAGTCTCATATCCATTGGAATGTGAAATAATAACATAATTGCCATCGTCTTTATTATATCCGGTTGAAATGACCTTTCCGGGAGCGGAAGCTATTACCTCCGGATTTTTTCCCGGAAGATAGTCAATACCGGTATGAAATTTTTTAACTTTAAAGACAGGGTGTACCCTTTCACCAAATACCGAAGAAATCTTTTTATAGTTTTTTACCGGATGCACAAATGATACACTATCGATCTGGTACTTATCAAAAACAAATACTTCTTCGGTATTGAAAGCGTAGAGAAACAGACTTAAAATAGGAATAAGAAATAAATACTTTAATTTTTTTACTGTTGTTGACGGATTTGAATTAATCATAGCGATACGTTTTTTTATTGGTGAAGAAAAGAAATTGTTTACTAGTTGAAGCCGGAATTGCGGCACAATGGTTCTCAATAATAGAAATTCATAATTTGATGAGTTTTCTGTTTGTACGACACTTGAATCTGCAATATATTCAAGATTCTGCTCGATTATCTTTTTGTATAAATATGAAAATGGATTAAACCATAGAACAATACATAAGATATTTCCAAGAATAATATCAATCGTATGCCATTGTTTTACATGTGTAGTCTCGTGTTTTAAGATATCATGTAGTTCCTCTTGAGTGTATTTGGAGGGATTGATTATTATATTTTTGAAAAAAGAAAAAGGAGTGATATCCTCATCTGTTTCGATAAGATTGTATCCATCTACTAATGTTTTGGAGCTATTTAATAAAGTTTTTAGTACAGTTTTTAAAGAAAAAATAAACCTTATTAGCATAATAAATACTCCAAGAAAATAGATTATCTGTAGAAAATAAAAATTATAATTATGTGTTTGAGGAATGCTACTCCTTAAAAATGAATTTTCATTTTTGTCGATGATTATTTTCAGTATTTCTCCATCTTGAATAATATCGCTAAATACCGGAACTCTATTGATATGAAATATGATGAATGGAGTGCTAAACGCCAATATGATGCCTAAAATCAGAAAAACTCTATTGAATTGGTGAAATGTTTCCTTACTCAGTAGTATTTGGTAAAACAAATAGAAAATGGCGATTAATGCTGATGATTTTAACAAAATTTCCATGATATTATTTTATTTATTAATTGATAGATGATTTCGATAGGTGCATATCGATTAATGTTTTTTATTCTTTTTCTTAAGCATTTTTAATATATCCTTTAGGTCTTTTTCGCTAAGTTTTTCATCTTTGGCAAAAAAGCTGACCAATTCCTTGTATGAATTACCAAAATAATTGGAAACGGTTTTTTTCATAAACATTCTAGCATAATCATCTTTTGATACCAAGGGATAATAACGATGTGTATGACCAAAAGCTTCATGAGCTATCATTTTTTTATCCTCAATCTTTCTTACTATCGTTGATACTGTATTGTAATGAGGCTTTGGGTCGGGAAGATGTGCTACTATTTCTTTCACAAAAGCTTTTTTTAGCTGCCATAAAACATGCATAATCTCCTCTTCTTTCTTGGTCAATCTTTCCGTATTTTTCATATCTTTTTTATTTGAAGTATTTTTATAACGCAAATATAAACTATTCATTTAGTTTTCCAACTATATTTTTAGTTTTTTAATTAAAAAGATAGTTTTTTAAGTCATGGTAGCTTGGATTTGTCTTCAAATACAAGTTTTAGAATCTCAATTTTTCTACTTATTGCCACATCTACCACCCCCTATGAAATATTCTTAAATGAATTTCACAGGGTAGACCTAATCCATGCCGCGAAAACTTTACCATTCTCCCCTCGTAGTTTTACTTCACTTTGTTACGAAAAAGCAGTAAGTTTATATCAAAAATCATAAATCGTTAATCATTATTCGATATTAAACAACACAGAATATCGAACACCGAACAAGGATTGGAGATTTTAGAAGTTATAGGAAATACATGAAATACATCTAATTTATATGCGCGATAACAGGCAATTTTTTTTATCTTTGTCCCAAATTATAATTTATGATAAAGAATGATTTGACTCAAAAGTATGATAAGCCCACTATTTTGATTCATTGGGTAACTGCACTTTTGATATTAGTTTTATTTCCTCTGGGAAAATACGTAGAAGAATTGGAGCAAATAGAGAAACTTGAATTTTTAAAAATTCATGTGATTGTCGGAATAATAGTTTTTGTCTTATCGATATACAGGAGTTATTTGTATTTCAAATCACCAAGGCCCCCACATCTGAAGACAGGCTCGGAGTTCAATGATAAATTGATAATTTGGGTTCATAATATTTTTTATATTCTTCTTTTCCTTATTCCTGTCACGGGAATTGTTGCACTAATCACTACCGGATATGGAGAGGCGGTATTTGCAAGAGACATATCTTTGGTTAAACCGCACGAGGGTTCAATTCCTTTGGAAACTCATGAAATATTATCGACAATTATGATGATAGTATTTGCTCTACATGTAATCGGAGTGATAAAACACAAAATTTTGACAAAAGAAAATACAATCAAAAGAATTTCGTAAAAGAAATATCGATTTATTTGAAATATAAAAATTAATTAAACACTTAAACAAAAATTATGAAAACTTGGATGAATACAAACGAGAAAATTAAACTAAAAAATATCATTTTAGGTCTTTTGGTAATGATTTTCTTTACCGGATTAAATGCTCAACAAAAAGTGATTTTAGAGTATAAAAATGGAAAGACAGTTGAAGGTACTATAAAGAAATTCAAATCCGATGCGAAAACTATAAAGATAAAGGATAAGAATAAAAAAAAGATTAAAGTAAAAAGTAGTGAATTATCGAAAATAACTTTGATATTTGGAAAAGAAAAGGCGGTATTTAAAAAAGAAAAATGGTCAAGATTAACCGCATTTAATAAATTAAAAAAACAAAAAAAGGCAATTTGGTTAAGTGAATTTTATAATTCTGAAGCTATAAGTGGTTATATTGGTTATTCATATTATAATACTTGGAATAATATGGGAAATTTAGGATTAATGTCACGAGAAAATAGTTCTGTTAACTATTTTATAAAAAGGCCTCGCGACTCGCGACCAATTTTAATCGCTGAAAATTTATCGGAAAATGATCCATTTCATGCATTAGATAAAACTATGCGCAAAAAATTTAAAAGTCTTATAAAAAAGAAATGTCCTGAATTTGTTAAAATTCTCAAAAAGAAAAAATATCATATTGAAGAATTTGAAACTATGTTGGATGATTATACCAAGACTTGTGGAAAGTAGAATTCTATATTGATAAGATACATTTCAAATTAGTACTACAATAAAAAATTCATGGCAACATATTTTAGTTGACAAATATTATTTGTTATTTTTGGGAAAATTATTAAATAATGTCCGCATGAAAGTATAAATTTTTTGTTCTAACTCAATTTATATTGTATAGACAAATTTGATATATTTTTTTGTAGATACTAATAACACAATACAAGTACAATGAATTTTAATTTTACAGAAGAACAATTGGCTGTAAGAGATGCAGCCAGAGACTTTGCTCAACAAGTTTTGTTGCCCGGAGTAATCGAAAGAGACAGAGATGCAATTTATCCTACTGAAGAAGTAAAGCAAATGGCAGAAATGGGATTTCTTGGAATGATGGTTTCTCCCGAATATGGAGGGATAGGTATGGATACGATATCTTATGTCCTCGCGATGGAAGAAATATCCAAGGTAGAAGCTGCTGCTGCGGTAATAATGTCAGTCAATAACTCATTGGTATGTTGGGGGCTGGAAGAATACGGTACCGAAGCTCAGAAGCAAAAGTATTTAACGCAATTGGCAACAGGTGAGAAAATAGGCTCTTTTTGCTTATCAGAACCCGAAGCGGGATCAGACGCTACAAAACAAAGAACTATCGCAGAAGACAAAGGAGACTACTATCTTCTTAACGGGACAAAAAACTGGATTACAAATGGTAAAACATCGGGAATTCACCTTGTAGTAGCACACACTCATCCTGAATTAAAACACAAGGGCATCAATGCATTTATAGTGGAAGCGGATTGGGAAGGTGTTCAGATTGGAGCAAAAGAAGATAAAATGGGAATTAGAGCATCTGATACTACTTCTATAATGTACAATAACGTGAAAGTACCAAAAGAAAATAGAATTGGAGCGGATGGATTTGGTTTTACTTTTGCAATGAATACGCTTAATGGAGGTAGAATCGGCATAGCTTCTCAAGCTCTTGGAATTGCAGCAGGAGCTTATGAGCTTGCAGTTAAGTATTCTCAAGAAAGGGAAGCATTTGGTAAACCGATTTCAAAACATCAAGCTATTGCTTTTAAGTTGGCTGAAATGGCAACCGACATACAATCAGCAAGACTATTGGTTCACAGGGCTGCATGGCTAAAAGACCAACATCTTGACTATAGGATGGCCGGTTCAATGGCAAAATATTTTGCTGCTGAAATTGCTATGAAACACACTACCGAAGCAGTACAAATCCATGGTGGATACGGTTATGTCAGAGAATACCACGTTGAGAGATTGATGCGCGATGCAAAAATAACTCAGATATATGAAGGTACTTCCGAGATACAACAAATCGTAATGTCAAGATTGATAGAAAAGGGACAATTGTATTAAATCGTGCTTACGTGAAAACTGACAGTACATATTTTTTGTATGGTATATTTGTGTACTTTGCAAAAAATATGTACTACTTTATAATTATAAATTTACTGACCTTTCTTCCCTTATCAGAATCTGATAAAAGAAAATACATTCCCGGCAAAAGACTGGAAACATCTATTTTATAAGTATATGATTCTTGATTAACTATTTTGATATTTTTTCCTTTGCTATTTATGATTTTGAGACTATTAATTTTAATTCCAATTCTTTTTATCATTAAAATATCCTTAACCGGATTTGGGAATATAACAATATCATTATCGGCATTCGATTCATTTGTTAGGCTGATATCAGATATACAAATTGTAGAATCTATAATACTATGACAACTATCCTCAACAATCAATTTATAGCAACCCGGACTTAAATCATAGATATTTTTATCAGAGGAAAAAGCAATATTTTCTTTGTGCCATTTATATGAATATTGACCTGATCCACCTTCAATATCTATTTCAATCGAACCTTTATGTTCTTCAGAAAAATCTATTTTATTAATACTAGAAAATTTCATTTTTGCCGGTTCTGTTATTTTTACAAAACTAACCCCAAGAAGACTGTTTTTGTCGGTAACAGTAACGAAATAGTCTCCTGTTTTCAATCCCTTTACCTCTTCGGTAGTATCTCCTGTTGACCAAAGGTACGAATATGGTTTTTGTCCTCCCGACACATCGATTTTTGCGTACGCTGAACTATCTTCAGGGCACAAATTATCTTGTTGTTCACTGATAGCAACATCAAG
>JALVEE010000264.1 GCA_027008645.1 Saprospiraceae bacterium
ATGTTTTGGATGTAGTGATTGTATCGTTTTTCAAAAGTAAATCTGTGAGGACTACTGCCATTCTCGGACTACCTCCGGTATATCTACCAATAGCTTTTAGTTTGGCAGTCATTTCAGAGAATATTTCAGGAGTAATATAAGTGCTTTTGGCTTTTGTTGCCATTTTTATCCGCCTTTCAAGATAATTGATATAGTCTTTATCTGTCCAACTCTTAAGAACGTAACGTTTGAATGCGTGAAAAAGTCTGTTATTGTAATTGCCGTCAATGTCGTCGGTATTGATACTTGGAGTAGCTCCTATTATGGTGAAGTGTTTTACATTTTGGAGCAAATATCTGAACCGGGATTCATTTAGTTTACGTTGTTTTTTATCGGATTGTATGTTTTTCAAAAATTCATCCATGTTTTCTATTACCACCACTAATAAGTAATTTTTATAAATAGCTCTTTTATTGTCGATATGTTTTTTTAAATTGTGCAATTCGATTTCCCATTCCTCTTTGGGTGCATTCCACAGAATAGCGGGTTCACATACCATATTGGGAATGGAAAAATTGCTCAATATCAGTTTTATCAATTCAGCCGGTGTATGTACATTGCTTTGTTCTTCGGGTAAAAGCAGAAAATCACTATGATTAAATATTGTATCCCTTTTGAAATGTATCTGTAGATATTTGAGGAAAAAAGACTTGCCCATACCTCTCGGAGCACGTATCAATAAATGTTGTGAAGCCGAAGTTTTATTTATATTGGATTTGAGTGTATCCAAAGCATTGTGCAAAAGTTTTTCGCGACCTGTTGCCAATGTTAAGATAGTCTCATCATCCATCGTATAAGGATTGAATTTCGCTATATAATTCATTTTTTGTGATTTAGTCCTCGTTTATTAATCCACCAATTCTTGATAATATTTAGTCCGAAATGATAGTATTGATCTTCGGATATAAATTCGTTATCCATCAATTTGACCAAAATTTCATAATCAAATTTAGATTTCAATTTATTTTGCAAATCGTCCAAATTCAGATTTTCATCAAGTGCTATATTATCCAAAATTTTCATTGCGATATTCAAATCATCTCCTTTGAATATCCTTAATCTTTCCTGAAATTGATATAAAAAATCCCTGAACAAACCTGACATGATATCATTGTGAAAAACGTATTCTATTTCTTGGGGAGTTTTACATTCGTTTACCGCGATTTCGTTGTATGAATATTGAAGAAAGTATGGGATATAATCCGGTAATAAATCCAATAATTTATTAGTGATATCCGCAGACCATTGTGAATAGCTATCAGATAGAGACAGTCTTTCAATAAAATCAAAACTTTCTTCCCTGCTAAATGATTCAAGTTTTATTGTATTAAGTCCTGCTAATAATTTTTTGCTGATGCCGAGTTGCTCAAGTTGAACACTAAGATTGAGAGAACCTGTAATACCCATTGCTAATCCGGTATTTCTCCAGCTTCTTAGACCGGTAAGGATATGTACTATCTCATCAACCTTTTTTGAACTTTCTTCTATATTTTCAAAGAAAAAAGGTAATTCGTCAAGAAAGAGGAATACTTTTTCCTGCTCACTTTTGAAGAATCTATTTACAATGCTTTCAAAAGGTTTGTGGTAGGTCATAAGCTTATCGTGAAGTTCAATTTTATTTCCGAGAAGACTGATCGATTTTAAATTATCAGTAAGATAATCGACCATTTTTGTTGGAATTTGTTTGCTGTCATTTAGCAATTTTTTAAATCTTATTTGTAAAGACTTTGGCATTGCGCTATACAATCCTTTATAAAAATCTAATGTTGTCTCAAAGGTTTGGCAATCCAGCTCTATGCAAATATTCTTTTTGTCTTCTTGTTTGAGTAAATAGGCGACTTGCTGTAAAAAAGAGCTTTTGCCCGTACGCCTGATTCCCAAAATCAGAAAACTGTTGTGGTTATTGAGCAAGCGAATAGCTTTATTGAGATTTTTTCTTCTACCTGCGAAATCATCACCTGATACCGGTGGTCCTATTGTGTTTTTCATGATGCAAGAGTTTTGTTTTGTGCAAAAAGATGTACTGTATATCTTATATTTAAGGCTTATTCATCATATATGAATAGCAATATATATGAATACACATTCATATAACAATTATTAAACAAATTTAGTTCATTAATACTGAATTTTCTTAAAATACGTATCGATATATTTTTTCTAAAGTATGTACTAAGTATAACTAAAACAGTAATATAAACTGACAAATCAAGTATGAAAACAAATTCATATGAGAAGGAATTCATACAAAAATACGGATAAGTTTGATTTGTGTCTGCAAGAAAACAGACCATTTTTTCCAGACTAAATAATTCTTAGATTTACTGAATATTGAATGTCTTTAATACAAAAAAATATTTATAAAGTTTAGAATTTAGAATAATTGGCGTATATTTAGCCAAAAATTAATTATTATGTACAAAACGAAAATAGCTGGGGTAGGTAAATTTATTCCTGAAAAGGTCGTGACAAACCATGATTTAGAGCAATATATGGAAACTTCCGATCAATGGATTAGAGAGAGAACCGGGATTGAGGAAAGGCATTGGCTAAAGCGAGGAGAAGATACAAGTTCTACTATGGGAGCAAAGGCAGCAAAAGATGCTATCAAAATGGCGGGGATTGAACCTGAAGATGTCGATTTTATTATTTTTGCTACTTTAAGTCCTGATTATTTCTTCCCCGGAAATGGAGTTATGCTACAAAGACACTTGGGGATAACCAAAACGGAAATTCCCGCTTTGGATATCAGAAACCAATGTAGTGGATTTGTTTATGGACTGGAAGTTGCCGATCAATTTATTAAAACCGGCAAATACAAAAATATCTTATTGGTTGGTGCAGAATATCACTCAGGAGGAATGGATATTTCCACCAGGGGTAGGGGAATAAGTGTTCTTTTTGGAGATGGCGCAGGTGCTGTGATTTTACAAGCTACAGAGGAAGAGGGTAAAGGAATCCTGGCAACACATATTCATTCTGATGGTTCTCAAGCAGAGATACTCTCGGCAAAGAATCCCGGAATGCATGGCGGATATTATGATGAAGATGCTTCTGAAGGAGGATATGATACTAATTCCGACCATCCTTTTGTCCTTGTTACCGAGAAAATGTTGAATGACTCCCTGATTTATCCTTTTATGGAAGGGCAGACTGTTTTCAAAACAGCCGTTAAGAAATTTCCGGAAGTAATTAGGAAAGCATTAGCAACCTCCGGATACGATACAAATGACGTCAATCTTGTTATCCCTCATCAGGCAAATTTACGTATAAGCCAGTTTGTGCAAAAATTACTCAGGTTGAGAGATGATCAAATGTTTAATAATATCCAGAAGTATGGTAATACTACTGCTGCATCAATCCCAATAGCATTGACTGAAGCTATAGAACAAGGTAGATTGAAAGATGGTGATTTGTTGGTTTTAGCTGCTTTTGGTAGTGGTTTTACTTGGGGGAGTGCAATAATTCGTTGGTAATTACTTATTCAGTGCTTTTTTACCTTCTTCACTTATCATATCAGGTGTCCAAGGCGGATCGAAAGTAAGATTTACATTCGTGTCATAACCGGGGTAGGCCTCATTTACTGTTTGCATGACATTCATGACTATTGAGTCTCCTATAGGGCAAGATGGGGTGGATAAAGTCATTGTAATATCGAAGTTTTTGTCTCCGTCATAATCAATATTATAAATAAGACCTAAATCAACAAGATTGATTTCAACTTCAGGGTCGATAACTGATTTCAATAACTCTCTAACATCATTTTCTATCTTTTCGATTTCTGCGGGTGTTTTCATACGTTTATTTTATTTTCTATTGATATCATTTGAAACTTATGGAAAATATGATATTTTTAATTTTGCTAGCTAAACAGATTAAGTGTGGAGAAAGTTGCAAAGATTATCGTTAAATTTTTTATTAAGCCGATTTATTCACGGATTTTCG
The DNA here is from genome assembly GCA_027008645.1 of Saprospiraceae bacterium. Lineage (GTDB taxonomy): Bacteria > Bacteroidota > Bacteroidia > Chitinophagales > Saprospiraceae > JADJGA01. The sequence goes on from JALVEE010000264.1 coordinate 3,985, forward strand.
TAATAGAAATATCTATGAAAAATTCGGGTTAAGCCAATCATTTGTTCATTATTATTTCTTTTTTTTCAAAAATAATCTTAAACATATTTATATTATAAAGAAGAGCGGTAAAAATTAGTAATGACGCTCCTATTTGAACTAGAAGTAAAACGTTGAATAGAATCCCCACTGTAAATGTCATAAGCATAATATTATAAGAATAAAATTGTATATTGGCTATTTTTTCATTGTATAATTCTCTGGGAAAAGGTGTTTTTGCCCTGCCTACATATTTTTGATATCTATTCAACCAAATAATAAAAGGTATCGTCTTATAGGTTTGTCCGAATATCATATTCGTAAAAAAGCCTAGAAAAATTGATACCCCGTATAGCACTATAATATTTTTCAAAAAAGCAAATTGTGTATATGGAATAAATACGATTATAGCAGAAAAAATCACCGGTAATGAAACTAAAACAAAAGCCAGCATCGTATGTCTCATGCCAATGTCAAGTTTTCTCAATTTGTTTTTGTAAGAATCATAAATAAATGAGCTGTATTGAATGATGGAAAGTGATATAATTGTCCAATATAAGTAAATTAAGAATGAAGTTTGTAGAAATTGCCAATCGATATACAGAAGTACAAGACCGGTATTTAATAAATAATATGCTCTTTCAATTTTTTTATTGTCTAATTTATGGGAAACGAGAAACATAGGAACTAATGTCGTCCCAACTCCCATAATCAACTGCAAAAACCAACCTACTATACCAAAATGTGCATGTATTTTTAGATATCTGTAATTGGTATTATCCAAAAAACCATATTTGTAATTGAATGCCAATAATAATCCCAAAAGACTTGTCATCATTAACCAAAATATCGCAGTTATAATAAATTTTGCACTTATGTCTTTTTTGTTAGCGCTTTTGTATGACAATATTATATTAATCGTAAATAACCATACCGATATGAAAATCATACTTGAAGAATATGGCATTAAATCCAATAGTTTTGATGCCCAAAAGGAATATGCAAACAGCGAAATACTTATTACAAATAGCCAAAAATTAAATATAGCCAAACTCTCACTATAAAGTTTCGTCTCAAAAACAACAGGGATTAATTGGTATAGCGAACCTATGATAATCATAGTGCCCCAACTCAATGCTGCTATATGCACAATTGTTAATATATACTGAGTGTGAAAACTACCTATGAAACTATTGGCAGATAGGAATGTTAATATCGACAGTATAATTAATGCAAGTGATGCTGCAATGAAATGAGGTACAACTACCTTGGTTGATGGCGAACGTTCTGTACTTAGTCCTATCATTTTTTGTAAATTATTAATTTGGTATTGGCCTCATCTAATTTCTTGCCTACAAGATTATATCCTCTTTGTTCAAGTTCAGATAGTAGAAACTGTGGTATCCTTTTGTGATGGACAAATAAAGCTTCATCCGTATTTAATGTTTCAATCTCTTGCAAGATGGTAACCATTGGTAGTGGCATTTCCAGTTGTCTTACATCGACTTCCTTTAGTTTATCTTCAAAGCGCTTTACAAGTTTATCAAATAATTCAGGATTGTCTTCTATTATTTCTTGAGGCAAATCAGAAGAGATGCCTTCATTTATTTTAGTAAAATATGTATAAACAAGACCATTTTCTCTCTCAACTTTGTAAGCATAACCTTTTTCAGACAGTATTTTAATTAAGGGAAGTGGCTCAAAAGTATTTATTATTTTCAGTACTTTTCCGTCAGGTAAAGATTTCAATTCTCTCATTATTGATTTAAAAGGATCTACGCCCTTTTCAAGTTCCGGCCTGGCGTCAAACTCTACAATCTCCTTTTCCTTGAAATGGTTTTCCTCTTCGGTTGAGTGATTCTGTAGTTTCTCATTTGTATCGTTGGCTATTTCAAACCCGATAGAAGAGAGTCTGTCTAAAAGGAGTTCAGTGGTAACACCCCCGATTTTTGCAGCATCTGCGATTGTTACCCGTGGAGCTAAAACTTTTCTTAGGATTGGATTCTTGAGCTTTTTAAAATGCTTATTTATAGTAGCGATAGTATCAATAGCTCCTTCGTTTTCTTTTATTATATCAGAGATCTTTGTGTTTGAATTGATTTTCATTAGATTGTTTTTTATGAGTATAAAAATCGCTCAAAATTAAGAAAAAATCTTAAAGTAAAATCTAATTGCTGAAACATTATCGATAATTAGATTAATTACAAATAACTATTTAAGCATCCTAACAAAGAAGTTTGAAAAAAGTTTAATATTCTACAATTCGTAATTTGGTTTAAGGTTTGTTTCCCCTTCACCGGAATAGAAGTCCGAAATGTATTTGACCACTTCATCAGCGTCATCAAAAATTGGAATTAATTCCAAATCCTGAGGGCTAATATTTTTTTCTTTTTGGAGCATGACCTTGATAATCCATTCTTTAAGTCCACTCCAGAATTCAGTTCCTACTAATACAACAGGGACTCTTGTGATTTTTTTCGTTTGAATCAGTGTTAATACTTCAAATAATTCGTCCAAAGTACCAAAACCACCAGGCATCACGACAAAAGCCTGTGAATATTTGACAAACATCACTTTGCGAACAAAAAAGTATTTAAAGTCTATTAGTTTATCAGAATCGATATAAGGATTTGATTCTTGTTCAAAGGGTAAATCAATATTTAATCCTATGGATGCTCCTCCTTTTTCAGTAGCTCCCTTGTTTGCTGCTTCCATAATACCGGGGCCACCACCTGAAATAATTCCAAATCCCTCATCAACAAGTTTATTAGCAATAGTTTTACCCAGTTCGTAGTATTTATGCTTTACATTTGTTCTTGCTGAACCAAAAATTGTCACACTTGGTCCGACCTTGTTCATGGTCTCAAATCCATCTACAAATTCAGACATTACCTTGAACATAGTCCAAGAGTTTTCCCCTTTTATAGATTTCCACTGTCTTCTTTCTTTACGTATTAATGCATCTTTCGTCATATCTTATATTATTTTTCACTTAATTTTTTTTAATATATATTTCTTTATGCAGAAATATATAAATTTTTTCTTTTTCAAAAAATCATAAAACCTTTTGAGAAAAGAGCGCAAAGATAAGGAAAATATTAACATAGAGTTAATAAAACGCTTAATAATGACCAATCTCCATTTTGAAATGCACCTTTTTGATTTGCTAAACTAAGCAAAAATGCTACCTAAAGAATATCAATTGTCAAATATTGCTTTTTCTTTATATGAAGCAAATTTATCATCTATAAATTGTTTTAGCTCATCGTATGTATTGAATTTATCAAATAGTTTGTCCAATTCATTTAAATCCTTTTTTGGGTTGAATACATTTTTCTGAACATCTGTTTTACTTACCGAATTTTCGCTTAGTATTATAAGTCTTTCGACAACATTTCTCAATTCCCTGATATTTCCTGTCCATTGTAGCTCTTGAAGTTCTTTTATAGCACCGGCTGTAAAATCTTTTTTCGCAATATTATATTCTTTGCATATCATTGTTGAGAAATGATCCACCAAGAGGGGAATATCTTCGATTCTCTGATTTAATTTTGGTACATTTATTATAATTACTGCAAGCCTGTGATACAAATCTTCTCTGAATTTTCCTTTTCTAATCTGAGCTTTCAGATCCTTGTTGGTAGCTGCAATAACCCGGACATTTACTTTTATTTCTTTTTCGCCACCTACACGAGTTATCCTGTTTTCTTGCAAAGCTCTGAGGACTTTTGCTTGAGCAGATAAGCTCATGTCTCCCACTTCGTCAAGAAATAAAGTGCCACCATTTGCCAGTTCGAATTTACCAATTCTTTGTTTAACTGCTGATGTAAAAGAGCCTTTCTCATGTCCGAACAATTCGCTTTCTATAAGTTCAGATGGTATTGCGGCACAGTTTACTTCAATAAGAGGTTTGTCTTTCCTATTGCTCTTTTGATGTATGTTTCGTGCAACCAATTCTTTCCCCGTTCCATTTTCGCCCATCACCAAGATTCTTGCTTCTGTTGGTGCTACTCTTTCAATAGTGTTGAATAACTCCTTTATTACTTTAGATTTTCCTATGATGGTAGTCGGTTGTACACTTTTTATCCTCTTCTGTAATACTTTTTTCTCTGTAATTAATGTTGAGCGATCTTGTGCATTTCTAAGAGTGATTAATAACCTGTTCAAGTCCGGCGGCTTTTGGATGAAATCATAAGCTCCCTTTTTAACTGCTTCTACTGCTGTATCTATTGTGCCGTGTCCGGAAATCATTACTACAGGGACATCCGGATTTAATTTCTGAATCCTCTCAAGTGTTTCCATGCCATCCATTTTTGGCATTTTAATATCAAGGATTATTACATCATAATCGT
>JALVEE010000265.1 GCA_027008645.1 Saprospiraceae bacterium
AAATCGCAATCAAACCATCCTAATGCTGCTCATTTATCAAGGCTTGACGACCGGCGAAATCATCAAATTGCAGCTCTCAGACATTGATTTTGCGCAAGCGAAAGTGAAGGTTCAAGGCGGCCGAAAAACCAACTCCCGGACTTTGAAATTACGCCCCAAACAGGTTTTGCCGCTCTATAAATACGTCCAAGACGACCGCCCAAAATTGCTCAAAACCGACTCTAATCAATTGATAATCAACAAGTCCGGGCATCCGGAAAACGGCGAAGGTATTAGTTATTTGGTATCCACTCAAAAGCGGCTTTTTCCTTTGCGCAAGCTGAATCCAAAGACGATTCGTCAATCCGTAATTGCGAATCTTTTGGACTCCGGAATGGACTTGCGCCGTGTTCAGGTTTTTGCCGGGCATCGTTACCCGAGTGCGACCGAGCGCTACCGGCAGACGGAAGTTGAAGCTTTGAAGCAGGCTATTTTAAAACACCATCCATTGAGCTAAAGCTTTTTTTTTTCAACTGAATCCTTGCCTAGCGTGCAAAAAACGCTTACTTTTGGAGTGCTGCAAAGGCAGCAATTGGCTTGAAAAAGTGGTCTAGGCGCTTACCGTTTTGGGTTTAATGGGAAGGAGAAGGATACGGATGGGGAATGGGGGATGTTGACGCATTATGACTATGGATTCCGTATCTACAATCCGGCGATTGGAAGGTTTTTGAGTGTGGATCCGTTGACTAGTTCTTATCCTTGGTATACTCCTTACCAGTTTGCAGGGAATATGCCGATAGCTGCTATTGATTTAGATGGGTTAGAGCCAGACCCAATTGTTGCACGACAAGCAGAATGGGATAGGAGAGCTTTTTTGGAAGGGAAAATGACTTCAGAAGAAGTTCAAGCTAATGCAGAGGCTAGGGCTATTGGAGGTGCATTTGGTTTGGGTGCTTGGGCTGGTATAGAAGCTATTGCCTATTATGGATGGCAAGCTACAATTGCATTTTTTGCAGAAGAGGCAGCAGAAGAAGTTTTTGAAAATGTTACAGGAATCCCTGTGATTATTGACCCTGTTGATATAATTCAACAAGGAATTAAAAAAGGGCTATTTAAAGCTGCAAAGGATAAATTAACAAAATTTGAGAAAAAACGAGTTGCTGAATATTTGGCAGATGGAAATACTTTAGAGCAAATTGAAAGAGGTACGGGTAAAACTGCAGATTTTTTAATAAATGGAAAAGTTGTTGAATTTAAGGCATTGCAAGGGGACAAGTTAAATATAAATACAGGAATAAAGCGATTACAAGAAGCTACTAAAAAAGATGGAGTAGAGATAATTGATTTAGACATTAGAGGTGTAAATGGAAATAAAGGTAATGCAAAGGAAATTTATGACCGATTTAAAGGAACTGAAGCTGGAAAATCATTTAAAGGAGAAGTTAGAATAGCAACCGATGATGGATTAATAACGTACTAATAATGGCAAGAATAACCTGTAAATGTGGCAAACATTTAAGTAATTCCAATAATCCTGAAATAGAGTTTAAAGTGTTCAGCGATGATGAATGGATTGAATTGCTTGACAAGACAGACGAAGGAGAAAAAGTAATAAATCTTGGCGTTGATAAAACTCATTTTTGGAAATGTCCAAACTGTAGACGCATTTATTTCTTTAAAGATAAGGTTGATACACCTATCGCTATATACAAACTCGAAGAGCAATAAAGAAAATCAAGCTTACAACTTGGCTTTCTATATCCCGTTGCCTACGATACCCCCTCCAGTTGCATTTTAGAATAAAAGAAGCCTTGATTTGATTGGGGCTTCCACGCTTGCGCTGACCTTGCAGTCTGAATAAAAAGAACAATGCGCTCGTTAAACCTTGTAGGTTTACACGAAACAAAAAGAAGGGTTTTAACCTTCGAAAGAAATCATATCCAGTCTTGGCGTGTAGAAGAAATCGGCATGCCTACGGCAGACTTTCCCCCACTTCAGGTCTCCGCAAAAGCTACGACCGTTCAGGGCAGTAAAGCGGTATTCGTCCCGACATCCGGCGAGCATATACCACGCCAGCCTTGCAGGCACGGGAGCTATCGCCCCCTTGTCATGGTATATGCGCAC
>JALVEE010000266.1 GCA_027008645.1 Saprospiraceae bacterium
TTATTCTCTATTGCTTTGATAACCTTATTAAAATGGTCATTATGCCTTGTAGTAACAATTACAGTATTTATCTCATCATTTTTAAATAACTCATCTGCATCAGTTGCAATATATTTAAAATCATATTTTTTCCCAATAGAATTTGCACTAACTCCCGATGAAGTTACTACCCCTACTAAATTAAATCCTCCAACTTTTTGAATATTTGGAAGAATCACAGACTTTGTGAAATTCCCTGCTCCAATGAGTCCAATATTTATTTCATTAGATTTTATAGGTTTTTCTGCTCTTTTTATAATTCTTTTTTTTTCTTTCGTTTCTTTATACGTTAATACAATTCCTAAATATTTTTCTTGTATTTTTCCTTCCAATAAATCATAAGCTTTTAATGCTTCATCAAAATCAAATGAATGAGTAATGAGTTTTTTTGGAGTCACTTTGCCATCTTCAATAAGGCCTAAAAATGCCTCAAAATTTCTTTGTTCTGTAAACCTTACTAAATCATATGGATAATCTACCCCTTTTTCTTCATAATTTGGATCATACCTTCCAGGACCATAAGCCATAGAAAGTCTCAAATCAAGCTCTTTTTTGTAGTACTCATTTCTTGGAATATCCATTCCCACCATTCCTACAATGACGACTCTTCCTCTCATTCTACTAATATCAGCTGCATCATAAACTAGTTGATTTGTTGGAGTGCTAGCTGTAATAATAACTGCATCTACACCATAACCATTACTAAATTCTTTTGATTTCTTTATAAGCTCACTTGCATGACAAACCTCATCTGCCCCAAGTTCTTTTGCCAATTTCAATTTATCAGGATCAACATCGCTTCCTATTACTTTACATCCATTCGCTTTTAATATTTGCACAGTTAATTGCCCAATAAGCCCAAGCCCCATTACTGCAATCTTTTCTCCCAAAAGAGGATCGGCTCTTCTCACTCCTTGCAAAGCAATTGCGCCAACAGTTACAAACGAGGCATCAACATCATCTACATTATATGGAATTTTTACCATCAAATTTTTGGGTACATAATTAAATTCTGCATGGTTGGCATACCCCGCACCACCACACGCAACTCTATCGCCTATATTAAATTCATTGACATTTTTACCAACCTCTACCACTCTACCAGCAAGGGAATATCCTAATGGAATAGGAGTATCAAGTTTTGTAAAAACCTTTTCCAAAGTATTTTTGATACCCTCTTTTTTCATCTTATCGATTACTTGCTTTACCAAATCCGGTCTGGCCTTTGCCTTACCCAACAAAGACTTTTTGGCAATATCTACTATCATTTTTTCTGTTCCAGCACTTACCAAACTTGCAGTTGTTTTAATCAAACATCCATTTTCTTGACATATTGGCACCGGAACTTCAAAGATTACTAGTTCTCCGGTTTTATAGTTTTGTATAAGCTGTTTCATAGTCCAACTTTTCCTATTTCTTCTCTCTCGTCCCAACTTGGATAATTAATCAATACTGCTCGATATTTACCTTTAAATACAAAAATACTACCTGCTGCACAACCTATTGATCCAAAATTATTAATTAAATCTTTTATATCATTCATATTCCCTGCTCCTCCTAATACTGTTAATGGAACATGCACTAAAGGTTTTATTCTATCTACTAATTTAAAATCATATCCTGACATTACCCCGTCATTATCAATGGAGTTTAATACAATTTCTCCCACTCCTAGTTCTTGAATCCTTACAATAAATTCCTCTAATTTAATTCTATGTTTTTTGGTTGCATTATGAGTATATATATCATAACCTCCCAGCAGTCTCTTTTTTACATCAACAACTACTACAACACTCTGCTTTCCAACTATGCTCGCTAAATCACTAATAATATTAGGATTTTCAACAGCACTTGAACTCACAGCAATTTTTTCAACACCATAAGAAAAAATTCTTTGAGCCTGCTCTTTTGTTTTTATTCCACCTCCATAACATAAAGGCATTCTACACTCATTCGCTAATTTTTCTATTAAATCATAATTTGGCTCTTTCTTGAGCACAGTCGCATCGATATCCAATACCATTAATTCATCTGCTTCTTTTTCATTAAAAATTCTTACTGCA
>JALVEE010000267.1 GCA_027008645.1 Saprospiraceae bacterium
AAAGGTATGCAAACAGCATTTGAATACTGGGGAAAAGGTGAAAATGATAAAGCAATTGCCACTTTCAACAGAATTGCTCAAGTAGAAAAAACAAATTGGATACCATATTACTATTCTGCTCAAGTCGGAATAACAAGCTCTTTTGGTGAGGAAGACAATACAAAAAGAGAGCTTTTGATGCAAAATGCATCTGTTGTAATTGATACATTGATGAAAATTGCACCTGATAACTCTGAAGTTTATACTTTGAAGGGTTTATTATTGACAGCTGAAGTCGCCTACAACCCAATGGTAAATGGAGCTAAATTGTCCGGAAAGACGATTATGACCTATGAAAAAGCGATAGCACTCGACTCTACGAATCCTAGACCTTACTACCTAAAAGCACAATTTCAAATGGGAGCAGCCAGATTTTTCAAACAAGATTTGAAACCATTTTGTCTTGAGGTAGAAAACTCTATTGAAAAGTTTGATAGCTTTCAAGTTAAAGCTAAGTATTTTCCAAATTGGGGAAAAGAGCAAGCTCTCAGCATATTAAATAGTGACGATTGTTCGGTTAAAGAAGTGAAAAAACAAAATAAATAATTATATTCGTTTAAAAAAATGAAATACAGCCAATAAAACAACTGATGAGTAATATAAAAAATATAAAATTAAATCTCTTGAGAGAACTGATTATTGCGGTGGTAATAGGAGTTGTTGTATTTATTTTTTTATATCTGTTTTTATGGATTGGCGTTGTCAATAAGAGCAATGTTATCCAGTATTTGAGTATATCCATTTTGTATTCTATCGCAGGATATGTACCCAATAAATATCTTGCTGTATATCTCAATTATAGGATTCCTTGGGAAAAACACCCCGGAAAAAGATTATTTTATGGGATTATTTGGGGGATTATTTTGACTATTATTACATTTCTATTTATTAATTATTTACAGGTTTGGTTTTATTTTGGTAAGAGTATTGGAGAATACTTTTCAGCAATGAGTTTTTCGCAATTCAAATTACCAATTTATATATCATTAGTGATGTTTCTTTTCTTTTACTTGTTTTATTTTTACCGTGAAGTACAGAAATTGAAGCTTAAGGAAGCAAAACTTCAAACTGAAAACGCCAAGGCAAAGTTCAATGCAATAAAGAACCAAATCGATCCTCATTTTTTATTTAATAATCTCAATGTTTTGTACTCTATCATCGATGAAAACCCCAAGAATGCAAAGAAATTTGTAAAAAATCTATCATCTATTTACAGGTATATTTTGGAACACAAGGATGTTGATTTAATCTCTTTGGACAATGAAATAGATTTTGCAAAAAGATATTTGGAGTTATTGAAATTTAGATTTGAAGATTCATTGAATTATACTATAAAAATAGAAAGAAGTAATGTGAAAATAGTTTCTTTAGCAACTCAGATTTTATTGGAAAATGCTATTAAGCACAATAAAATTACCGATGAAGAACCTTTGTTTATCAATATTTTTTCAGAGGATGACTATTTGGTAATTGAAAACAATTATAACCCGATATACGGTAAAAAAAGCACTAAGACAGGCTTAAAAAGCATAAATGATCGGTGTAAATTTTTATTAAAAAAAGAAATCGAAATAATAAAAACAGAAAAGAAATACAAAATAAAAGTACCTATAACGTATAATATATAGAAATAACTAAATAAAAATGATTAGGTGTATTTTTTTTTCGTCTTGCGGGTAAGATTCTCCTTTAGGAGTTAGAGGCAGAGAGTGGAATAAACGAAAAAATGAAATACTAAAATGATTTGAGAAAATATATGAAATTGAGGATTAAATAACTACTATGAGAGCTATTATTATAGAAGACGAAAAACCTGCTGCCAGAAGTTTGGCTAGAATACTGGATAACCAAGGGGTTAAAATTGAGGCGATGCTACATTCTGTAGAAGACGCTATCAATTGGATTGCGGCAAATGAACAACCCGATTTAGGCTTTTTTGACATACGTCTGGGAGATGGTTTGTCTTTTGAAATATTTGATGCTTTGAATATCGATTTTCCGGTAGTTTTCACGACTGCATATGATGAATATGCGATAAAGGCTTTCAAAGTAAATAGTATCGACTATTTGTTAAAGCCAATAGATGAAGATGAATTGGAGGGAGCATTGGGGAAATATCACAAACTAAAAAAAAATAATAATCAAATTCAAAATTTCGATAAAATAGCCAAGTTATTAAGTCCAACCGACTATAAAAAACGTTTCACAATCAAAATCGGTAGAAAAATCAAGCTTATCAATTCAGGTGATATTGCGTGTTTTTACAGCAAAGATAAAGCAACTTATATCAAAACCAAGGATAATAAAACACATATGATTGACTATCCACTGGACAAACTTGTTAAAATGCTTGATCCTGAATTATTTTTCAGAATAAGCAGACAATTTATTATCGAAGCGGATTCTATCGAGGAAATATATGCATACTCAAATAGTAGATTGGGTATAAAATTGAGTGGAATTAATATCGACGATATAATAGTAAGTAGAGAAAAAGTAAAGTCATTTAAGGAATGGCTTGAAAAATAACAGGTGCATTAGGTGTATTTAATTATTTTTCAAATCAAAAATAAATGTAAACTTTCCATATTGTATTTTTGGTGCAGAATAATCTGATTCAAACCGGTACATTAATATCATTTTAAGGGCTTTTACCAATAAATCACGATCTGAAATTGTGCTTTTCTCTTTATTAATTGCAGCACCTATGACCTTTCCTTTTCTGTTTATTGCAATATTAATCGATATTTTCCCATCCATTTCAGCTATTTTCTTTATTGGAGCGTGATATATTACTTTTCTTCCAAAAACACCCTCTCCATCAAAATCCAAAGAACCCAAAGCAGCACCTGTTAACATTTGCCCCTCATCGCTATCTCCTGCGGTATCGGAACTTTCATTTTTATCCTCATCTGAGATGTTTTTTGACACTTTTGTTTTTGTGTTATCCACTACAACTTCGCTTTCAGCTTCTTCAAGTGGCTCCACCTTTATAGTTTTATCTTCAATAGCTCTGGCAGTAGGCTTTTCTTTGGGAAGTTTCTCGAGAGTCTTCTTGGTTGATCCCATACCTGATGATTTACTGGTATTGGTAAATTGAATTTCAATAAAATTTGTTTGCTCCATTTCAACTGCCTTATTTATACTTTTAACAGTATAAAAAGTGGTCATTGCCGCAACGATAAGCGATAAGTGAAATAATACAGAAAATCCTAAAATTCTTTTTCTCAATAAAACTTCCTTCGTTTTCATAATTACTTTTTTTTATTTTGATAATAATTGATGTGCCACGCAAAAAATGACTAGATTTATGCACTTATTTCTTTGTTTGACGTCTAACATTCGATTATGTTAAATCAATTTGTATTAAGGTTTTCATAAAGTTTTTAGAAAAATTGTTAATATTTGTTAATATTTTTCTACTTTTATAGAATCACTTTGGTTTTTGGAGTGATAAGTTTAAAAAATGGCTATTAAATTTGGATTGGGTAAAAGAAATAAAAGAAAACGAAAACAGGGCGTTAAAACTTTTGTATAAAACTTACCGGACAGATGTTTTTTCGTGGTTAAAAAAAACTTATAGTCTTGACTATGAAACCAGTGCTGATATTTTCCAACAAGCTGTTATAATAATTTATGATAAGGTCATTCAAAATAGACTGTCAGAAGAGACAGACAATGTTAAGTCATATCTTTATGGAATTTGTAAAAACAAAGCATTGGAACATATAAAATATATTAAAAAAGAGCATGATAAAAAACAGAATTATTTGACCGGTTCTATAGTAGAAAATAAAGACCAAGAAAGTGATTTTAAACAAAAAAATATTAAAATCATTCAAAAAATTTTAGAAAAAATCGGACATCCTTGTAAAGAGATTTTGGAATTATTTTATTACAAATCATGGGATTTTGAGGAAATTTGTGAGAAAATGGGCTATAAAAACACAAATACAACAAAAAATTTAAAATATAGGTGCTTAAAAAGGTTACGATTACTGTTTTTTGACCATGTATAAGTAGAAAGAGTTATCGGATGCCGGAAAATATTTTTTCCGGTTAAAAAAATGGCAAAAAAAATTGATATGACAAATGAAAGGATTGATATAGATCATATAGACCGTTATCTACAAAACGAGTTAGATAACAAAGAGAAAACTTTATTTGAAGAACGATTGAAAAACGATGCCGAATTTAATGAATTGTTTTTATTTTTGAAAACACTAAAGGAGAGTGTCAGGTATAGTGTTTTAAAAGAAAAAGCCGATCTACTAAAGGAATACGAATCATATATCCAAAATAATAAGCCAGGTAAAAACGGTAAGTTGAAAATATTATATTTTGCAGTTTCTGTAGCAGCAATATTTCTAATACTTATATTTTTTGTTCCGGATATGATGAATTTCAAAAACAAAAACCAACCCATTTCACAATACTTTGAAGCCTATCCAGCACATGTTTTAAAAAGAAGCAGCAAACAAGATATATCAAAATTAAAACAAAAAGCATATGCCTATTACGGCATAGCAGATTATAAAAAGGCGTCTTCGCTCTTAGCTGAATTATGTGATTCCGGCGATAAGGAAAGTTGCTTCTATACAGGTGTGGCATTACTCGGTTCAGGAAATCCCTCTAAAGCTTTGGTGTTTTTTGAGATAGAAAATTTACCATTTGATAAATCGACTATATTTTGGTACAGAGGATTATGCTATTGGGAGTTGGGTAAAAAACAAAAAGCAAAAAGCATTTGGAAGAATATTGACAAAACCAGTCCTTATTTTAATAAAGTGAATAAAATTAATAAATGATACTATGATAGAAAATAAAAGTAAATGTAAACCCGGTACACCGGCTATTTCCTCTCAAATAGTCAGCTGTATAATCAAGCAAAAAGCACTAAATAATAATTTTGGTATAGTCACGATTAACGGCACTGATGTTGCGTATTTTAATTATAATAATATTTATTCTTACAATGTAGGAGATTCCGTATTTTGCTTTGCTTCGGATAATGCAGGAATAGATATTTTCATCTCGGGAAATCTTATTCCATATCCTGCCGGAATAAATAAAATAGCGTACAATTTGCATACTCCGAAAAAATCATTGGCTGTTTACGGAGGTCCTCGGAAAGGAACTAAAAAGGATTTACCACCGGAAATACCGGAAGAAGGGAGTAATTCCAACGGTTTGGTCTATATTTTCAATGACTGTGGAGAAACGGCTGTTATGAATGAAAATCCCAATATGGCAAATACATGGGACAGGGGTGAATTAGTTGTGGTAGGTGCACACAAAAACTTTGTATTATATGATTACGTAGGACCAACGGCGGGTTCTTGGCAACCATAATAAAGTTTACTTATAGAGAACAAGACTACCGATATATGATCTTTTCTGATTGTTGTTTCTAATAGTTTCCAAATATGACAATTTAGCTTTTCTCAATGCCTTGGAATAATGTATGAAATTCTCATTTCTAATAGTTTGATAAAAAGAATCAATTATGCTTTTTGATGCTTCATCATCCAAATCCCACAAAGAAGATATGACTTTTTGAGCTCCACCGGCATAAAATGATTTTGCTATACTATACATAGATTCCTGATTATAGGCTTTCCCTCTTGCAGATTGGCAACTGCTTAGTACCATTAGATCCGGATTAATATCGTGATTCATCAATTCGTAAGGATATAAGGGAGATATTTTCTTACCATCTCTAAAGTAGATGCAACTTCTGAACCTGGAGTTTTCATCCGCTTTACCGTGTAGTGCCAAATGAATTATCGAATAGTCTTTTGCATAGTCAAAAAAATTATTCTTTGTTGACTCCATACCTGAAAAAACCATGCATTTATCTTTAAACATTTTTTTTATGCCCTGTACTTCCCTGAAACCACCCGGTAATTCAGTAAGACTGTCGATGTCCCAATCTGAAATGGTTTTGCTATCGGAGTATGAGAAAGCTAAAACCGTATTGGTCTTTTCTTTTACACCGGAATATAAAAGAAGATTTCTAATAGAAAAAGAATATGAAACATCAAAATCTTCAATAAGCATTTTATTGCTTCTCATATCGGTTACCAATAATTCAAATGGTATATTATATAAATTTCTATCCGGAATTATAAGTAAGGAATTTGTATTTTGTTTTTTGAAATCATCATTAACAAAAAACAACAATTTGTCATACAAATATGCAAGTTTTAGGTTTAAAATAGAATCCTTGGAACTAAATCCCGAAAGCATCTGATATGTAGAATCGGTTTGTTTCAATACATTTGATACATTATCAATGGAATAGATTTTTGACAAATTACCATCAGAGACAAATACATATCCTTTATCGGTATCAAAATCACCAAATGGGAAAAAATAATCAACTAAAATTTGATTGTTTAAACGGCAATACTCTTCGATTTCTCCCAATGTATTTGTATTGGATAATCCTGTTTGTAATGGAAGTTTATAATTTTCCAATCGCTTTAATTCTCTATTCAATAATGCGTTGATAGAGTCTGATTTAGTCTTTTTTTCGTTAAGTTTAAATCTTATTTTCTCTATTTTTTGTTTCAATTCTTTTAATTCGCTATTAAAACTATTATAAGCCATCCTTTCTTTCAATAGAGTCATCCCTTTGTATTTACTAAGGATATCTATCGCCATAGTGAAATATTTTTTATCCCTTGTTTTATTGTACAAAGTATAGCAAAAATCAAAATAATGATAATAATACAAATCAAGGCTTTGTTGATTGATCAATGTGACATCTTGATCGACGGAATTATAAAAACCGGAAATCAGACTATCTACCAAAGCGTATTTTTCGAGGGCGTATTTATGGGAAACCAAAATATTTTCCACTTTTGCCTTATCTGAATAAATAAAGGCAATATTGGATAAATATTTTATCAATACCGGATCGCTGTAAAATGCATTCAAATCACTATTATTATCTTTTAAAAGGGCTTGGATACAACGATTACCATAATAGATAGCTTTATCATAATTTCCTTCTACTCTTAATTTATCGCTGTACAGATAACATGTTTCAGCAAGGTGATAATAATTAGGATTTTTAGTAGAATTATATATATCAAATGCTTTTTTAAAAAATCTATCTGCTTTATCAAATTCATCGGATTCTAAAGATAAAATACCTTTTAGTTTGTACGAGAGAGCTTTTGTATCATTATCGTCTTTAGACAGGGACAAAAGTTTATTTATATATCGATTAGCCTGTTTTATACTGTCCAATTGTGTTAAGGCATTGATAATACCGATATAGAAATTTTTCATATAATAAGCTGATATATTTATTTGCTCTCCCAATTCAATTGCTTTTCTTGAATAATTTACAGACCTATTATATTTTTCGTATTCGTAAAGCACATTTGATTTAAGATCATAAGCCAAAGCTATACTTAATTTATTTTTAATCTCATTTGTCATAATATTCAGAGCCATATCAAGGTATGTCAAACTCAATTGATACTTGTGCAATCTCCTGTAAATAGTGGCTTGAGTATAATAATTCTTATATTTTAATTTACTAAAAACAGAGTCTTTTGTAAATAATTTTTCCTGCTTTTCCAAATAGTATTTTGCAGAATCAAGACAACCACCATAGTATGTACATGCTATTCCAATGTCGCTCAATGCTTTTACTCTTTCAAAGCAATCACCATTTCTTAAAGATTCATCATTAAAGGCAATCTTTTTGAGATAAAAAATGCAGGAATCTAACGATCCTTTTTCTAAGAAAAAATTAGATTTTTTGTTATAAAAATCCATTTTGAGTGATATATCAATATCCTTATTGGAAGACAATATTGAGTCATTTAGAGAAATATAATGCAAAATACTATCATAATCAAATTTATACTTGTATTGTTCCAACATCAAATTAGATAAAAACACTCTTTCTTCCGTATTAAAACCGGAATCAAAATATATAGAATTTAGTTCGGAATAATCATGTTTATTTACCAATGAATCAATTTTCACCAAAGTAGTATCTTCCGGTTTATATATACAATTTGCAATACGATTCACTCTCTTAGCCTTTTGTTTGCCGGGTTTTGAACACGATAAAGCGAATAGTAAAGTTAATAATATAAAAAATCTAAAAGGCATTGGTCAAGTTTATTTTGGGTCGTGTTTTTATTAGTGCTCTGCGAAATAAAATTAACCTGCAAATTACGATATATTAGCCGGATTTAAAAAGAAATGCATTTAATTATAAGTTAATATTCGCAATGATTTTATCTTTGTGTCTTGAAAAATAATAAAATAAAGTGAGAATAATACAGATAACAGATCTTCATATCCACCATGTAGATGAAGTTGTAAATGGCGTAAATACCAAAAACAATTTTATCAACATATTGAAAATAGTGGCCAAAATGGACTACGATTTATTGGTTATTACCGGTGATCTAAGCTTTTTTGACGGAAATGAACAGGTGTATTTTTGGATAAAACAACAGTTGGAAAAGTATAATATAAATAATTATCATGTAATCGGAGGTAATCATGACAATGCCGCCATAATGGCTGAAGTATTTGAAAAAAAACAAAATTTATATAATGATGAATTGTATTACTTCATAGAACCCAATATTGTATTCTTAGATACTATAAAGGGATATTGTAGCGATAAGCAAATGGATTGGTTTAAAGCTAAAATAAAAGGGATAAAAGGTATTGATCCTGTTGTTTTTATGCATCATCCTCCATTCAAATCAGGTGTTCCACATATGGATAGTAAGTATGCATTTCAACAGCCGGAAGAATTCGAAAATATTTGTAAACTGAATTCAAAAAAAATATTTGTTTTCTGCGGACATTATCACAATGAGATTTCAATTGTCAAGGACAAAATAAATATGTTTATTACACCATCAGCATATGTACAAATAGATATGTTCAATGAAGAATTTGAAGTTTACCACACTGTTCCTGCTTTTAGAATCATTGATATTGATGATTCACAACTAAAAACAACCGTCAGATATGTTTTTGATTAAAGATATAATTATTAGCGACTCTCTTTTTGAGGAATATTTTCAATGCGACATGGAAAAATGCAAGGGAGCTTGCTGTTGGGAGGGAGATTATGGAGCACCAATGACACATGGCGAAATAAGGGAAATAGAGAAGATTTTGGACAAAGTTTTACCGCTTTTACCCGGGAAACACCGGGAAAAAATCAATAGTGAAGGATTCTCCAAATACTATGAAATACCCAAAGATGTGACTCTCCAAAGTGGTAGAGGTGGTACAGGCGGAGTAGAAAAAGATTTTATCGGTACCAATTTAATGGAAGACGGTTCTTGTGTTTTTTTAGTAAAAAACAATGAGGGAATTGGGCTTTGTGCTCTTGAAACTCTGTATAGACAAGGTAAAACAGATTGGAAAAAGCCAATTTCCTGTGAATTATTCCCTGTCAGAGTAAACAAAAGTGAAATACAAGGATTTGAAGCTCTCAACTATTATGAATGGGATTTGTGCAACCAAGCTTGTGGATTGGGCAAAAAGAATAAAATGCCTGTATTTAAGTTTGTAAAAAACGCAATCATCAGGAAGTATGGTGAGGACTTTTATCACGAAATGGAGATTGCTTTTGAAGAGAGCAAAAAATAAAAGTGCTATTCAATCCGGATGAAGAAAAGAAACACCATATGGATATTGATAATTGTATTTCTCCTGCTTTTGCTGATTGGAGTAGTATTTTTGGCTTTATCTGTTGGTCAAATAAATTTTTCATTTGCTCAAATATTGGATATTTTATCAAAAAAAGAAGGTGTTGAATATTCTGTATTAGCAAATATACGACTACCAAGGATATTGTTGAGTTTCGCTGTCGGTGGAGCATTGAGTATTTCCGGTTTGGTTTTGCAGGGAATTTACCGTAATCCATTGGTTGAACCTTATACTTTAGGAATATCCGGAGGTGCGGCACTTGGTGTTTCTTTTGCTATAGTTTTTGGATTGCAAAATATGTTTTCAGGATTGACATTGCCGGTTTTCGGAATTATTGGAGCTATTGCTATGATAATATTATTGTATGTATTAAGCCTGAGAAAAGAATATCTGAATATCAACAAGGTTTTGCTGACAGGAGTAATGATTAGCTTTATGACATCCTCTATGATTATGTTTATTATGGCTACTACGACCTCTGAAAATCTACAAAGTATAGTTTTTTGGACTATGGGATCCTTAGAAGAGCCAAATGATTTATTGATTTACTTGGTTTTTGGAATATCTTTGGTGGGACTGGTCGTCATTTACTTATTCTCCGGTCATCTAAACGCCTTGCGGTTGGGAGAGGCAAATGCAAGATATCTCGGCATTAATTCCAGGGCTACTATCAAGATTCTATTTGTTATAGCCTCTATATTAACAGGGGTTAGTGTTTCTATCGCAGGGGTCATTGGATTTGTAGGCTTGATAATACCGCAATTATTGAGATATTTGATTGGGTCTGATTTTAGAATTTTGATTATTACAACATATTTGGGTGGAGCTATTTTTTTGATACTTTCAGATATTGTTGCAAGGACTATTATCGCTCCCAATCAGCTACCGATTGGAGTAATTACCGGAATAATAGGGGGAGCTATTTTTATTATTGCCTTGAGTAAATCAAAACAAGGGATATGAGTGTACAGATGAAAATAGAAAAAATCGTATGCGGCTACTCCGGTAGTTTTCTACTGAAAGAGGTGAGTTTTGATATTGAAAAAGGGTTATTCACAGGAATAATAGGACCAAATGGTTCCGGTAAAACAACGCTTTTCAGGGGTATTACCGGAGATATTGGGCTAAAATCAGGAAATATTTATTTTGAAGGCAAAAACCTTACATCATTTACGGGCAAACAAAGAGCAAGGAGATTTGCAATAGTTACACAAAAAATAGAAGTCGCAAATATTACAGTTGAGGAATTTGTATTACTGGGAAGATTTCCTTACAAAAAACCATTTCAGTTTTTAGAGACAGAAGAAGATTATAGGCTTGCCGGGAAGTATATGAAAATGACAGGTGTCTATAAATATAAAGACAAACTATTTTCAGAACTTAGCGGTGGAGAACAACAATTGGTTTCCATAGCAAAAGCTTTGACACAAGAGCCGGATATTTTGCTTTTGGATGAGCCTACATCTCATTTGGATATAGCACATCAGGTGAAAATATTGAATCTATTGCAAAAGCTTAATAAAACATTTAAGTTAACTGTAATAATGATTATTCACGATTTGAATCTTGCCGGAGAATACTGTGACCATATCATAATGCTTGACAATGGCAGAATACATACCTCAGGATCAGCAAAAGAAGTTCTCAACTACAAAAATATCGAAGAAGTGTATAAAACTCCCGTTGTAACCAGGGAAAATCCGATTTCAAAGAAACCGGCAATATTCTTGATTTCCGAGAGGGTATTAAAGGGGAAAATGTAATTAGTGTTAAAAAAACATTAAAATCTCTATTCCTCTTTAACTAATAATGATTATATACGTCTATATAGTGTATTTATCTACCGGAAAACAAATTTATTTTATAAAATTTAAAGTTGAATAATATGAAAATTTTAAGTGTTTTTGCTAGTTTTATCTTTGTTGCATTATTTTTACAAAATTCACATGCACAAATCGTCTGCCATGTAAATGACGGATACTATTATCATCATAATCATCACAGACATTATAAAAACAAATACAGGTATGACAGAAATTCCATAATTGAATTCAGAAAACGAATTGACCAAGGAGTATGGTCAGGGGAATTGACTAGAAGTGAAGAAAACTATTTGAAAAGAAAATTGAATCGTTTGGTCAAATACGAAAACAAAGCTTATAGAAACGGACATATCACAAGGTATGAAAGAAGAAAAATCGAAAAAAGAAAGAGAAATTTAGATAAAGCCATTTACGAGAAAAAACACAATTCGAGGACGAGATACTGATTGGTGGTTGAACAAAAACAGGCATTATTCACAGGTATTCTATTTAAGTATATTTCGTTTTTTCGTATATCCTGACTTTCTTTACTTTACAAACCTATTGACATATATGGATTTAAAGATGAAAGATCTATAAAACAATTTTATAATATGGTATGGAGCGTTGCTACTTCCCCCTATCATTTTTCGTAACATAGTAAGAAAAATTATAAGGGGGAGCGCTGAGCTTTTGCGTGATGGATGAGGGGGCAGTTGTGCAGAGAAACAAAAACCTAATCAAACTTTGAGTCTAATTCCTTCTGCTTCCAGTTCTATAAACTTTTGCTTGTACAAATTGCCCACACCTCTTTTAAAAGCTTTTTTGCTCAAGCCCAAAACCTTTTGGATCAATTGAGGAGAGCTCTTATCGGTTATTGCTATAAAACCATTATTTTTCTTTAGAGCATTTATTATAATCTCCGTATTCTTATCAATGCTTTTTCTGTACCCTATTGGTTCAAGCATAATATCCAACTTACCATCTGACCTTATCTTCTTAACAAAAGCTTTTATATGTTCTCCCTCCTCAATATGCTTATGAATATTTGTTTTGAAAATCAAACCCCGGTATTTGTTTTCGACTATTACATTCATACCCAACTCTGTCATGCCAAAAGGTAGGATATCAACCTCTTGACCCACTTTCAGCGCGATATTTTCAAAACTCAAAAACTTATTTATTTTGCTTGAGCCAATCAATCTCCCCGTGCTTTCATCTTGCAATAAATATACCGGATAAAATTTTCCTACTTCCATTTTTCTTCCTTGCTCTGCAAAAGGAACCAGCAGATCTTTTGGCAATCCCCAATCCATAAATGCCCCGTAACTATTGACATCAATCGCTTCCAAGTACCCGAATTCACCCAGTTTGATTTTTGGGTTCAATATTGTAGCAACTACTCTATCCTCCGAATCTAAATATATAAATACATCCGTTTCTTCTCCCAGAACTACATCTTTTGACAAATATGCATTTGGCAGCAAAACCTCATTTTCTTCCTCATCGATCAATATAAAACCGTATTCAGTCGGTCTTGCTGCAACCAATGTATTTATTTTCCCGATTTCCATTGTAGTTAACCTTCCTTTTCAGCTAAATACCTCTCTGCATCAAGGGCTGCCATACAACCTGTACCGGCAGCTGATACTGCTTGTCTATAAACTTTGTCTTGAACATCTCCACAAGCGAAGACTCCTTCAACATTAGTTTTCATCGTAGATTTTTCAGTAATAATATATCCTTGGTCATCCAAATCGATATAATCTTTGAAAATATCCGTATTGGGTTTATGTCCAATTGCAACAAAAACCGCTGCAACTTCGATATTTTTTATTTCATCGGTTTTGTTGTTTCTGACATCAATACTCTCCACGAATTGATCTCCCAAAATTTCTTTAATTTCAGTATTCCAAAGAACTTCAATTTTATCATTTTCAATAACCCTCTTTTGCATTATCTTTGAGGCTCTCAATTCATCTCTTCTCACAAGCATATATACTTTTTTTACTATTTTTGACAAGTACAATGCTTCTTCTGCTGCTGTATCACCACCTCCAACAAGTGCCACATATTGGTCTCTAAAGAAAAAACCATCGCATACTGCGCAGGCAGAAACTCCTTTGTTCATTAGCCTTTTTTCTGATTCCAATCCTAACCATTTAGCACTCGCTCCTGTAGCTATAATCACAGATTCTGCTTCGATTTCATGCCCCATTTCAGTTACAACCTTATGAGTTTTACCGTTAAAATCCACACTTGTGATTACTTCCATTCTGACTTCAGCGCCTACTTTTTCCGCCTGCTTTTTGAAATCTTCCATCATTTCAGGTCCCATTACTCCTTCAGGATAACCCGGAAAGTTTTCAACATCAGTTGTCATCATCAATTGTCCCCCGGGTTCAGGACCTGTGTAAACAACAGGATTCAAACCTGCTCTTGAAGTATAAATAGCTGCGGTATATCCGGCAGGACCGCTCCCGATTATCAAACATTTAATTTTTTCCATATTCTCATTAAAATTTATTCTTAAATATTTTATTTAGTTCAATACATTATGCTTGTTAAACACATTCTTATTTAAATTGTTTTACAGCTATTGAATAAAATGAAACCGAACTGCTCTTTAATAATACCTGAAAGAAAAAAAAGAAATACAGCTAATCAGGTGCATTTCATTTTTTCGCTTTTCCCTAATAAATCCATAGAAAGATACTATTGCCATTTTTTTATAGATAGTTTGGTTTATATATGAGAGAGCAAAACCACGACTGTGGTTTAATATGATTAGCCCCGTATGAAATGCGGGGTAAATTTGAGAGGGGATATGAACGCCGAAAGGTGTTCAATTATGAATTATTATGTTGTGTGGATATTCAACATTCAACCCCTTTGGAGTTGTATTATACTTGCTCGGATACCGCTGGCTTCACGGTTATTCACATTTATCCCCTGTCGGGGAAATTTTATCTTTCCATAAAATCTATGGATAGAACTCACAATGCGAAAAAATGAAATACACCCCTAATCAAAATGAATAGGTGTATTTCATAAAAATTGTATATATTTGTATATTATTTGGTATAAGTTTATTTTGTAGTTATAAGATACAGATTAATGAAAAAAATTAAATTGGAAATAATAGCTCTATCTCATAGTGTGACTCACTCACATAATTATGCGATTATATTGGGAGAAGTCGGTGGCACCAAAAGATTACCAATAGTGATAGGTGGATTTGAAGCACAAGCTATTGCTGTAGCTCTTGAGAATATGATTCCTAACCGTCCTCTAACACACGATTTATTCAAAAACACTTTGGAATCATTCAATATCACTATTAAAGAAGTTATTATTCATCAATTAACTGAGGGTATTTTTTATTCAAGCCTAATATGTGAAAAAGACGGAATGGAATACACAATTGATTCCCGGACTTCTGATGCTATCGCAATGGCCGTTAGATTCAAAGCACCTATTTATACATATAGCTCTATTATGGAAATTGCAGGGGTAACAATGGAAGATCCTCAAATGGAAAAACCAACTAAAGCTAAACCTGAAAAAGAAAAACCCAAAACAAAAGATATTTCTGAAATGTCAGTAAAAGCATTAGAAGCCCTATTGGAAAAAGCTCTCCAAAGAGAAGATTATGAACACGCAGCAAAGCTTAGAGATGAACTCAATAAAAGAAAGAAATAAATAATAGTATCACCCGCTTTATTCACGGGTTTTCATAACGATAGTTAAAATAGACAATATTATCTTTCTATTGATTTAATAAGGGAATGTGAAAAAATGAAATGTACCCAAAATTTTTACCAAGTAAATAGACACTTCTTTTTTCTATGTAAAATATTTCTTCCTGGGTATTTAAAACAAAAAGAGGAGATTCACTAAAAAAATGCTCTCCTCTTATCAATAATTTTTAAACAATTCTTAAAAACTGTATCTATATCCTATATTAAATCTATGGTATAAAACGCTTAAGTCTTGTACTTTGGGGTTATAATTCAACTCTTTTGGTGTCTTAGCATTCATATTGAAAGAATAAGACAAATTGAATCCACTAACAACAAATCCCAACTCCAAATGAGCTCCTAAACCACCTCTTTTTTTCCCTTTGATCAATTCTCCGTTTACTGTTACATCAGGAGTTCCTGACTGGCTAAAACCAAGACCCAATCCGGCATATGGTTTAAAATTCCCCGTCATAAAAGTGTACCATGCTTTTGCATAATAGGAAGGCAAAGAATAAACATTTAATCCCAAAAGACCTGAATTCAATGAAGTGTCAATCGCAACTGTTGCGGTTTTTGTGTATCCTAAACCCACAGCAAAATTGTCGTTCAATGAATAACCTATTTCCCCGGTATAAGTTAAACCTCCTTTTGCATAATCAGAAAAATCGCCAATAGGTTTTGCATATCCAATTGTACCTCCAACAAATAATTTTTCCAAATCAAATTGCGCACTTGCAGTGCTAAAAAATGTAATAAACATTATTACAGCAAAAATAAATTTTTTCATAAGTAAAAGTTTTAGTTTTAAAATAATTTGCAATGATATAATTATTTTTTTAATATCATCTATATATAATCATTTTTAACATTTATAAAACAATTACATGGTTTTATATTATACCAATATCCAAACTTATCTTAATCCTTTTTATAACAATCATCGCGTATAATCATCACGCTAGTTTTAATCTTCTTCATCAAATATCTCTTCTTCCTCTTGAGTATTGTCTTGAGTTTTGAGTTTTTCATATACTTCGCAATCCAATTCGATATCGATTTTCTCCTCAGGCTTTAAAAATTGAACATTGGGGTTATAATCTATATTTGGTGTTTTTTCAAGCCCTTGCATAAACTTTTCAAATATTGGTCTTGCCATATACCCTCCTTGACCAAATCTGATACTTCTGAACTTTATCCATTGGTCATCGCCACCAACCCAAGTACCTACAACTAAATCCGGGCTTATTCCCATAAACCAACCATCGCGATAATCATTGGTAGTACCGGTTTTACCGCCTATTGGAGTTTTTATTTTTGGCTGAATTATACTTCCGGCATTTCTCAACATGGTTACCATCACATAGTTATGATTGGTAGCCAATGCTCTTTTTTGCTCTGAAATATTATTGTAAATCACTTTACCGTCTTTGTCTTCTATTCTTGTCACAAATATAGGTTTGTTATAAATCCCATCATTTGAAAAAACAGAATAAGCACCCGTCATTTGCATTACTGATAAATCTGCTGCTCCTAAACAAATTGTGGGATAGGGAGGAATATCATCCCCGTTTATACCCATATTCACAACCAATTCTTTGACTACATCAACATTTCCCAAGAGCTTCATCAGATATACTGAAACTGAATTTTTAGACTTTTTCAAACCTTGGTACAGGGTCAATTCCTGATTTGAAAATTTCTCTGCATTACCCGGTGCCCAAGATTTGGACAATTTAAAATTGCCTTCTCCGGGATGAATAACATATTGTTGGTCTTTTACTTTCATACAAGGAGATATACCTTTTTCAGAAATAGCTGTTGCGTATATAAACGGCTTAAATGTAGAACCTACTTGTCTTTTTGTATTAATATGGTCAAATTTGAAATACTTAAAATTGACTCCTCCAACCCATGCTTTGATATATCCGGAGTGAGGGTCTATCGCCAACATACCTGTTTGTAAAATACTTTTGTGGTACTTTATCGAATCCAATGGTGTCATGACCACTTCTTTTTCTCCTGTAGGAGTATAAGCGAAAACCTTCATTTTTGTCTTTTTGTTAAAGGATTTTCGCACTGCGATGTTTAATTCTTTTTGCTTAGCTTTTAATGTTTTCCAAAACTTGCTTTTAAGTATTTTTTTATAAGTCTCAATTTGCTCATTTTTGACAAAATGCAATTTTTTTAATCCTTTAAGATAGTTTTTATCCTTTTCCTGGTTTAGCATTCGCTGGATATCGGTATCGAGCAGTCTGGCATTTGGAAACTGTTGTTTTATCGAATCGATAATTGGGCTCAATATTCTATCCCTTAATTCTCTAAATCTTTCTGACTCCTTAATATAACGATTAATCGCCTTTTTTCTTGATTTCAACTGTTTTTTATTTGCTCCATATACCCAAGGATCTTTACCTTTCCATACCCTGTCAAAATCTTTTTGCAGGGATTTCATTCTTTCAAAAACCGCTTTTTCAGCAATTTTCTGATAATCCAAATCAATCGTTGTATAAATCTTCAATCCATCCAAATAGATATTGTATTTTGTTCCATCCGGCTTTCTATATTTATCTTTATTCAGAATTTCCTTAACCCATTTAGCCAATTCCGCTTTAAAATAAGGTGCATGCCCCTTGTAGTAAGCTGCTTCTTTAAAATGAGAAGAATCCAATTTTTTTTGCTTTAATTTCTCGCACTGCTCCTCAGTGAGATAGCCATATTTTTTCATTTGATTCAAAACGACATTCCTTCTCTGCTTTGACTTATCCGGATGCCTTTTGGGATTGTACTTCCTCGGCCATTTCAGCATTGCTATCAATGTAGCTGCTTCGTCAATTGTCAAATCTTTTTGCGATTTGCCGAAATAAGTTTTTGCTGCGGATTGAATCCCGTATGAATTGTACAAAAAATCAAATTTATTGAGATACATAGCCAAAATTTCTTCTTTAGTATATCTCTTTTCAAGTTCAATAGCAATAAGCCATTCTTGAATTTTTTGCCATAATCTGGTAATGATATTATTGGCTCTATCTGTAAAAAACAACTTTGCCAATTGCTGTGAAATTGTGCTTGCACCTCCTTTTTTTCCCAAATAAAAAAATGCTCTGAGTGTCCCCCTGAAATCAATACCACTATGACTGTAAAATCTGGCATCCTCTGTCGATATAAGTGCATTTACCAAAGCGGGATTGAGCTCTTCAAAAGTTATCCAATCCCGGTTATAACGGTAATATTTGCCTAACTCCCTGTTTTTAGAATCATAAATAATGGTAGAAAACTCGTATTTTGGATTTTCCAATTCACTGATATCGGGCAATTTGGAATACTTTACTATTGTGAATATAGCAGCTACTACGATGAGTGCTGAGATAGCCAAAGCCCACATCCAAAATATAAACTTTCTATTGGGATTAGTTTTTTTTGTCTTTCTTTTAGTAGCCATATATATTTAGTCAAGATTTGAATAAAGAAGTTGTACTCCAAGCTTGTGGTTTATCATTAAAGAGGACTTTTGTCTTTGACCAAGTTTGTTGGAATAACTCTGAACTTCTATATTTCTCTAAATTTGTTTGTTCCTTCCATCTACTAATGGTAAAAAATATATTTTTATTGTCTTCATCTCTAACTAATTCAAGGTATTCACAACCTTCAAATCCTGCTATTAAATCTTTAGAGCCGTTAAAAACATCAATAAATTCTTCGACTTTATCAGGTAAAAATGACATTTTGACTATTCTGGTAATCATTATTTTTTGTTTACTATATTCAAAGTGGATACAAAAAAAGGCGTCTTATTGGCTAATAGACTTAAATAGAATAACTAAAGTCATAATGGTTGAAATCTGAGCAACAGAGTTATTGATGATTTTATTCCAATCGATGTCTTTTTTATCTTTCTCTCCTTTTTTCTTTTTCTTTTTGTAATTTACTTTTATAATTGACCCCTTTCTTACTTTTGGATATACTTTAAATAAGCCGTAATTATTTGTTTTAGCTATTTCCCCGTTTGGATGTTCTACTATTATATTTTTCCTGCTTCCTTCATCACTTACGCCTCCTGCATATTTATTTATATAATACATCGCTCTTTTACCCTTATGAAAAGGAATATTAATTCCTGTTTTATTATAAGCAACTTTATCTTTGTATTTTTCAAAAGCTTTAGTCGCTCCCTGAATTGTCACAAAGTCCCGTTGTTTCGGTACATCTATTATATCTCCATTTTTAAGAATATAATTAAATTTTGAATACTTGTTTTTTAAAGCCTCCTTGAGATTTAATACTATATACCCAATTTGGTCTTCACTTCGATATATAGTAGCACCTTCTGAGAAAGCTTCTTCGCTTAGTCCTCCGGCCCTCTTTATCAAATCGGAAATTTTTTCATTATTTGAAATCAAAGTATATTCCCCCGGATATTTTACTTCTCCGGTAAGAGTTACCATTTTTTGCATTTCAAAATCAGGTACATTTCTTACCATTACGATATCATAAGGCTCTAATGCAAATGAGGATTTATCATCGCTAAAACCCTTATTTCTGTCTATATTTATCTTGGCAACTGTTACTTCCGTAGGCTTATTGTTTTTGATAATTATTCTGGAAACTTCAATATTGTTTGTAGCCGCTTCAAGCCTGAATCCTCCTGCCAAAACCAATAAATCATTTAACGTCATACCTGTTCCGTATTGAAAAGTATCAGGATTATTGACTGCTCCATTGATGATGACAAAGGTTTTTTGATTAAATCCGTTTTCTGTCAATACTTCAAGTCTATCAAAAGGCTTTAATTTGATATTATCACCTGATTCAGGATTGTCAAATACCTTTTGCAAATCTATTTTTATATATTGTTTTTCGAAAGGTCTCATAGGATCTTGTCTGTGCAAAACAGCCAAATTTGAAGCATTTCGAGCCAATCCTCCTGCTAATTTGATAGCATCTGTTACTTTGATAGACTCAACTGATCCATAAGTATATTTTTTAGCGTCTCTGACAGCTCCTCCAACTGTTATGTACATTTTGTCAGAATACCTGGCTTTTGACCAAATCGTAATCAGATCTTTATTTTCCAGATCAAAATCAATGTTTTTGTTACCAATATTCTTCAATACTTTATCAATATTAAGGCTGATATATCTTTTAGTCCCGTCGTCATTAAATCTTGTTAGCATTGCAAAATCTGTTTTAGCATCTTTTTTTAGCCCTGCTTTCCGGAGTATATCCGAGATTTTCAGATTGTCTTTTATCTCATATTTTCCGGGATTAAACACACTTCCTTTTATTTCAACAAAGTTTTCATATTCAGTCGTTATTTTATTGACAAAAATACTATCTCCGTCTTTTAAACTGAAATCTCTTAATCTGCCATTATCATTGAAAAGGTCGATTTCGATAAATTTTCTTTGTTTATCAACATATCTTACCAATTGGATTTTGTTTTTTATAGCATCTTTATTGAAGCCGCCGGCATAATTAATCAACTCTTTTAACCCCTCTTCTTTCAAAAGTTCAAAGGTAAGATTACGTTTTACAGCTCCCGTAATCGAAACCAATTTGTTTGCCACAGGAACGTGAATAATATCATTATCTCCCAAAAAGAAACCGTCTTTATATCCGGGATTATCAAGGTATTTATACAAATCAAAAACACTGTTTTCTCCTGTCGGTTTAATCAATTTAATATACCTTACGGAGGCTATGTCAGTCACACCTTTGGCAAAACCAATGCCCTCAAATACAGTATTGGTCGCATTAGTACTATAAGCGCCGGGTTTATTGACTTCTCCATATACAGAGATATTGATATTTCTGGAAGATTTCAGTGATATATCGTAGTCTCCGGAATTAAAAACCAAATGCTTTGATAAGATTTTAATGATTTTTTTCTTAGCTTTATCCAATGTTAATCCCTTTAAAAATATCCGTTTTCTTATCCCGGGAGTCTCAATTTTGATATAACCGTCACGATCTATTTTGAATATTTTATCAAATTGAGAAATTGACCAGACGGAAATGGAGATTTTATCACCAAAACCCAAAATATAATTTTCACTAATCCCAATAGAACTTTTCTCGTCCGGAATAAAGCTATTCAATATATCATGCCCGTAAATTTTCATCTCTTTTACCTCGTTTAAGGTATCTGCTTCATCCTTTTTTTGAGTTTTATCCTCAATTTTCAGAGTATCATTCTGCATTTTTTCTTCTGCGACATCTTCTTGTTTCACTTCTGCTTCTGTTTTTTTCTTCTCTTGAAGTTCTTGGATTATCCTCTGTATTTCTATCAACTGCTCAGGAGTGGCATTTTCTATATTTTCAGGGTCAATGCCATTTTCCAACAATGCTTTGCTAACTTCCTCCTCCGTAAGTCCCCTTTTTTCCAATTCCGCCTTAACTTCCTCCTCATTTGTAGGTATATTTTGAGCATAAACAGAATTTCCTGCAAATAATACTATTGCAAAAACCAGTAGAATTAAAATATTTTTATTCATTATTAATTTTTTAATTTTAATAAACTCACTGTATCAAATGAAAACCAAAATACACAATAAATTCCCAATCTTTTTATATTCTGTTGCTTTTAAAATACTTTTCCATGATTATGCAAAGAATTTTAAAATTTGAATAAAAAAATATTTAGAATTTATTCAATTCACTTGGTATCAGAGCGTAATTGCAAAAGTAATAATTTTTGATTAGATATTATAGAATTATATATTTAATAAATAAATATGTTTATAATCTTTTGTATAATTGCAAACAAATTTTTGTTATTTTCGTATTATAGTTTAATTATTAAGTTTCAATATACTTACATTATATGCAAAAAATATATACTTTTTCCGCTGTAATTTTCTTTCTGCTTTTACTGAATTTTGCTCCGTTAAGTGCTCAAAATAATAAAGAACCGAAATTAAATCCAGGATTTATAATCGGGTTTTCATACGGATATGAAATGCCTGCCGGAGATATAGCAAAACTATACGGTAGCAACTTTAAAGTGGATATAACTCCTAGCTACTATTTTAAGAAATCCAATATAGCTGTAGGGCTGGAACTCAGCTATCTTTTTGGTGGTAAAGTAAAGCAAAACACTTTTCTTAATCTATTGACATTTGATAATCATATTATCGGGGTAGAAGGGGCTTTTGCAAATATCCAAACAAGTGAAAGGGGAGTGATTGCAGGAGCTTTGGTGAGTAAAATAGTACCATTTAATAAAAATCTGAGGTCGGGTATCAGGATAGAGGCCGGTGCATATATGATAAGACATTGGATAAATTTTAAAATAGTCGGCGAAATCCCCCAACTCAAGTCTGAATATCTAAAGGGTTATGATAGATTGACAGGAGGATTTGCATTAAAAGAGTTTGTCGGATATCAATATCTGGAAGAAGATAGCAAAATAAATTTTTATGCAGGATTTGAGCTATATCAAGCTTTTACCAAAAACCTGAGAGGCTTTAATTATGATACCGCACAAATAGATGATAGTCCAAAACACGACTATTTATTTGGAGTGAAAATAGGGTGGATTTTACCGCTTTATATCGATAAAAACCCGGAAGAAATCTACTATTAAAATGAGTTTACTGTACAATTTTCTAATCTATATCTACGGAATCGCAATAAAAATAGTAGCATTTTTTAACGATAAAGCAGAGATGTGGGTAAATGGTAGAAAGGCACAAAGCATTCCTGATCTTAAAAATAAAAAAGTAATATGGATGCATTGTTCATCTTTGGGTGAATTTGAACAAGGACGACCGGTTTTTGAAAAATTAAAACATCAACTACCGGATTATATTTTTGTACTGAGTTTTTTCTCACCCTCGGGTTTTAACAGCATGAAAAATTATAAATATGCCGATTATATCCTGTATTTACCCTTAGATTTACCGGCTAATGTCAAAAAATTTATAGATAAAATAAATCCGGAAATAAGCATTTTTGTAAAATATGATTTTTGGTATAATTACTTGAAATATTTGAATGATAAAAAGCGTAAAGTGGTATTTATTTCTGTGCTTTTGGAAGAAAATCATCGCTTATTCAAATCAATAAATAAAATAATTCTCAATCAACTGCGCAAAGTTGATAAGATATTTACTCAAGATATAACTACGGTTTCAGTTTTAAAAAATCACGATTTCAATAATGTTGAAAAAGCCGGCGACACAAGAATAGATAGAGTGGTAGAAATCACGCAACAAAGCTTTAGTGACAAAACAATAGTACAATTTATCTCTAATAAAAAGGAAGTTTTTATTTGTGGTAGCACTTGGGAAAAAGATATAGATATTCTGTCAGCAAATAAAGAATTATTAGTAAAAAAATACAATCTAATCATTGCTCCTCACGAAATCTCCGAAAAACAAATCAATCACATAATCCAAAATTTTTCGGGATACAAAATCAATAAGTATAGCGAAAACAACACGGGGAAATACGATATCCTCATTGTTGATAAGATAGGAATACTTTCACGAATATACAGATATGCAGATATCGCATATATAGGTGGGGGATTTGGAAAGAGTATCCACAATACACTCGAACCCGGAGCATATATGATACCTGTTATTTTTGGTCCTAATTACAAAAGATTCACGGAAGCAAACTATCTGGTATCCAACAATTCCTTTTTTTCTATCAATGATGCAAATCAATTTGAAGAAATTATTATATCTTTGAGTAATAAAGATTTTTACAAAGAAGTTCAAAACAGAATCGGAGATTACTTTGAAAAGAATAAAAATGCAAGTTCACAAATCGTCCGGTATATCAAAACGCAAACGAATAGTTGATGGATAATAAAATAAAATCATATAATGTACTTATCATAGGGGATATTATGCTTGACCGGTATCTAAAAGGAAAAGTAAGTAGAATATCTCCTGAAGCACCCGTACCTATTTTGGAAAAAATAAATATAGAAATAATGCCCGGAGGTGCGGCAAACGTTGCTCTAAATATAAAATCTCTTGGCTCGAATCCTCTTTTGCTCAGCATTGTTGGAGATGATAATAATGGCGAAAAACTTATAGATTGTATTGCGGAAAACGATATTTCCACCGAGTATATTATGACAGACAAAACCCGCCAAACTACCGTAAAAACCCGTATAATGTCCAAGGGGCAACATATTTTGAGAATTGATGAAGAAGATGTTGAAACCCTCGATGAAAATACTAAAAAGCAACTGCTGAATACATTTAACCATATTGTTGAGAATAATGATGTAGATGCAGTAATCATACAGGATTATGATAAGGGGCTTTTGGATGATCATATGATTCAGAATATAATTAACACAGCAAAGGGAAAGGGTATTTTTATCTCTGTTGATCCTAAATTTGATAATTTTTTCAGCTATAAAAACGTAGATCTCTTCAAGCCAAACCTTAAAGAGGTAAGTTCTGCATTGAACAAACAAATCGCTCCCATTAAGGATTCTCTGGATAAAACCGCTAAGGAATTGTATGAGAAACTACAGTATAAAAACCTGTTTATAACCCTTAGTTCAAAAGGAATTTACTATTCTAAAGGCGATAAAAATTCGGAAATTATTCCTACAAAACTCAGGGATGTAGTTGATGTTAGTGGAGCCGGAGATGTAGTACTAAGTGTAGCAACTCTTTTCTTTATATCGGGATACAATCCCTCCGAAGTTGCTTGTTTTGCCAATATAGCAGGAGGATTGGCTTGTGGAAAAATCGGTGTTGCAACTGTAGGAAAAGACAGATTGATTGAGGAAATAAATAAATCACAAAATTCATGATTAAAAAAATAATAAAAAATAGCATTGAAGTAAAAACAGCTATTTTGAATAGTGAAATCATACTGAAAACGATCGATGAGGTAGTCGCTATGGTTACGGATGTCTTTCAAAAGGATGGAAAAGTATTTTTTTGTGGAAATGGAGGAAGTGCAGCGGATGCTCAGCATTTGGCAGCTGAATTTTCAGGCAGATTTTATTTTGACAGACCACCATTATTTGCCGAGGCACTACACGTCAATACCTCATATCTGACTGCTGTCGGAAATGACTATGGCTATGAATATATATTTTCGAGATTAATTCAAGCAAAAGGAAGAAAAGGAGATATTCTATTCGGTCTATCTACATCAGGAAATTCCGAGAATATTGTCCGTGCATTTGAGCAAGCAAAATCTCAAGCTGTAATCACAATAGGATTGACAGGTGAGAAAGGTGGTAAGATGAGGGAAGTATCGGATTTCTTGATAGCAGTGCCCTCAAAAGATACTCCGAGAATTCAAGAATCACATATAATGATTGGGCATATTATATGTGAATTGGTCGAAAAGAACTTATTTGGAAAAAGTTAAAATCTGTTAATTTAATGAATTACTTACGCTTTAATACAAGTTTTTTATAGATTTTTTAGTTAAATATACGGGTCAATATTACACAGATGAAAAAACTATACACTATAATATTTTTTGTATTTTATTCTTTGACTTTACCACAAGGCTTGATAGGACAATACACATTTGACAATTGTCAGTATGCCAAATTTATCAGTTTTACAGACGGGTATTGCTCTGAATCAGGAGAATTTACCAATGTCGGAGCAACAGCCGACCCTGAATTTCCAAATAGTTGTGTTTTTCTAAAATTTCAAAATGGAGTCTGGTTTAGTTTTATACCAAAAAAAACCGCTGTTTCTATTAGAGTTTTCGGTAAAGGGCTTGGTGGTACAATGAGAAGCCCAAAAATACTTGTCTTCAATGATTGTAATTCCTTTTTGGCATGCTCGGGAGGCAGTACGGAATCAACGGATGAACTTGTAGTTGATCATTTGATAATAGGTAAGACATATTATATCATGATAGAGTCGAGTGTAGGAGGTGAAGGCAGTTTTAAGCTTTGTATCGATGAATTTACCCCGGTTCCAAGCCCTGAAAGCGATTGTAAAGACGGTGTGGTACTTTGTGATAAATCCAGCTTTCTAATAGAAAGTCTAGTAGGAGCAGGAAATGATAAAAATGAAATAGACCCAACTTCATGTATTGAAGAAGAATTTGCTTCTTCTTGGTATAAATGGACTTGCGACAAATCCGGAACACTAACATTTACATTGACTCCTAATAACAATGAACTCAAAGTAACAGATGACTTGGATTTTGCCGTTTATGAATTGCCAAACGGAATCGATGATTGTACAGGTAAAAAAATGATAAGATGTATGGCTTCAGGGGCAAATGGAGATGGAAATGGAAATGCTTTACCTGTAGAACAATGGGCTGCTTGTAACGGACCAACCGGTTTGAGGGTAGGTGAGAAAGATAAAACAGAAGCCCCCGGATGCAATAATAATTCGAATAATTTCATAGCTCCAATCGATATGGTTTCGGGAAAATCATATGTATTGGTGGTCAATAATTATAGTCGCTCCGGATTGGGATTCAAAATAGATTTTGGTGGAACCGGAACATTTCTGGGACCAAACGCTGATTTTACCATTGATGCACTAAATGAATTTGAATGCGATAAAACTATTAGATTTACCAATCAATCCGATTCAGAAACCGACCCGATAGTAAATTTCACTTGGGCTTTTGGTAATGGTGCAAACCCGATTAGTTCAAATAATATCGGCCCACACGATGTGATTTACGATTCTTTTGGAGATAAAATTGTCGCTCTAACAATAGAAAGTTCCCGTGGATGCCTTGTAACAAAGCTATTGCCTATATATGTTGAACCTTGCTGTGCAGATTTCACTCTCAAAGTAGATGGTGAGAGTACCAATCCCATTTGTGCCCACGATAAAAACGGTACTATCTTGGGTAAAGGAAGCGCAGGAAATCCCCCCTATCAGTTTAGTATTGACGGAAAGAATTTTCAGACCATACCAATATTTTATGATTTGCAGGCAGGAGATTACGACCTGTTTATTCAAGATAAAAAAGGTTGTAGAGATTCTATAAATATCGAAATTATAGATCCAAAGGAGATTTTAGTTGATGCCGGTCCTGACCAGACCATAGATTTGGGAGATATGACATCCTTAAATGGTAAGTATTTACCACCCGAATATGATGTGACTTATGTTTGGACTCCAAACTACAATATGAGTGATTCCTCTGAATTGGATACGGATGTTTTTCCTTACCACGACCAAAAATATACGCTTACAGTAGTCCAAGATGTAACAGGATGTACGGCAAGAGATGATATGACCGTATTTGTTAATAAAAAAAGAAAGATAAGAATCCCTAATGTTTTTACTCCTAACGGAGATGGAAAAAACGATAATTTTACTGCTTACAACGTAAAAGCTGCTGTTGAAATAGACCAAATGTTTATCTATGACAGATGGGGAGAGTTGATATACAAAGCCGATAATATACCATTGGGTGAAGCATATCTCGGTTGGGATGGCAACTTCAAAGGTCAAAAAGTTAATCCCGGAGTATATGTTTACCTCTTTATGATAAGGTTCTTGGATGACGAAATATTGCCTTTTTCAGGAGATATTACCGTAATTAGATGATGAAGTACGCTAAAGCGCACTATGCAAAAATAACGCGTTATACACAATCCCCCCAAATAAATTTGGGGGCTAAGCTTATGATGCACTCACAAACCTTATAGGTTTCGAAAACCTATAAGGTCTATAAGGTTTAGACAATCAAAGCATAAGAATAACCCCCTACTTCAGTTAGGGGATTGGTTAATCCTCCCCAATTATAGCATACTTCCCCTTTATTAGAATTATACAAGATGACAATGTGGGGAAAATGACAGCTAATTATATTACTGCTTTACAAATTTCCTGTAGAATTGAAACTGAAGCGTGTCTGCTCCCACTTCCGAAGATGTTCCCCAATATTTGAACATAACTTCAAGTGTTTGATCGGTTAAGGACATAACTTGCCATTTGTATGATTTCTTGAAGCCCAAATCTCCATATGTAGAAGTATCAGGTACAAATGTTATTGTCTCAGATGACTCATCATAATCCCATTCTCCGTTTACCTTTATTCCCCAAGGAACCTCATCGATAGTTTCATATCTCCCATCATCAAAAAACTTGTAAATTATATTCGTATAACTTACAGAGTCAATAACTCCATTCACTGCAGCAACACCATCGTAAGACGCTACATCCTTCCATGTTCCATAAAATTGCTCATTAGTATTTTCAGTTTTTGAACATGCCAAAATATTGACTAATAATAAAAGAAATAATAATTTTTTCATTTTTACTATGTTTGATTTTAAAAAATATTTATTGTTTAACGATTTTTTGAATTTTAATAATTTCACCACCTTTTTTAATTGTGCAAATATACACACCTTCCGGCAATTTAGAAGTCTCAATTGTATGATTATTAGAGTAAATTTTATCTACTATCAATGTTTGACCAATAATTGAGGATATTTCAACCGTGATATTTGAATTTATTACATCTAAATTATTTATATTAATTGACAGCTCATTACTAAAAGGACTTGGTAAAATACTTATATTGTATTTTATATTAGCATTATTGTTATTTGAACTAATATGCATGCTTTCTACTGCTTTATCTCCACAATTCTTAGTGGAACAATCAAGTTCAGTAAGCCGTTTGCTTTTTTCAAATGGATAAACCGAAATTGTATCACTTTGTTGCATAATATCTTCAAGCAAAGCCGTATAGTCTTCCATAAATAGTGTATCGGACAATCCCTCTGCAATCAACATAGTACTTGTACTATCTATATCATCTAAAATTGAATCTGATCTTAGAATATATTCAAGTTCATTCAACCTTATTGATGATGAAATTAAACCTTCACCGGGACCTTTACCTCCACAATTTGAATCACCAGCAGGATAAAAAGCATAAACATAGTAATAATCACCAATTATACAAACATCAATATAATAACACTGATAACAATTAGGACAAATCTGAAGATAATAATAACCAGTAATCCGATTACCATATTGCACCACTTCCCAACTATAACCATTCGGACATAAACCCATAAGGGCACAATAATACCAATCAAGCTTATATTGCAAGTAATCTACATAATAACTACCCACATAACCATCTGTCACAGGGCAATAACAGTTTACTCTAGTACACTCAAAAGGGTCATAAACACAATCTAACAAACCATCATAAGTGGTAAAGTGCGTGTTATGACCATTACAAGAGTACTGCCATCCACATGGGTTTGTGCTTGGGGTTTCGACTTCGTCCACATTTCCTGAAACTGTAAAACATTTAGTGCTTTGACAACCACTTTTGTCTGTTACTGTTACACAATATTGCCCAACGGCTAAATTATTTATAGTACTTGAAGCACCACCATTACTCCAACTGTATGTATAAGGTGCACTTCCACCACTCACCGAAATTGAAATAGATCCATAACTATAGCCACTACATGTATTGGTTACATTTCCTTGGATAACAAATTGAATACTGCTACAATCCTCAATTACATAACAATCGCTGTGAGTATTACATCCATCTGTAACAGTAACACAATATTCACCAACACCAAGATTATAAATATCTTCTGTATATTTTTTAAATCCATTCGGTCCTGTCCACGAATACACTACGGATGGATGTGAACCACTTTGAACCCATGTGACAGTTAAATCTATCCAACCATCATTACTTGTGGATGAGGCAACAGCATGAACATCTGCCGAAAGGCTAAAATCATTCTGATTAGTCTCATTTTCATTGTTGTAGCATGATACATCACTATTATCATCGTCATCAACTAAAAAATCGCAACAGCAAATTCTTATAGGATCTGACTCAATAGTACAACCTGATGAATGGGTTACTGTTACTCTATACACCCCCGGGCATAAATCTTGAGGATCTTCTTCAGTACTGCTCCAACTTGAATCCTCAATATTTTCCCATTGATAAGTATAAGGACCATCACTTCCTTCAACCTCAATATCTATTAATCCGTCACATGAATTTAAATCATCTCGCGGCCCACACTCAGAATTATTAATAACGTCTGTGACAATCACCTCACTATTGTCACTAAGCACTTTAAAACAATCCTGTGCTTCACCACACATAGCATCTGTCACGGTAACACAGTATTCTCCCGAAAATACTCCATTTAAATCTTCTGTAGTAGCTCCATTACTCCATTCATATTCATAAGGAGGAACACCGCCATTTACCGTCAAATCAACTGTTCCGTTATTGCATTGAGGAGTAAATGTATTGGTGGTAGTTGCGCTAAGCTCAAGTTCCCCTCCATTAACATATATTATAGTTTCTCCGGTTGGAGAAGATCGCATCGCATATTCATTAGATTCATCTCTAGATGGTTGACCATCGAAACATGCAAACAATAACCGATGAATTTTATCTACTCCATAAGTTAATTGGGGACTATTATCATCTTTCCATTCTGTTTTACTCTTCCTTGTGGGAACATAAATATTTCTATCTCTGTGAGATTCATCAAATGCAATTAAATCATTGCCATTATAATCCTTACCACTAAAGTGAAATATCACATCAACACCTATAACTATTTCAGTTTGTTCTATTTCAAAAACAAAATAGTCTTTATTTGATCCGATACTTATTGGCGATCTGTTACTTATTCCATAAGCGGGTACACTCATTTTAAGATCCTGTAATGGTTCACTTGTTTTTTCTACATATACTTTCATCCCATCGCTAAAATCCACTGAATTGACCTCAGTTTCTATATCATTTTTACTGAATTTAATATATTCATTGTCAAAACAAGACCAATCTTCATGATAAATATCCTGATTGTTATAACTGGTTTTAATTCTAACCTCTTGTACATAAGGCTTGAAATTGTCAAGGGTGAAATCTATGAAATTGCAAGATCCCCCAGTAGCAGTCGTAGGTCCTATAAAATAATTAGATCTAATATCTTCAACTATAACTTGTAATTGATATTCACCATCATTGTATCTTGCATTTTCGGGGCAATTAGCTATTTTTTTTGAACCATCCATTGGATCATCCTTGTGAATGCGAGTGACAAAGTCTGAATAATGATAAATATCATAAGGTTGCTTTGGATATGTAGCGCTATATGCTCTTGAGTCAACACCTGTAGTTTGCCAATTTCCAAAATTTGGATTGGGGTGATTTTTAACTTCATACCCCAATTTTCCTCCTAATTGAATAAATGCCATTGTATTTGGACCTTTAATCTGATCAAAACCATCATCAGAGTAAATATTCTTAATTTGCCAATATACTCTGTTAACATCAAAAATATGATCATATCTTTTATTATTCTTACCACTAACAGTTGTAATCATTTCAATTTTTGATGCTATCGGCGATATCTTATTTCCCGGATACTGAACCTCAAATGTATTAAATGGATTGTCTTTTGAATGAATATCAATTATATAATTTGCTTTATCGTAATTAATATAAGCTAAAGGATTACTTCCATATGTATCAATTCCAGTTCCAGTTGAATAATCATAAGATGTAGGTATTGTATTTAAATGAAGATGCGCAGCATCCTTAGCGGAAGACTCGCCAAGTGGAACAATTGGATGCCCGGCTGTGATTTTATTGGTGGTCGTATAAGTAACATTATTGTATGTAACAGTGCCTTCAACTTGTCCATATACGTATGTAAGTCCATTTATGTTTAATATTTCAGCCCAACGATCATTATCTGGAGAATCCATATACTTTAAAGTAACTGTATTTCCACTTTTGCCAAGATACGTCTCGGATTTTTCATCATAAACATGTCCAAATATTAACCTATAGTTCTCTCCATCAACTTCGTAACATAATTGTTTGTATTTATACTTTGATGTACACAATCGATTTTCTCCATCTACAATGGTTCCGTTAAATGGTGCTAATATCATATCCCATTTATCACCATTATTATCATCCTGTGATGAATTGTAATCAATTCCGCGATGAAATTTAAGATCTCCAGATCTTCGAGGTCCAAAATCTTCAGCGACTGCATCTGCCGGGAATGTTGTTGGTTGTCCATAGTTACCAGAGCCATAATACTCTTTAAATTGAATCTCTTGCGCATTTAAAAGCAAGGACATTAAAACTAATATGAGTAAACTTATTATTTTATTCATCTTTCAATACTTTTATTTTATAATCAAATATTTTAATCAGATTTGGAAAACTTTTATATTTTGTTTTCCAATTCATTGAAATATCTTTCCATTCATCCGTTGAAAACACTCTTGAGTAAAGAATTTTACTTTTGGGATCAAACGCATATTCCTTTTTAGAAATCTCCTTTGAATTTGGGTAATAATAATTAATTATTAATAAACCTGAATTTGGCGTAATAAAAGGTTCCCCTATTCTCATATTGGGATCATCATTTCTTTCGGAATAAATTTGCTTATTTCGTTGAATATTCCATATTTCAAATCCTTCTTCTTGGTGGTTTTTTATTCCGGCATTAGAGGTTGTTTCTATTGTTAGTATTGAAAAAATTGCATACTTCCCGTCTCTACTGATTACAGGAAAAGAAGTTTCTTCGGAACAAGTATGATTAAAAATTTGATTTCCCAGTGTATCCAAAACAACCATATTATTAGTTGCAGAAAGAATTTGCCCATAATCCGATACTGAATATTTTTCATAGAGTACTTTACTATATCCATCTTGAAATTCCATAATAGTCCACAAATGGTACTCCTTGACTATTTCTTTTCCTGTTCGTTGTGATTTTGGTAAAAATTCGGTATCTTCTGCATCAAAATATTGCATACGTACTCTTATATCCGGAGGTACATTTTTTAAAAATGGATTATTTTTATCAATGTCGAAAGAGTTTATCAAGGTATAATCCTTATCAAAAAATTCAATTTTGTCGGGTACTACCATACCATTTTTTTCAGGAATCTTATCCTTGCTTCCATCATAATCACTTTTAATTGTCTTTTTATAAAAAACAATTCCGGGTTTAACCTCTTCGATAAATTTCACTTTTTCATAATATTCAGGACTATACCAAAAGT
This sequence comes from Saprospiraceae bacterium, assembly GCA_027008645.1. Classification (GTDB taxonomy): domain Bacteria; phylum Bacteroidota; class Bacteroidia; order Chitinophagales; family Saprospiraceae; genus JADJGA01. The sequence continues at coordinate 33,307 of JALVEE010000267.1, forward strand.
AATGTCCATCTAAAAAAAAATCCATTTTTTTACCTTCAACAGTCCTCGTGATTCTTTTTTTCTTTAAAGGAATTGTATCAACAGATTTTATTTTTGAAAATCGTTGCTCAGGTTCATTACTATCTGATTTGACTTTTACCTGTTTGTGTTTTACCGTATCATTTATCTTTTGTATCTTTTCATCTTTTTTCGTATTTTCATTCATTACGGTTTTATTGTCAACAGTCATTACAGTCTTATTGTCAACAGTGGGTTTTGCCTTTTCTGTTACCTTGGTTCCGCCGCAAGCCATTATCGAAGCTAAGCCTCCTATGAATAAAATATATTTGATGATTTTCATATTGATTAGTATTATAATTGAATCAAAAACAAGAATTTATTTTCAAAGTACTGCTATATTTTATAAAAAATCAAGTTTTTATGGAATAAAAGTATTCGTATTTGGAATTATTTTAATGAAATATCGGTTTCTAACGGACAAGTTGGCTTAGGCAACACCTTATATATTTCGTATTCGGAAGAAGTAAGAAAACTATGTATCAAAACTATTGACTTATTGAAAGAAGAAATATCTTATTTTAAAAAAATATTGGATAAAATTAAATGAAGACCAAAAATGGACCTCTTTCAATCAAGAAAACTCTTTGCGTCTTAGTAGCTTTGTGATAAATATACTAACTTTGCATCTTATCGCCTTTACAAGAAAAATAAACACCAATGAAAAATACATTACTTACTCTTGTATCCCTTTTCTTTTTTAGCATAATTAGTGCTCAACCTGTCAATGATGATTGTGCATCTGCCATAATTATAAATAATGTAAAGGATTGGTGTTCTGACAAAGGACAATTCAATAATATTGACGCTACAGATAGCGGAGAACTTGTACCCTCATGCTGGGACAATACCGACAATGATGTGTGGTTTAGATTTACTGCAATTGCCAATGCTGTAGATATAATCATTAGCGGCAATGGAGATGATGGTACTCTTAAAAAACCAATGGTATCGCTTCATGTTGATAACGGATGCTTTGGAGGGCTTAGCGGTTATTCCCAATGCAAGAAAGATATTAAAGGTGACAATGTGGTAGAATTGCTCTCAGGAGGACTGATAATCGGAGAATCATATTTGGTGAGAGTTGATGGGGAAAATGGCAATACGGGGACATTTAAGTTATGTATAAAAAACTTCTTCCCTCCGGTTGAACCCGGTCAAGATTGCAAAACAGCTTCTTTGCTATGTGATAAATCACCTTTTGTGGTAAAAAATATTCCAGGAGTGGGGGAAGATCCTGATGAAACAACAGAGACTTGTATTCATGTAGAAAGGCATAGCACTTGGTTCAAATGGATTGCTAAAAACGATGGAACTCTCACCTTTACTCTTACTCCTCTTCAGGATATCGATGATTTGGATTTTGTAGTTTACGAATTACCAGGAGGAATAGATGACTGTGCAAATCGTGTTATCCTACGTTGTGGGGCTGCCTTTGGTGGAAACCACGTGAGTTGTGGCCCTTTGACAGGATTAAGTTTGGATGCAACAGATATTCAAGAGTTGGGTGGATGTGATAATACCAAAGACGGATTTCTCAGATATCTGGATATGAAAAAAGGTAAAACCTATTGCCTTATAGTAAATAATTTTTCTCCCTCCGACATAGGTTTTGGTATTGAATTTGGAGGAACGGGAGAATTTGAGGGACCAGAACCGGATTTTACTTTTGATCCTCCAACAGGTTTAAGGTGTGAGGATTCTATTCAAGTGACTGATCTTACCGAATACAATTTAGGTTCTATCGTTAGTTATGATTGGACTTTTGGTAGAGATGCCAATCCACAAATAAAAAACGGAGTAGGTCCAACAAAGATATTTTATGATTCGTATGGGTGGAAATCTATTTCCCTCACAGTCAAAAGCGATAAAGGATGTGTAAGCACGATTGTAAAAGACATTTGGATGGAGCCCTGTTGTGAGGATTTACCCATTGACGAAAGATTGAAGATTGTAGTGGACAGCATCAAAATCCCGGATTGTCCCGGAGATGATAATGCTTTTATCAGCGTATCCGGCATTAGAGGCGACCCGTATTATCAATTTAGTATCCAAGACACAAACTATAATTACAATCCTAAATTTAACGGTTTGACCGAGGGAGAGTATAAAATTTATATAGTGGATAAAAAAGGTTGTCTGGATTCAGTGATAGTCAATATTGATGATCCGGAACCTTTGGTAGCGGATGCAGGTCCTGATCAAAATATCGAATTGGGTGATATAACATCAATGAATGGTAAATATTATCCCGATAAGTATGAAGTCACTCAATTGTGGACTCCACCCTATAATATGATTGATTCTACCGATTTTACAACCGATGTGTTTCCGTATAAAAATACTACTTACACACTTACAGTCACTCAAATCAACGGTGGGTGTACAGCTGAAGACGAAATGACCATTTATGTAAAAGATACCAGGAAAATCAGAATACCAAATGTATTTACTCCCAATGGTGATGGTGCTAATGATCACTTTACTGCATATGATGTACATGCAGCACTCAGAATAGAAAAAATGCTGATATATGATAGATGGGGTGAGCTTATTTACAGTACTCAAAATATACCTATGGGAGATCCATTCAGCGGTTGGGACGGAACTTATAAGGGACAAAAAGTAAATCCCGGAGTTTATGTTTATCTCATAATGGTTAGGTTTATAGACAATAAAGTGTTGCCGTTTTCAGGGGATATAACAGTATTGAGATAGATTAGGACAATAGTATATTTTCTATTTTATCAATAAGCTCCTTTTTAGGTTTATTGTAATATACTCCTGTATTCTTACTATCTCTCAATCCTCTTAAAAATAAATAATATGCACCACCAAAATGCTTATTATAATCAAAGTCTTTGATTTTGTTCTCTAAAAATCTTTTGACTGCAATGGTGTAAACAATATATTGTAGATGGTAATTGTTTTCCGTCATCGCCTCTTCGAGTTTATCCGTTGTATAATTATCCAAAGTATAGCCCAAATGATTGGATTTCCAGTCAAGAATGTAAAATTTGCCCTTATACTCAAATAATAAATCTATAAAACCATGCATTATTCCAGTGATATTACTATCATTGATATTGATTTTGGGAAATAATTTTTTGATTTCGTAAGGATTCCAATTTTCAAAGGAAAAATAAAATTCCAATTCGTTGAATCTATTATCAAAAGGTATATTTGCCAACGAAAAGTTATTAGGAAAAAGTTTGGCTTTTACCGTGTTTTGTACCAAACGCAAATAATTTTTCATTTCTGTATCGGTATTTTCCCTACCATATACTTTCAGATTTTTGTCTATCTCCCGTTCCCAGAAAGTATTATCGGCAAAATCTATTTTCTCAAATATATTGTGAAGTATTAGCCCTGTCTGAGCACCTTTTTTTAAAGTACTGAATATAAATTTATCGTACTCATTTTGTTCCTCATTATTCAAATTCTTCTCCCGGCTATATGTAGAACTATGAGTATCCAATGCCGAGTAACTGGTCAATCTCCAAGTATCATCGAGTGAGCTATTAAAGATTAGAGGTTCTTTTTTGATTTGCTTATTTATACTGTCTGAATATCTGAAATCAAAGTCTTGCTTAGGTGCTCTATGACAAATACTAGCATTATCCTGATTGATATTGGGGATAAAACTCTGCAATGTTCCCTTTTGATCATTGTAATGAATAACACATTTGTACACCGCTCTGGTAATAGCAACATACAGAAGTCGTCTATTTTCTTGTTCACTCTGGAATCTGTATCGTTCTAATTCCTCTTGTGTTTTGTGATATGAAATATAGAATCCGTTTTCTGTCAAATAGCTAACCGGTTCATTTTGATTGATTGATCTCACTTTAAGATTGATATATGGAAGCACTACGATATCGAAAGAAAGCCCCTTACTCTTGTGAATAGTCATGATCTCAACAGCATCTTTATCGCTTTCTATCCTCTGCTCATATTCATTAAGCGATTCAAGTCTTTCTCTGGATTTTTGAAACCAATCCAACAGGTTTTCGGGGGAATAATTATTATTAAATTCTTTTTCGTTGAGTATTTCGGCCAATTGCATCAAATTGGTATATATTCTGTTTCCTTGTGGATTATCACTATCCAAAAGATTTTTTCTTATATCAAATTTGGAAATAAAATTCAAAATCGTGGAGTAAACACCGTCTTTTGCCCAAATATCCTGCAAATCTAAAAATAACAATCTATAGTAATCAAAATCCAATACTTCAATATCATCGATTCCGAATCCTGTAAAAGAGCTCAAAAGCGCGCGGGATAAACTCCCCGTATCAATATTAAGGACAGCATAAAGCATATAAAACAAATCCCTCGCCTCATTGGTCTCCATAATTTTTGTATCATCAACAATAATAGCCGGAATGCTATACTTCGTCAATACATTTTTCATCAGTTTTGTATCTGCTTTATTTCTCAAAAGCACACAAATATTCTCCGGTTTAACCTTTACCTTGAGACCGTCCTTAAGCAAATAGTGATTCGCCAATAAATCTGCTATTTCCACCCCGGCACTATCAAACAGATATTGCTTTTTACTTAATTTTTTGTCATGATAGATGATGTCAAAAGCAGTTGCGGGATTATTTTTGTCATATAATTCCGCCAAATTTTTATTGCCGGGCTCCACTATTTCATAATCTATATCAGGTGAACAAAAGGGGTCGGAATCCTGTAAATATTCCTCACTACAAGAGACTCCTGCCGGAAAAAAATCATTCATTGCTGAAATCAATTGGGCGGTAGATCTAAAATTGTTCTTCATTGTGTACTTGCGGTCACCAAGATTTTTCTGCGCTCTGACATATGTTTGTAGATCAGCACCACGCCAAGCGTAAATAGACTGTTTTGGATCACCTATAAAGAAAACCGTAGAATCGCAATCCTCGATAAAAGCCTTATGAAAAATCTCATATTGCAAGTGATCGGTATCCTGAAATTCATCGATAAAAACCGCTTTGTATTTATTGCACAAGTCTTGTTTGAGCCGTTTATTATCTTCTTTTACCAAGTTAGTATGCAATTTTTCTATCAGATCATTGAATGATAAAACTTGATTGCGATTTTTCTTTTTTTCAACATCTTCCCTGATAAATATTTCTGCACTTGCTAAAAAGTCATTAAACACATCAAATTTATAGGTATCAAATGCCGTATCTAACAAAAACAATTCTTCCAAATCACTAAATAAAAAACCAAGATTTGTAAGTGAATTCGCTCCGGGATTAGCAGAATAAGCCTTTATCAATTCCGATTTGAATTGGGATTGACCCTTGGATATTGATTTGTATAGATTTGAGCTTTTATGAATTTTTGTATTTATTATAGTACTCCAATTCTCATCGATAGAAGTACTCAATTTTTCATCGGCTATTTTGATTTCTTCTTTAAATCTATTGATCTCGGAAAGAATAAGAGCTCTATCGATACTATTTCTAATGCTCAATTTTTTGCCTGAAAATATATTCTTAGCAAAGTCTATTAATAATTCTCTAGAAAGTGATTTTTCTTTTAAAACTGCGATAATAAGCGGGTCGAGAATGGTTATTTTTTTTCTCCAAAATTCATTTACACTATTCTCAATTAGTTTTTTTTGATTTTCTACCAATTCTGTATTGAACAATTGTTTTGTATCAAAAGCAAATTCGGACAAAGTGAGTTGACAAAAGCCGTGAATGGTGTATATTGCAGATTCATCGAGAAACAAAATAGCTTCGGACAATAGCTTTTCTACTTCATTTACACCTTTGTCTTTTATGGCTCTATCTATTACATCTTTTATTGTCAAATCAATTTTATCATCTGAAGAAATTGATTTCAGAGCATCTTTTAAAAATTTTCTGATTCTGATTTCCAATTCGGCAACTGCCGCATTGGTAAAAGTCACCATTAATATCTCTTGGATCTTGATATCTTTTTCAAGCAAAAGCCTTAATGCCAAAATACCGATAGAATAAGTTTTGCCTGTACCGGCACTAGCTTCGATAAGATTATTACTTTCCAATTTTATATTTAATGCATCGAATACTTTCATTTATTCCAATTATATTTCATCATCAAAAAACAATTTTGCCAATCTCAAAATATCATTTTCGGTCTCATCATATTTATCAAATATATTTTCCTCTAAAGCTTTTTCGATATACTGATCGTACTTTGATTTTTCATCTAATATTTTTAAAAATACTTCAAACGGAGTTCCTGCTTTTCCTGATTTTCTCTTGACCTTACGCAAATATTCATAACCGGCCTTTGGTATAAACGGTGCTATTTTCTCAAGAGAATTATTGAAATATTCAACAGTCATTTTTAACCTTTCAATGGCATATTCTTTAGAGATTTTTTCTACTTCTTTTGTTTCTAATGTTTTATTATCTTTTAAATACAATAGTAAAAACTTGTGGACAGGAATATCTGTCGCACTACAAATCCAACTTATCAATTTCAATATTGCTAATGACTTAAAATGGGATGAACTCAAATTAACCACAATGATGTCATTGTCAAATACATTATTGATTTTACCGCGGATAATACTATCTCCAATGGGCAATTCAAATTCGATTTCTCTTGGGGTTTTACCGGAAACAAGACCATTGTAGTAGTCCAAAACCGGCTTTAATTCTTCAATTGTGATTTCCAATTCAAAATAAGCCATATTTTTCAAGGGCAATTCTCCTTTTATCATTTTCTTTTTAATGCTTTCAGGATGAAACCGGGAATTTTGATGTTTGATTATTTCATTTTTCAATTTGTACTTTTCAAGCCTGTCCAATTCAAATATCTCTGTTTCAGGTAGTAAAATCGAATTTTCATAATAATTGATATTCAAGGACTTAGTGAAATACCATTTGACAGGGTTTTCTATAAATTTTTTCAATCCGGTAAAATCTATATATTTTATTGGTGTGATAGATTGATTTTCAGATTTTTTTTCAAAATTCAAAATGTCTTTACCATGTCCATAAGTCAAATATGTATAGTATTTGGAGTCTGTATCACTATAATATTTATTATCATAATTGTCGATAGCATGCCTTAAAATCACATTTGAGCTACTAATATCAACTTTAGTTTTTAAAGAGATATAGTCAATTAGTTCATCTAATACCGGAGATGGTGGCAACTCACTATTGTCTTTTGCATTTATCCCGATATAACTCAGATAAAGTTTTTCCCTTGCTGACAATAATGTTTCAAAAAATAGATATTTATCAGACTCTTTAAGGTTTCTATCTCCTTTTCTGTGTTCAAAACGCATAAGGTCAAAACTAATATCAGTTTGTTTTCTTGGGAAAGTTTTTGCATTTAACCCCAATACGGCAACCACTTTATAGGGTATGCTTCTCATAGGAATCATTGAACAAAAGGTAATTTTACCCGAAATAAATTTACTGCTTCGATTATTGGCATACAGTGAATCTATAAATGCATTGGAAAAAACTTCATAAGAAATTTTTTCATCCAAAATATCGATTATTTCATCTGAGAACGAGAGTTTTTTGAAAATATAATTCAGTTCATTAATACTATCATCGCCAATCGCCAATATTTGTTCAATATATTCAAAAATGTATTCTCTCCACTCTGAAATCGACCTGTGCTTTGATCGACTATTAACAAAGTGAATCAATGTATCGACAAAAGACTTTAGTTTTAAGCCCTCCTTAGCAAAGTCTCCCTCTGCTATTTCCAATGGTAAAATTTCATAATCCCTGTTTGGCAAAGTGATTAGCGAATCAGTTTTCATGGCATATCCGAGCAAAATCCTTTCCAGACCATAGTTCCAACTAACAAAAACCGTATCATTTTGGGGACTACCATTTATGCCGTGACGAATATTGGCCATTTTTACCAATATCCTGATAGTTCTTATATTAGAGATGTCAAATTTTCTGCGGATTGCTGCAAAATCCAAAAGCTGCAGAATATCTTCTGAGCTAAACTCATCTTTTTGAAGAGATAAAAGCTGTTTCAATATACCGATGAGATTGTCATTACCGGCATATGATCTATCAGCGATTGAGTAAGGTATTTTTACTTTTGCATTATCAAAAACAGCCTTTATTATAGGTGTATATAAATCAATATCGGTTGTCTGAACGATTATATCTTTGAGTTTATAATCATTTTCTTCGATTTGTTTTAACAGATAACTGTACAAATTTTCTACCTCTCTTACCTCAGTATAATTACTCGCGATTGTTATCGACCCGTCATTTAATAATTTTTCCGGAATAATATCGCGATTTACATTGGGGATATTATAATAAACTTCATTTTGGATTGTGTGTAACAATGAATCTTTGACCGGTGGATTTACATAGGATTCATTATCCACTATATTGAATATCTCATCGATATCGAAGAGCATATTGTACAAATCCTTTGCAGTCCTGCCTTGGTTCATCAGAAGTTGATTTCCTACGACAAGTTTTAGTTCTCCGGTAGATATGCCGGAGCTTTTTTCGATTTTCACCCTTGTTTTCTCTTTTATATCTTTAAACCAATAATCTTCGGGAGAGGGATTAGTTAGGTAAAAATCCACATCTATTACTCCTTTAAGAGCACTGATAAAGACTTCGATGTGAAATAGTGTAAACAATGAAAATCCAAAAAGAGAAATGCGGGGAAAATTGGATTTTACTTTAGATATAAAATTTTCATCATCGAATTTTTTGATAAGTGCATCACGCATTTGTACTTTATCAATAGCTTTATCCCCTATTTTTTCCTTAATTTTCTGCCAAATCCATTTTTGCCATTTTTCGTGATTAGCAAGATAAGTTTTTATTTCAGGAGACTTATTTTCATTCCAAAGTCTGATATAGTCAGGTCTATAGATTACATACTGGTCATAAAGGTCGGCAATTTTTGTTGCAAGTTGAAGCTGTTTTATCTTATCATTTTGAAAATACAGATAAACATGGTAGAATCTTGATTTGAATTCTTGTTCACTTAAAATATCAAAAATAATCCATTTGAGATTATTGGTGTCAAAGATTCCGGAATTGTATATTCCTGCAAGGCGAAATAATTCAAATAGTAAATTATTAGGTGATAGAAATGAAAAATTTGAAAAAATTTTATTGTTTTCAGTTAGTTTTAACGAAATCCAACTGCTCATTCCGTCTGTTTGTACAACAATGGTTTCTTTTTGGTACAACTCAAGAGGATTGGACTCAATATTGCTTGCCAGTTTTAGGGCAAGTTTATTAATATCATTAGAAATATACAGCTTTAGAGACATCAAATTCTATTATATTCACAAATTTAGTTAATTATTCAATTAAACGATATAAATTTAAAAGTTTCCAATATTGTTTTTAAAAAAGTTTATATCTTTGGCTTTCTCTTAATTTCAATAATTAATTAAATTTAGAATTATGTTAAAAAATTACACTATTAAAGGATTTGCTATCGCAATAATAGCATTTTTTAGTTTACAAGGAATTTCACAAGACGCATTTAATTTCAGTGATGATTTTGAAAGCTATGATGTCGGAAGTTATTTAGCTCAAAGTTCTGATACTTGGACTACCTGGTCAAACAAACCCGGATCAAGTGAAGACGCTAAGATATCCGATGTTCAGGCTAAATCAGGTACAAAATCTGTTTATTTAAAGTCAGTACAAGCAAACGGGGGTCCTACGGATTTGGTATTTCCAGCACCTCAAGTTTATGAAACAGGTATAATTACAGTTGAGACAAAGGTGTTTGTTGATAAGGATAAAGGAGGATATTTCAACTTTCAAGGAGCAAGCAAATTGGGTGATGCATATACTTTTGATGTCTATATGGTCAATGGTGGTAAGTTTTATGTAACTCAAAGTGGTAATAGTATAATTTCAATTAACAGCACATATCCGACTAATACTTGGTTTAACTTGAAAATAGTTGGGGATTTGACCATAAATTTATGGACAGTTGAAATCGATGGAGAGGTTGTAGGAAGTTTTGCTTCAGCTATTAACAAGTTCTCAGCAATAGACTTTTACCCTGTAAATAGTAAATCTGTTGGAGGAAACGAACAATCATCTTACTATATTGATGATTTTAGTTTTGATTTTGCACCATTTGTTCCACTACAAAAAGATGGAGCTTTACTCAATGCTTCAGCCGAAAATACTTTGGGATTGACAGGGATGAAGAGTAGCATTTCCGGTGAATTAATCAATGTTGGTATTGATACTATAACCGGTTTTGAGGCGAAATGGACTTATGGAGCGCAAAGCGGAACTAAAACATTTGATGAGCTTGCATTAAAGACTTTAGATAGATATACATTTGAGTTTGATGATTCTATCTCCTTAATCGCAGGTGAAAATCTCTTGAATATTGAAATTTTAACCATAAATGGCAATGCGGATGACAATATTGAAAATAATAAAAAATATGTAACAACTGTAGCTGTTGTTCCTGCTGCTGAAAAAAAATATGTTGGCGAGGAATTGACAGGAACATGGTGTGGATGGTGTCCTAGAGGGGCTGTTGCATTAGATTATATGGCTAATAAATATCCCGATTATTTTATTGGAATCGCTGTACACAACGGTGATCCAATGGAAGAAAGTGAGAAATATTATCCTGGGTCAGCCAAATTAGCCTCTAAGCTTACTAATAATGATTGGGGGTTTCCCGGAATGTTGTCAATGAGAAATAAAGAATTAGATCCGGGCAATGTTGAGAGTTTGTTCCTTGAAGAAATTCAAAAGCCAACTACCGGTAAAATGCTTATAGGTTCTGATTTTGATGAAAACTCCCGAAAACTTAGAGTATCCGTTTCTACATCATTTCTAAATGATAATACCGATAAATACCGTGTATCTGTAATCTTAGTAGAAAACGGTTTGAAAGGAACCGGTTCCGGTTGGAATCAAGCAAATTATTACTCAGGTAGAAAGCCTGCTTTAATAGGTGCGGGACACAATTGGCAAACTGAACCCAATCCTGTTCCAGCATCTAAAATGACATATAATGAAGTGGGACGTGCTTGTTTGGGAAAGTATGAAGGAGAACCACTTAAAAACTCACACAATACTACAGATGTTGAAGTGCTGAATTTTAATTATACTGTTCCTGATGGATATAAGACTGAAAATATGGAAATAGTGGCACTTTTATTAAAAGAAGATGGATCGGTAGAAAATGCAGAGGAAGTCAATTTTAAAGAAGCATTGGAAAACGGTTTTGTGAAAGTCATAGAGAATGTAAATTGGCACGATGTGGTGATAAATGAATTTCTTGCCAGTAATGACTCATTAAGTGGAATCGCTGACCAAGATGGTGAATTTGACGATTGGATAGAACTTTATAACAATACGAATCACGATATAGACTTGTCAAATGTTTATCTCTCTGATAAATTCAGTAAACCGCAAGCTTGGCAATTTCCAGCTGATACATTTATTGAGGCAAACTCTTATTTGATTGTTTGGGCTGATAAGGATACCGACCAAAAAGGTCTTCACGCAAAAATAAAATTGAGTTCCAAAGGAGAAAATTTGTTATTGACCAATGAGGACGGATCATTTATTGATTCATTGACTTTTGGAGAGCAAACTACAAATGTAGCTTATGCGAGAGTACCTAATGGAACCGGAGACTTTATATTCAAAGCACCAACATTCAATGGTACTAATGTGCCTGAGGCTACGATAGAACTCAACGACGATAATATCGCAAAAGTCTATCCTGTTCCAACAGATAATTATTTGACAGTTGAGTTTGAGGAAAATAATATTGATTATCAAGTTAAGGTTTTGAATACTATGGGGCAAGTATTTTTGTCTGAAAATTTGAGCAATAAAAAGAATATGTTGGATATTTCAAGATTGAGAACCGGACAATATATTCTTCAGATATACTCAAAAGGAAGATTGAAAGGAAATACAAGGTTTATTATTGTTAAATAAAATGCTTCTGCTATTTCTTTTTAGTCAGAACAATTATAATAAAAAAAAATAGGGGCTTTCGAGCCTCTATTTTTTTATGTGTATTTCATTTTTTCTATAATGGAATTTTTCATCAAAGTTTCTTTTTTAGTGCTGCTATTTCATCACGAAAATGAGCTGCTGAAATAAAATCTAAGTCTTTCGCAGCCTTTTTCATCTTAATTTCAGTGTCATTTATCAATTTTTTTATTTGGTCTTTATTCATATATCCAATGACGGGATCTGCAGCGATACCGGGTTTTTCAGGTTCAATATAGGCTTTGGGCTCAACACCACGAATATCAAGTATTGATTTCTTTGAAAGAATCTCTTCTCTTGTTTTATTCAATGATGTAGGAATAATACCGTGTTTTTCGTTGTATTCTTTCTGGATCGCTCTTCTTCTATTCGTCTCGTCTATTGTATTTTCCATGCTTTTGGTTATTTTATCAGCATAGAAAATGACCAATCCATTTACATTTCTTGCGGCTCTACCGGCAGTTTGGGTAAGCGATTTTTCATTTCTCAAAAAACCTTCTTTATCAGCATCAAGAATTGCAACTAAGGAGACTTCGGGCATATCAAGTCCTTCTCTCAAGAGATTTACTCCTACTAAAACATCAAATTCACCCAGCCTCAAATCCCTGATTATCTCCACTCTTTCCATTGTATCAACATCGGAGTGAATGTATTTTGTTTTTATATCTAAGGAGTCAAGGTATTTGGTAAGTTCCTCTGCCATTCTTTTGGTCAAAGTTGTAACCAATGTACGTTCATTTTTCTTAATTCTATCGTTTATCTCTCCAAGTAAATCATCGATTTGGCTGATACTCGGTCTTACTTCAATCTTTGGGTCCAAGAGTCCTGTTGGTCTTACTATTTGTTCAACGATAACTCCGCCTGTTTTTTCCAACTCATAATCTCCCGGAGTAGCACTTGCATAAATCAATTGATTGGTTATGCTTTCGAATTCTTCAAAATTGAGAGGTCTGTTATCTATCGCTGATGGAAGTCTGAATCCAAAATTGACCAAATTCAGTTTTCTTGATCTGTCCCCTCCCCACATCCCTCTAACTTGAGGTATGGTAACATGACTTTCATCAACAATCATAAGATAATCATCGGGAAAATAATCTAAAAGAGTAAAAGGTCTGGTTCCGGGTTTTCGATTATCAAAGAACCTTGAATAATTCTCAATACCACTACAATAACCCAACTCCCTAATCATCTCCAAGTCAAAAGTAGTCCTTTCTTTTATCCGGTTTGCTTCTTGATATCGACCTTCACTTTCAAAATACACCACTTGTGCGTGGAGTTCATCTTCGATATCACGAATTATCTCTTTCATCCTATCCCTGTTAGCTATATAAAGATTGGCGGGATATATCAAAGCGGTATCTATTTCTTCATATCTCTTACCTGAAATGGGGTCAATTATTTCGATACTATCAATTTCATCTCCCCATAGAGAAATTCTATAACCATACTCTACATAAGGAAGATTTATGTCGATAGTATCGCCTTTTACCCTGAAAGTACTTCTTGAAAAATCAGAAACCGTTCTGGAATAAAGGGCATCCACAAGTTTATGTAAAAGTCCGTTACGGCTTATTTTTTGACCTTTTGATATACTGATAATACCCTTTTTATAGTCTTCGGGATTACCCATACCGTATATACAAGAAACCGAAGCAACCACGATAATATCCCGTCTTCCTGACAATAAAGATGAAGTAGCCCTAAGTCTGAGTTTGTCAACCTCTTCATTGATAGAAAGGTCTTTTTCAATATAAGTATCAGATGTACTTATATAAGCCTCCGGTTGATAGTAATCATAATACGAAACAAAATATTCAACAGCATTATCAGGAAAAAATTCTTTAAATTCACCATATAATTGTGCGGTTAATGTCTTATTGTGGGTCAGAATAATCGTAGGTCTGCCCAGTTCTGCAATAACATTTGCTAAAGTAAAAGTTTTTCCCGAACCGGTCACTCCAAGCAATACTTGATCCCTTTCATTTCTTTTTATTCCATTTACCAATTCAGAGATAGCTTTTGGTTGATCTCCCGTGGGTTTATATTTTGATGTTAATTTAAAAGCCATAGTTACAAATCTAACTAAATAATCAATTTTTGAATCGATAAATATTATTTTAATTTCATTTTTTTATCAAAAACGAAGAATTTCATAAATTTTTATCAAAATTTTTAATTTTTTTTGAAGTTTCAATTGCATTTTTGATGTAATATGTATTTTGAACTATAAGAAAAAGTTAATAGAATAGATTTGATATTATGCAAATTTTAACATATTTATAATGCCTTATTAACCAATGATATTCAACAAATTAGGATTAGTACTAATTTAAAAAATACACAAAATTTTTATTGAAATATTTTGTGTTTTTAAAATAATAAAAACTTATCTTTACAAAATAATTTTGGAGAGATCCTAAATTTTAAAAAACAATAACCAAACTCATGAACGATAATAACAAAAACACGTATCTATTGCAGAATCTTGTTTCGGACTTTGAAGTGCTTATTGAGAGAGGGGAAATTGGTAATTATAACAAAGAAGAATTTCTTCAGTTAATCAATTTTTACCGTGATAAGTGCAATATTCAAAAATCAATTGAAATAGTAGATTTAGCAATCGAACAGTACAAGTACATAACCGATTTTTATATTGTTAAAGGCGACTTATTACTGGAGATTAATAATCCTGAATTGGCTCTTAAGTATATCAGCCATTGCGAGAACATATCACCCTATGCTTTTGATGTGAAAATTCTTCAAGCTAAAGCGTATGCTATGATGGGTGATATTGATGTTTCAAATGCTTTGTTGGATGAATTGAAATCTTTTTCCAATCTCAATTTTAATGTGGAAGTAAATATTATCCGTTCATATATTTACGAGCATTTGGGGGAATATGAGGAGATGTTCAATTTATTGAAAGAGACTTTGATTATCGATCCCTTAAACAAAGAGGCACTCAAAAGAATTAATACTGCAACTATATTTACGAAAAAATATGAAGAGAGTATTGACTTTCATAAAAAATTAATCGATAGCATACCTTACAATCATTTAGCTTGGTTCAATGTCGGTCAAATATACACGGTGCTATCTGAATATGAAGAAGCGATTGACTCTTTGGAATATTCATTTTTGATTAATCCTGATTTTGAAGACGGATATTTGGAATATGCCGATTTGTGCAATCAGATTGGAAAATACCAAAAAGCAACGATTGTCTATGAAGAGTATTTGGATATATTTGATGGCGATTCGGAATTATACACTAATCTTATCTATGCACATCTGAAGCTAAAAAATCTGGATAATGCCGAGAAATTTGCCATAGAGGCTATAAAAACAGATTCGTACAATGATGAAGCGTTTTTCTTATTGGGGCAGGTTTATAGAAGTCGCAATAAATGGGAAAAAGCTTTGAATGCTTTTCATAAAGCAATAGATATAGAATCAGATAGGGAAGAATATTTTGAGGCTTTGGCTGAAATGTATATCAAACTAAATGATAACAAGAAAGCTGAAAAGTTTTTTGATATTATTATGTCTATGGACACGCCGGAAGAACAATACTATATTAAATATATCAGATTTCTACTCTCGATCAAAAAGTATGATAAGGCTTATAATATAATAGAAAAATCTGAAGATATAGTTTACAGCCCACTGTTTAATTACTTGAAATCAATAATATACTTCAAGGCAGATAATAAGAAAGAAGCTTTGCTGATATTGGATTCCGCTTTGGAAGATAGCTATGAAGATCATGATATGCTATTTGAATTAGCTCCTGAACTAAAAAATGATAAAGAAGTCACTTCAATAATAAATTACTATAAAAGCTAATAAAGAATTACTCAGTTTTTTAACCAAAACTTTAAGCCTTTTCTAAAAATTTAGAAGAGGCTTTTTTTATAGGTGTATTTCATTTTTTCGCTTTTGCCACTCTTTGCCTCTGACTCCTAAAGGAGAATCAACCCGTAATGCTAAAAAATGAAATGCGCTCTTTTTTATTTGCTTGTAACTTTTTTAAATCATAGACGTAATACAACCAAACAACTTATTATTTAATCTAAAATTCTAAAAAATGAAAAATATCATCTTATTAATAGTATTGCTTTTTTCAGTAACAATTGCAAATGCTCAAAAAGAAAAATCCGATAGTGATACAACAAAAATCAAACTCGGCGATAAAACAATTATAATTGTTGATAAAAATGATAAGACCGAAGATACCATTTCTGTAAAAGAAGAAATCAAAGATGAGGAAATAACAATCAAACAAAACGAAAAGAAAACAAAAGCCAAAAAATACTACAACTCCAGAAATTATTCCAGATGGGCAGGATTGTACCTTGGTATAAATCAATTTGGAGATATTAGGGATGGTGGAGAACTAACAGCCAATTTCAAAAATTGGGAAATCAATCCTTGGAAAAGCAGAATATGGAATATCAATTTTATGGAGATAAACCTTAGTATTGTTAAAAAACATATACTTTTGACCACCGGTTTTGGATTGGAATATAAAAACTTCTCATTCAAAAATAATATAGACTTAGTAGAAGAAAACGGGCAAGTGAATCCTGTGGTCAACAATAGTCTAAAATACAAAAAAGATAAGCTACATGTGAGTTATTTCCAAATGCCTATTTTGCTCGAATTTAATACTTCTTCAAGAGCAAGGAAAGGATTTTATTTAGCAGCCGGCTTTGTAGGGGGATTGAAAATGTATTCAAAACTCTATCAAAAATACGATTTGGATGACAATACCATTAAGAAAAGAACAAAAAGTGATTTTAATCTAAATCCTTATCAACTTTACGGTACTCTTAGGATTGGAATCAACAGATTAACCCTCTATGGCAATTTTGACCTTATGCCTTTATTCAAAGAGGGTGAAAGTACATTGGGAGACAATCTTATGGTAGTAAGCGCAGGAGTAAAACTGATCGGTTTCTAAAAATATACTCAAACCACATAGCTTTTCAGGTTTTTGGCTCTTTCTTTTTCTCACTATCTTCGTTAAAATCAATAGCAATAGCATTGGCTATTCCGATTGATTTTGCCTCGATATTTAAAAAAATAAATTTGCCAATATTCCCGAAAAGCTAAATGGTTTGAGTATATAAACTCCCGCACAGAGTTTTTTCATATCACAAGTTGGCACCTGTAATTAATTTTACGGGTGTTTTTTTAATGGGTGTCAAAATGGCGCATTATATGCAATGGTACAGCTTTTGCACTAAGGGGTTAATTGGAAGGGTAGTTTTAAATCAATTTAGCATTAAATTGTTTAAAACCACCTTTTATTTAATATAAATTATTACTATTAAAAAAAATAAAATAGAAATGACGACAGAAAAAATTAAACAAAAAAAAGGACAAATTGGCGTAAGTGCAGATGATATTTTTCCACTTATCAAAAAGTTCCTTTATACAGACCAGGAGATATTTTTAAGAGAGCTCATATCAAATGCAGTTGATGCAACGACAAAATTAAAAACTCTAGCATCGAAAGGTGAATTTAAAGGAGAACTTGGTGATCTCACAATAGATGTGAAACTCGATGAGAAAAATAAGACTATAAGCGTAATCGACAGAGGGATCGGAATGACAGAAGAAGAGGTGATAAAATACTTAAATCAAGTCGCATTTTCTTCAGCTCAAGAGTTTTTGGAAAAATATTCCGGAGAAAATATTATAGGTCACTTTGGGCTCGGTTTTTACTCAGCATTTATGGTTGCTGAAAAGGTTGAAGTAAGAACAAAATCATACAAAGATGACGCAAAAGCCGTAAAATGGGTTTGTGACGGCTCTCCCGAATACACCTTGGAAGAAATTGATAAAGAATCAAGGGGTACTGAGATAATCTTGCATGTCGGTGAAGAAGGTAAAGACTATTTGAGCAAAAACAGAATTCAAGAATTGCTTGATAAATACTGTAAATTCTTACCTATACCTATCAGGTTTGGTACTAAAACCGAGTACAAAACAGAAGGGGAAGGAGATGATGCAAAGCAAATAGAAGAGGAAGTTGACAATATCATCAATAATCCTAATCCACTATGGAAAAAGTCTCCAAATGAATTGAAAGATGAAGATTATAAGGAGTTTTACCGAGAGTTATTCCCGGGAACTTTCAATGATCCTGTTTTTTGGATTCATCTAAAGATGGATTACCCATTCAATCTAACGGGCATATTGTATTTCCCGAAAGTAACCAATAATTTCGATATTCAAAAAAGTAAAATTCACCTTTACAGCAATCAAGTATTTATCACAGATGATGTAAGGGCGATAGTTCCGGAATTTTTAATGCTTTTGCACGGAGTTATTGATTCTCCCGATATCCCTCTAAATGTTTCCAGAAGCAGTCTTCAAAATGACCAAAGAGTGAAGAAAATCACATCTTATATTACCAAAAAAGTAGCGGAAAAACTAAAGGGGATTTTCAAAAAAGACAGAAAAGAATTTGAAAATAAATGGGATGATATCAGCACATTTGTGAAATACGGTATGATTACTGAGGAGAAATTTTACGATAAAGCATTGGATTTTGTTTTGTTGAAAAATGAAGAGGGCAAATACTTTACATTTGAGGAATACAAAGAAAAGATTAAAGCAAACCAAGTTGATAAACACGATAAGACCGTAATAATTTACACAAGTGATGTCAAAGCCCAACACAGTTATATTCAATCTGCTAAAAATTACGGATATGATGTTGTCGTAATGGACAATATTATCGATGTTCATTTTATGCAGCATATGGAAACCAAAGACGGAAGCATTACATTTGTGAGAGTTGATTCAGATACGGTTGATAATTTGGTGCAAAAAGATGAGAAGAAAGAATCTGTGATGTCCGAAAAACAACAAGAAAAAGTAAAAACCATATTCACAGAATCTCTAAAGGGAGAGAACAATACTATTGAAATGAAAGCACTTTCTCCGGATGATTTGCCGGTTGTAATTACCAAACCGGAATTTATGCGTAGATTTAAAGAAATGCAACAATATCAAAGTATGGGTATGGGAGATTTGCCCGAAAGTTACAATATCATAATCAATTCCAACAATCCATTGATTGCTGACAAATTGGTCAAGATGAAAAGTCAAGAAAAGAAAGAAAAATTTGCAACATATCTATACAAACTGGCAAAATTGAATCAAAATATGCTTACCGGAGAAGAAATGACGGATTTTGTAAAGACAAGTGTAGAGTTTTTGAAATAGGTGTTTAGTGCGCTACAAGTATAAGAAACTTATAGTGATATGAGAAAAACAACCTGTATCATTTTATTTTTTCGCTTTTCCTAACCCTTGCCTCTGACTCCTAAAGGAGAATCAACCCACAATGCGAAAAAATGAAATACAAAAAAAACCTGCATCAAAATGATGTGGGTTTTTTTATTCAAATTCTTCTAATTTCTCCATTAAAGTTTCCCAGCGATTTTCCAGATTTAATATTTCGTTGTCAAGAGCATTGAGTTTTTTACCCATTTCAGCTATTTTACCGGGATCAGTATCCGTATTTTCTTCAAAGAACTGATGAACTTTTTGTTTTTCATTTTCTTTTTTTTCAATCTCTTTCAAAGTTCTGGATATTTCATTATCTATTTTCTTTTTTTCTTTGCGCTGAGCGTTTTTATCCTCTATTGATTGCTTTTTATATTGATTTGCATCTTCTTTTTTACTTAAATTTTTATTTGCACGGTATTCGGTATATGTACCGTTAAAATCCTTGATATTTCCCTTTCCGTCCATTATAAACAGATGATCGGTAAGTTTGTCCATAAAATATCTATCGTGAGTGATAATAATCAGATTGCCCTTGAAGCCCATAAGATAATCTTCCAGTATATTCAATGTGACAATATCCAAATCATTGGTAGGTTCATCGAGAATAAGGAAATTTGGATTTTTCATTAAGACCGTCAGAAGTTGTAGTCGTCTTTTTTCACCTCCGCTTAATTGTGATACATATACTTGTTGGTGTTTTCTGGAAAAAAGAAAGCGTTCTAATAATTGCTCTGCGGTCAATTTTTTACCATTGGCCATTGGCAAATATTCGGCGATATCCGTTATCACTTCGAGCACACGTTTATCCTTTGACAATACCAGCCCCCCTTGTGAGAAATTTCCAAAATGAACTGTTTCACCTATTACTATCTTACCACTATCAGGACGTACTAATCCTGTTATCATATTGATAAAAGTTGATTTTCCGGCACCGTTATCACCGACTATCCCTACTTTTTCAAATCTCTTGAACTTATAGCTAAAGTCATTTAGTATTTTAATATCGCCAAAAGCTTTTTCGACATTGTACAATTCTAAGATTTTACCTCCCAGTCTTTGAGTTTCAATATCGATACTGATGGAATCATTGTATATCGCCTTGCTCGCTTTTTCACCAATCTCATGAGCCCTGTCAATTCTGGATTTTGATTTGGTTGTTCTGGCCTTTGGTTGTCTTTTTAGCCATTCCAATTCTTTTTTATACAATTTCTTTATTTTTTCGGCTGTTACCGATTCATTGTGTATTCTTTCTGCTTTCTTTTCCAGATATCGTTCATAATTACCGGAATAAACAAACAATTCTCCCCTGTCCAATTCTACAATTCTATTGCAGGTATTTTCCAAAAAATATCTATCATGGGTAACCATGAACAAAGTTATTTTCTTATTTGAAAGATAGTTTTCCAGCCATTCTATCATATCGATATCCAAGTGATTGGTAGGCTCGTCAAGAATCAAAAAATCAGGTTCTTGAACAATGATTCTTGCAAGAGCAACACGCTTTTTTTGCCCTCCCGATAATTCTTTTATTTTTTGGTCAAGCTTAGGAATTTTTAATTTAAAAAGAATTTCTTTAATCTTATTTTCAATATTCCAAGCATCAAGATTATCCAATTTTGCAATAGCGATATCCAATGTTTCATTGTCATTTTTAATTACTGCCGTTTCATATTGCTTAATAGCATTTATTTTGGGGTCATCTGTATCAAATACCGCATCCAAAACACTAAAATCTTCTTCGAAAACCGGTTCCTGTTTTAAAAATGCCAATTTAATATCCTTATTTATTATAATTTTGGCTTTCTCACCTTCGGGGCTCTCTTCACCAAAAATCACTCTGAGGAGTGTGGATTTACCGCTTCCGTTTTTGGCAATTAATCCGATTTTATCCCCTTGGTTAATACTGAGATTAATATTTTCAAACAGGATTTTTTCCCCATAAGATTTAGTAACATTTTCTAAAAGCAAGTAATTCATCTATCCTTTATTCTTGTATGAATCGCAAAAGTAAGATAATAAACTTAGAATATTAACCAATCCCGATAAACGATTCGAAATTTTCAGGATTTATCAATTGAAAATCACTATCCGGATAAGTTGAAATAAAAGCTTTTGGTGGTTTAACTTTTGCTTTTTTATTCCATTTGAATTCGTAAGCGTGTAATTTCCCGTCATACTCTTCAATATAATCTATTTCTTTTTGTTTAAGCGTTCTCCAAAAATATTTATTTGAATAAAGATTGTTATAGTTTGTGTGCTTCATCCTTTCGCTAATAATAAAATTTTCCCACAAAGCACCAACGTCATTGCGCAAGTTTAAAGAATTGAAATTTGCAATTATTGCATTTCTAATTCCATTATCATAAAAATAAATTTTCTTAGATTTTTTTAACTCATTTCTTAAATTCCTAGAAAATGAAGGTAATTTAAAAATCACAAATGATTTTTGTAGTAAATCTATGTAGCTTTCAACAGTTTCGTTATTCAAGCCAGATAATAAACCTAATTCGGAATAAGAAACCTGATTTCCAACTTGAAATGCAAGAGCTTGAAGTAATTTTAATAATTTATCAGATTTTTTTATTTTATTCCAAATGAGAATATCCTTGTAAAGATAATCGGAGGTCAATGAATTCAGCAATTCAATCTTATCTTTTTTAGCCAAAACAACATCAGGGTAATAACCATATATCATTCTGTTTTCTAACTGATTGTACTCCTCCCAATACCCATGATAATCAACCATTTCTTTAAAAGATAACGGAAAAAGATTAAACTCCCATTTTCGTCCTGTCAAAGGTTCATTTACTTTGTTTGCTAATTCAAATGAACTCGAACCGGAAGCTATCAATTGGACATCCTCGATATAATCAGTTATTAATTTCATTTTAAGCCCGATATCTGAGATCATTTGAGCTTCATCTATGACTATATATTTATTATTTCCAATTATATTTTTTAATTTATTCACATTGATATTCTGAAAATTCAATCTGACTTCAGGACTATCACCATTCAACCAAAGCACATTTTTCTTATGATGAAATATTGAATTTAATAGGGTAGTTTTTCCAGTTTGTCTCGCTCCTAATACGATTATTGCTTTTTTTGTACCAAGCTTAGATTCTATTTTATTTTCTATAATTCTTTTTATCATAATTTTTTTGCAAATATAAGCATATTTTGCGTATCTATCCGTAATTTATACCAATATTTTGCGTATTGATCCGCAAATTATGCTATTAATTAAACATTAGTAACTAAAAGTTCACTCGGAAAATTTGGAAATATTTTTATGTTTACAAATAATTATCTATCCATTCACCCAATAGTTCCATTAAGATATGTTCTGATTTTTTTACCATTTTGACTACATCTTGATGAGTTGTTTCTTTAATTCGCTCAGGTGGATAGCATTCATTGGAAACCATGGAAAATCCCGTAACTTTTATACCACCATGTACAGCTGCGATTGTTTCAAAAACAGTTGACATACCGATAAGGTCAGCCCCCATTCTATAAATCATCGAATACTCAGCCGGAGTTTCCAGACTGGGACCTTGTAGTGCCAAATATATTCCTTGTTTAAGATTATATCCGGTTTTCTTAGAAATCTCTATAAACTCTTTTCGGATATCGGCATTGTATGCATTAGACATATCGGGAAATCTTGTTCCAAGTTCATCGATATTTTTACCTCTCAGAGGGTGATCCGGAATCATATTGATATGGTCTTTTAGTAATATCACATCACCTGCGTTGAAATCCGGGTTTATTCCACCGGCAGCATTAGTTAAAATCAAATTTTTTGCACCCATATATTGCATTACGCGTACAGGATAAGTGACCTCTTTTGCAGAATAACCTTCATAATAATGCATTCTACCCGAAAATAAATATATATTAGTTCCATTTCTTTTCCCAATTACCAATTCACCTTTGTGGTTTTGCACGGTACTTGTTTTGAAATGAGGAATCTCACGATAAGGAATTTTTTTTACAATCTCATCCAAAAGTTCTTCACTACTTAATCCCGAACCAAAAACAATAGCTAAGTGAGGTTTTACATCCGTTAGGGATTCAATAAATTTTGTAGTTTCCTTGAGTTTTTCTATCATTTTTAGTAATTTTATAATATAAATTCGTCAAAATTAAAACTTTAGTAAGAAAAAGAGGCAAATTATTATTAAAAAATGTAAAAAGCCTTATATTTGCGCATGATTTAAAGGGAGAGGGAGCGTATTAGCTCCCTCTTTTTTATAAAGGTAATATGATAGAAGAGAAATTAATACCGGTTATTGAACAAAAGTTATCTGAAGAAGGCTTTGAAGATTGCTTTATAGTTGATATTGTAGTAAGCAAAAACTCCAAGGTTGTAGTGTATGTGGATTGTGATTCCGGTGTACCTATCAGAAAATGTGTTAGTATTAGTAGAAGAATAGAGCATTATCTCGATGAAACCTTATTGTTAGGAGAAAAATACACACTTGAAGTTTCATCTCCGGGACTGGATAAGCCACTTGTCAGAAGACAATACAAAAAGAATATAGGCAGAGATTTAAAGGTAAAACTACCTGACAATGTTAAAATAAAAGGTACGCTCATTGAGGTTGATGAATTTGGTATAGTATTGGAAGTATCTGAAAAGAAAAATGTAAAAAAAATAGAATTGAAATTTGAGGATATCCTCGAATCAAAAGTAATTGTAAAATTTAATAAAAAGAAAAAATGAATTTAATAGAATCTTTTTCTCAATTTAAAGCGGGGAAAAACATGGACAGACCGACATTGGTTAGGGTCTTGGAAGATGTTTTCAGAACGCTAATTAAAAAGAAATATGGCTCTGATGATAATTTTGAAGTCATTGTAAATACGACTAATGGTGACCTTGAATTGTGGAAAGTACGGGAGATTGTTCCTGACGGGGAAGTTACAGATGTACTTACTCAAATATCTTTTTCCGAAGCACAATTAATCGATGAAGATTATGAAGTGGGAGAGGAATGTTATGAACAATTGGACGTTGAGTCATTTGGTAGAAGGGCTATAATGGCTGCAAGGCAAACTTTGGTTTCAAGAATATCAGAATTGGAAAAGGAAGACGTTTACAAAAAATACAAGGACAGAGCAGGAGAATTGGTTTTAGGTGAAGTGGGACAGATTATGAAAAAAGATTTATTGGTGATAGACGATGCTACCGACAATGAATTGATTTTGCCCAGAAGCGAAATGATAAAGGGTGACTTTTTCAGAAAAGGTGATATGATAAAGGCTGTAATCAAGCATGTTGAAATGAAAAACAACAATCCGATTATCATTATTTCCAGAACTGACAGCAAGTTTCTTGAAAAACTGATGGAGCAAGAAGTTCCGGAGATAGAAGACGGGTTAATCACAATAAAAGATATTGTTAGAATACCGGGTATCAGAGCAAAAGTAGCAGTTGAATCTTATGATGATAGAATCGATCCAGTTGGGGCATGTGTTGGAATGAAAGGGTCAAGGATACATGGAATTGTTCGTGAATTGAGAAATGAAAATATTGACATAATCAATTATACCAATAATACCATACTGTATATCCAAAGATCTTTGACTCCGGCTAAAGTTTCAAAAATCGAGTTGGATGATGAAAATATGAAAGCTGCAGTTTACTTAAAACCGGATCAGGTATCAATGGCGATTGGTAAAAACGGTGCCAATATAAAACTTGCCAGCAGATTGACAAAATATGAAATCGATATATACAGAGAAGTTGACGAAAACTTAATCGATGATGTAGATTTGGATGAATTTAGCGATGAAATAGAAGAGTGGATTATAGATCAATTTAAAAATATCGGCTGCGATACGGCTAAAAGTGTATTGGAATTAAACAGAGAAGAATTGGCGAGAAGAACAGATCTTGAAGAAGAGACAATTGATGAAGTGTTGAATATTTTACAATCGGAATTTGAAGAAAATTAGAGTTTTTCCCGGTAGTAAAAGTATTTTTTTGATTTTTAATGAGGAGCTAAACCTTTAACAAAACATAGAACTAAATATTGATAATGGCGTACAAGTTATTCAAAATTGCGAAAGAATTAAATGTTGGAACAAGTACAATTGTAGAATACCTACATTCGCAGGGTATTGAAATTGCTAATAAACCTATAGCAAAAATATCCGATGAGGTACATGCTTTGTTGCTTACTAGATTCAGCAATTCAATTGCAGAAAAAGAGGAGGCTGAAGCTTTGCTTGCTGAAAGAAGACAACGAAAAGAAGAAGAGGTAAAAGCAAGAGAGAAAATTGAGGAAAAAAAGAAAAAAGTAGAGAAGACTGATATTGAAGCTCCAAAGAAAAAAGAAACAAAAGAAGAGCCTAAGGAAGAGAAGGTAGAAAAAGAAATTGAAGAAAAAATAACAGTTTCTGAAACAGAGAAGAAAGATACTAAAGAAGAAGAAAAGGAAGAAAACAAAACCGGTCTTACGGTTTTAGGCAAAGTTGATTTGGATAAAATAAACAAAAAGCCTAAAAAGAAGAAAGAAAAAGTATCAAAAGCCAAAGAAGAAAAACCCGAAATAAAAGAACCTGTAAAAGAAGAAAAGAAAGTTGAAAAAGTAGAAGCAGAAGAAATAGAGACACCTAAAAAGAAAAATCTACCCGAAGAGGTTGAGATGATGAGAGCGGAAACACCAAAGTTGAAAGGACTAAAAAAACTGGGCAAAATCGATGTTTCTAAATTTGAAACAAGAAAAAAATCTAAACCTAAAGCTACCGCCGATAAGAGTAAAGAGACTAAAAAAGCTGACAGTAGCGGTGGTGAAAGCAGAAGAAAGAGAAAAAGAAGAAAAATCAATCCTAATCAGGTCTTAAGAAATCAAAAAAAGAATCAAAAAAAGAAAGAAGAGGTTACAGAAATATCCGAAAAGGAAATAGAGGACAAAATCAAAGCTACAATGGCCAAACTTAAGTCCGGAGGAACCGGCAAAAGTAGGAGATCAAAAATACGCCGTGAGAGTAAAGCCATAAAGAGAGAAAAGAATGTAGTTGAAGAAAATGTAGAAACAAATGTAATAGAAGTAAGTGAATTTATCAGCGTTTCCGAATTATCCAATTTGATGGATGTACCGGTGACTGATATTATAATGACCTGTATGAATTTGGGCGTTATAGTGTCGATTAACCAAAGAATTGAGAAGGAGATTATTGAATTAGTGGCTGATGAATTTAATTATGAAGTTAAGTTTATAAGTGCGGATGAGATTGATGATGACGATGATGATATAGAAGACAATGAAGAAGATTTAGTACCAAGAGCTCCTGTTGTTACTGTAATGGGACACGTTGATCATGGAAAGACATCATTGCTTGATTATATCCGGGAAACCAATGTTGCCGGAGGAGAAGCTGGAGGTATCACACAACATGTTGGAGCATACGAAGTTGATTTGGGTGAAGGTAAAAAAATCACTTTCCTTGATACGCCGGGACACGAGGCTTTTACTGCGATGAGAGCCAGAGGAGCTAAAGTAACTGACTTCGTGATTATTGTGATAGCAGCAGACGACAAGATAATGCCTCAAACAAAAGAGGCAATCAGTCACTCGCAAGCAGCAGGAGTACCAATGATTTTTGCTATTAATAAAATCGATAAACCCGGTGCAGATCCCGAAAGAATCAAACAAGAACTTGCATCGATGAACCTGTTGATAGAAGAATGGGGCGGTAAGTATCAATCACAAGATATCTCCGCAAAAACAGGTAAAGGAGTTAAAGAGCTATTAGAAAAAGTATTTTTAGAGGCAGAACTTTTGGAGTTGAAGGCTAATCCAAACAGATTGGCAGCAGGATCGGTTCTTGAAGCTACTTTGGATAAAGGTAAAGGATATATAACCAATGTTTTGGTTCAAAAAGGAACATTAAAGATAGGTTCTGTTATTCTGGCAGGTCATTATTCGGGAAAAGTAAAAGCTATGATAAATGCTGCCGGTAAGAGAATTAAATCTGCAGGTCCCTCCACGCCTGTAAAGGTTTTAGGAATGAATGGTGCAGCTCAAGCAGGTGAAACTTTCAAAGAATACGAAAATGAAAGAGATGCTCGAGATATCGCAACTAAAAGAGCTATAATTGCCAGGGAGCAATCAACAAGAACTAAAAAACGCGTTAGTTTGGAAGAAATCGGAAGAAGATTAAAACTTGACGATTTCAAAGAATTGAATTTAATAGTTAAAGCTGATACCGACGGTACGGCTGAAGCTTTGTCAGATTCTTTGATAAAACTTTCAATTCCTGAATTGCAAGTAAATGTAATTCACAAAAGTGTTGGACAAATTTCTGAATCTGACGTTCTCTTAGCTACGGTATCAGATGCGATTATTATTGGTTTCCAAGTGAGACCATCCGGAACTGCCAGAAAACTGGCTGAAAAAGACGGTGTGGAAATAAAACACTATTCTGTTATCTACAAAGCAATAGACGAAGTGAAACTCGCTATGAAAGGTATGCTTGCTCCTACAGAGGAAGAAAAAATTACCGGAATGCTCGAAGTTAGAAATATATTTAAAATTAGTAAAGTCGGTACAATTGCCGGCTGTTATGTACAAGAGGGTGAAATTACAAGAAATTCAACTATTCGTTTGATAAGAGAAGGTATAGTTGTTTATCCTGCAAAAGATACACAAACAGCACATTTGAGTTCATTGAAACGATTTAAAAACGATGCAAAAGAAGTAAAAGCCGGTATGGAATGTGGTCTTACAATCGAAAATTTCAATGATATCAAAGTTGGAGACCAAATTGAAGTATATAAGATTATCGAGATTGAGAAAGAGTTAGAATAATCTACTAAACAACCTTGTGATGTTAACCGCTGATAATGTTGTAAAATCTTTAAAAGAATTTGCCTCTGAAAAAAGGAAAAAGACCAATGAATGGTTTTTTAAAACCGGTAAAGGAGAATACGGTGAGGGAGATATTTTCATCGGTGTTTCAATGCCGGATACCAGAAAAGCTATTAAGCCCTATTTAAAATTAAGTTTTGAAGAGATTAGACAGCTGCTGGAATCACCACTTCACGAGGTCAGGATGGCTGGAGTATTGATACTAACCGAGAATGCAAAAAAAGCAAGTAAAAAACAGGATAAAAATCAACTGAAGGACATAGCAAATTTTTACCTAAAGCATAGAAAAGGCATTAATAATTGGGATTTGGTAGATGTTTCCGTACACTATATTTTGGGTAATGCTATCTCATATGGAATCTTCGATTTGGACTTATTGGATGAATTGAGCTCTTCCGAATCACTTTGGGACAGACGAATGTCAATAGTTGCAACTTGGGCTTTCATACGCAAATCAGACATTTACCCCACGATTACTCTTGCAAAAAAACTTTTGGATAATAAAGAGGACTTGATGCACAAAGCAATCGGTTGGATGCTAAGAGAATCCTGGAAAAGAGAACCTGAAATTATTGAAGATTTTCTCCTTGATAATTACCATCAATTGCCACGCACCACTCTCAGATATTCAATAGAGAGAATGGAAGAAACCAAAAGAAAGCATTTTTTGTATCTGGGAAAAAAATAACAATAAGAATCAATTAACCAGTCGAATTGACTCCTAAGCTACAATACCGTCACATCACCTTTCACTATCACTTCCTTACCATCTCTTCCTTTATATTTGAAGTAATATACAAATACTCCTGTGTTTACTTTCTTTCCTTTGAATATGCCATCCCAGTTTACATTTGGTACATTGTGCCATTCTGCTACCTTTTCGCCCCATCTGTCAAATATTGCTGCTTCGATTATCATCGGATGATAGTCTTTGAATGTAATATACCATGTGTCATTAAATCCATCTCCATCTGGTGAAAAAATATTGGGAACGTATATATCTTCATTGAAATCTATGTTTATTGTGAATGTTTTGGTATAAATACATCCTGAACTATGTGTTAATTTAATCGTGATTTCTACATTTTCTGTTGCATTTATCTCTACGCCCATACAAGATGGACAATCTATTATTTCAATGGGTGACCATTCCACTTGCCATTCATCAGAATTTAAGTCTAATTGCAATGATATTGTCGATAAAGGATTGATCAATGTATCTGCAAAATACGGCAATTGTGACAAATCAGGTAACTCCGGAACGTGAAAGTCGTACTTCAATTGACAATCAGGTTCTGCTTTTAGTAATACATTGGCATCTTCTCCACCTTGATAGTTGGTAATTGATGTTGTATCGCCATTGCTCCATTGAATATTCCAAGCTCCAACTTTTATAATTCTAGCATTGACTTTTGGTTTATCACAATCAATTTCCAGCTCAGGACCATTAGGTGCAACTAATTTTTCTACATTAGCTATATATAGCGAATCACATCCTGATTGTGCAATCAATTTATAAATATATTGTCCCGATTCTTTTATCCATTTCCCTCCTATTCGAACTGAATCTTGTGGACATAATGTAAAATATTCAGTATTTTCTATTAAATCTATTACTTTTAAATCTAGATTTATTGTACTATCACATCCGGCTTTTGATGTTAGGTCTATGGTATGCAATCCCGAAGAATTCCACCATTTACCTCCCACATAAATTGAATCCCCTGCGCATATACTCTCGGATAAATCTACAACTTTTGGCTCTATTACCTCAAGATTGAGTGTGTATATGCTGTCACAAACATTTATTGTGTGTTGATATGTACCTGAATTATACAATATTTTATCAAAGAACTCAACACTATCTCCTCTGCATATACTTATAGAAACATCAACCTCTACAGGGGTTTTAACGTAGATTTGCACAGTATCGCTATTAAAACATCCATCTTTTTCTCCTTGCACTATCAATAAAAAAGGTTCATCCGAACTCACATTTATAGATGTACATGTATGACAATCTACCAACTCAGGAGGAAACCAATTAACTTCATCATAATCTCCCAACACCTTAAATTCCAAACTATCTCCAGCACATAACTCATATATATTTCCATCTATTTGTGGCTTTTCGATACTGTAACTTGTAACTTCAACTGTATCTCTATATATTCTGCCACATTTATCTGTCGTTTCAAGATAGTATATACCATCTTCTGAAGTAGTAAAAGTACTATCAGTCGAACCGTCACTCCATAGATATGTACTAAAATCCCCCGACACATGAAAAGTTACTACTCCGGTCTCACATCGTTGAATATCATCACCAATATTCAATTTTAATTCTTCAATATTTATCTCCACACTATCCACATTGTTCAGATAGTCGCATTCTGCTATACTGGAAAGAGGTATCTCAAGCGGTGTGGTAGCATCTTTTTTAGTATTGACCACTATATATATGTATCCCGTAGCCTTGGGAATTGTAACGGAAAGTGTATCGGAAGTGCTTTCTTTTGGTATATTCAGGAATAAATCCTTATAAAGTATCTCACTCGCTACATTATCAAAAGGATTAGAATCATATATCCTTAATCCAAAGGTATCATTGGCTGCCAAACCATCACTTTGATTGTGTATCACAAAGCTCAATGTCACACTATCAGGCGAACAAGTCCAATCCAATAACTCGGGTTGCAAGTCAAGGCTTGGCCACTGCACACAGCCCTGTTGTGTACGATAGGTTGCCTGTGCCATAAAACTATTATAGACCTGTGGACAGGTGGCCTGTGAGCAACTGTCGCTACCTGATATAAAAGTAGCCGTATTTTGTGGGTGGCGAGGTATGGTCAGGTCGTCATTGATATTTGTAACGTTGTAGGCGGTTTGATTCCAGACAGAGCGGGCAGGTGCCCAAGGTGCACCGGCAGATTCAAAGGCGAATAGTTGAAGCTTGTGTTTATCTTCTATATATCCATTGACAACTATTTCAGCTTGACCGTCATTATCAATGTCAGCTATTATTGGCGATTCTAATCCAGTCCCACTGTTAACAGGATAGGATGATATTGTTTTCCCTGTACTCCCTTCTAGTATTCTTAGATCTGTTTCATCTCTATAAACAAGCTCATTTTTACCATCCTGATTAAAATCAAACATTGTTATTCCTGTAACACCAGATTCATCTGTAGTTGGCAATGAATATAAAAGTTGTAAGTTAGATGTCCCATTATATTTATACATTTTTAATTCGAAAGCAAAAGCTATTCCAATTTCCGGAGTACAATCATCATCAACATTTCCTATAAATGCAATTCCACCGGCAATACCGGCATCAGCCTTAGCTATAATTTTTTGTTTACGAGGATTCCATATCCAAATACCTCCCCCGTCAGAATAAGTATTTGACCTTACGACAACAATATCCAATTTACCATCACCATCAATATCGGCAACAGAAGTAAATCCATCTTTAACTATTGTATCGGCAATAATGGGACTTATGGTATTCCCAATAGAATCCATCACATTTACTATATTTACTTTATAAACGGTATTTCCTGCTGCTAATTCTAATCCCGGATTATTTGGAAGAAGGTCTGCTGCTACACTATGCATATCTGTATAAATATCAAATAAAGCGGGATTAAATTTATTTCCTCCTATTCCTTTATTACCTTGAACTATAAGATTACCAGTTAGTGAATTATATATAGCATTTCCAAAATAAATCTCAGATATCCCATCACCATTAAAATCAGCTATGTTTAGAATTTTATTCTCTTTTAATTTCAAAATTTTAGATTTCCAAATAAAATTTCCTCCATAATCATAACATAAAACAGTATTATCATCATAATTAAAAATAAATATCTCAGAAAAGTTATCATTGTTAATATCAGCAATTGTAATATATGACGAAACACTCCAAGCAGTATCTCCTGTATAATTAAATTTGTTTTTTAAAGCTCCTGTATTTCCATCAAATATTGAAATACCATTAACACTATTTCTCTTGATTATTTCTCCAGTTGAATTTGAAGATATTATTTCTATAAATTTATCATTATCAATATCACCTACAACAATATTTGGAAAAATAAAATTTGAATCACTTAAAATTTCTGTTTTCCATTTTAATTTCATTTTAAATTCAGGAAAGCTGTCAGGTATATATTCGCAGTTTACAGGGCAATATGCTTGGTATGTAGAATCAGAGCAAGGGCAATCAGGATCAAATAAATCTATGTAACCATCATTGTCATCATCGATACTGTTATTGCAGATTTCGGTTTGACTAAAGAGTGATAGGGATAGCATGAGTAATGATATTAAGAATTTTAGTTTTTTCATTTTTATAATTTTCATCCACGAATTAACTCTAATTTAAAAGTTCAGAACACCTGACCCCAAAAAAACAACTAGAACGTATCGTATTGGAAACTAATATTTTTTAAAATATTTGTAACTTTGCCCTCGGATTTAAAAATGACCCATTATGCCACAGACAA
>JALVEE010000268.1 GCA_027008645.1 Saprospiraceae bacterium
CGAGTCCTATGTTTTCATTATTGCTTATACTCTTTTCATTCTTTCTCTATAGACCGGCTTCGAAATCTCTCATTGCAGTCGCGCTTTCGAGTCCTATGTTTTCATTATCATTTTTTTTCCCTTGTATTTATTTTCATGTCTAGCAATATAATCTTCGATTAGAGCAGTTTGTTGCGATGACGACATCGTATTATTTTCTTTGTACTTATTCGATTTTTCTCTTTGCCGCAATGCTTCATAAAGTGAGACTGCAACGGATACCGATATATTCAGACTTTGAACCATACCAAATTGAGGAATAATAAAATTGCCATCAAGAAACTCCAAGACTTCATCGGAAATACCGGCATGCTCATTTCCAAAAACCAAAGCTACCGACTTTGACAAATCCAAATCATATAGCGAAACAGAATCTGAACTCAAATGAGTCCCGAAAATTGCATCGTATTTACTTTTGATATCATTCATGCATTTACTTACATCTGAATACATATAGACATCTACCCATTTTCTGGCACTTGAAGCGGCTCTTTTACCAAGAGTAATATTTTTTTCACTCAATCTATCATCATTATACAGTACATAGACCTCTTTTACCCCAACAGAATCACAAGTTCGGAGTACTGCCCCAATATTATGAGGATCGTGGACATTGTTGAGCACCACTGTCAAATCCCCTTGACGTTTTTTTGCAACATCTTTAATCTTTTCAAGCCTTTTTTCCGTCATTCCCTACCCTATTTAAACTTATCAAACCTATTGCGATGAAATCCGAGAATGTTCATTTTTGAATTTTCAAAATAATTTATTTTATCCAATTCCTCATTTTTGACATCTTCATCTTTGACATTCCTCAATAGCAATATAGAATTATTCAAATAGTCTTGTTCATTATTCTCAATGAAATACTGAAACTTAGTACCGTATTTCTTGAGATTTTTCCCGATAAACATCATAGTATCATAGCCGTCATATGCATAATTATGCTTTTCGGGAAAAGTAAATGCCATTTTGTAAAACCTGTTTTTGAATTTCTTAACCTCCCAATTACTATCATCCAGATAATTGGATGAGGCGACTCTGATATTTAAACGCTTAAATAGATTATATCCGATCTTTGTCGAGTTCAATAAGACTTGAGGAAGACCGTAAACAATTACTTTTTGCTCCCCTTTCTCGATATTTATCCTACGCAATGCTGAATAGATAAAATTTTCGTCTTTGAATGACCAATTAGGAATAATTATAACTTTTGTCTTCCATTTATTCTTTGTAAACAATGTATCAAATGCAGTTTCACCTCTATTAAGCGAATCTCTATTAATGATAAATGTATTGTACCTGTCAACACGTTTATTATTTTCAAGGTGTATTTTTTGCAATTTAGCCAGTCTCCTTTTGTGATATTTATCGTCCAATCCTATCAAGTAAACATCTTTTGGTGAATATTTGTCATCGACATCCTCAATTATAGCTTCGTAATACTTCTTCAAATCCGGTTTCAATTGTATATAATTAGGATTATCCGCAGCTACGCTCGAAAATGCATTCCAAGGATTAACCATAGTTATCTTCTTCCTTTTAGAGTAATAAGCCATTTCTTTCAGCTGACTCTTTACGTATGGCCCTACAATCACATCAGGTGTATTTAGGGACATTTTTGACTTAATCACTGAGATTCTGTTGTTTTTAATCGGTGCATCAAACACATTTAGAGTGATACCTACCCCTTGTTTTTCCAAATCTTTCAACGCCAACATGACCCCTATATAAAAATGCAAGAATTTATTTGAAGAGCTTTTTTCCAAGTCTTCAAGGTTGTTAAAACCTTTATTTGCCCCAAAAGGAATCAAGAAATCTACCACATAATGGTCTTTCATTACGGTTCCGTAATCTTCTTCTGTATTATTCTTTTGATGAGAATCATCAGATTTATCCGACGGCCATTGAAGACTATCTACTTTGGAATTATTCTTCTTTTTGGGACGGTGCTTTACATGTGTTTTTTTTCTTTTATGCCGGGGTTTTGTTCCCGAATCACCAAATATTCCACAAGAAGAAAAAAACAATAATGCAATTAAAAACAAAAAATAATTATTCCCATTCAATAGTCGAAGGCGGTTTTGTGCTAATATCATATACTACTCTATTTATTCCTTTTATATTATTAATAATCGTATTTGCCACTTTACCAAGTAATTCATGGGGCAAATCACTCCAATCTGCTGTCATTCCATCTACACTATTTACACATCTCAATGCAGCTACAAACTCATATGTCCTTTCATCTCCCATCACGCCAACACTTTTTGTATCGAGCAATATCGCTCCCGCTTGCCAAACCTTGTCATACCAGCCTGATTCTTTCAACTCATCTATAAATACGGCATCAGCTTCCTGGCACAATCTCACTTTCTCATCTGTAATATCTCCCAAAATCCTGATAGCCAGCCCCGGTCCGGGAAAAGGATGCCTATCAAGTATATAATCCGGCACATCAATTTCTTTTCCTACTCTTCTTACCTCATCTTTAAACAGCATTTTTAGTGGTTCTATTATCTTAAGATTCAATTTTTCAGGCAAACCACCAACATTATGATGAGATTTTATGGTTACTGAAGGACCATTTACAGAAACAGACTCAATGACATCAGGATAAATTGTACCTTGTGCCAGCCATTTTGCTCCGTCAATATTCTTTGATTCTTTTTCAAAAACATCAATAAATGCTTTTCCTATAATTTTTCTTTTACCCTCAGGGTCAGAAATCCCTTTTAGCCTATCCAAAAACAGCCTTTTGGCATCAACACCTTTCACATTTAACCCAAGCCCCTTGTAAGACTCCAAAACCTGTTCAAATTCATTTTTACGCAAAAGCCCATTATCGATAAAGATACAGTGCAAATTTGTACCAATAGCTTTGTGCAAAAGCATTGCCGCAACTGATGAATCAACACCGCCTGACAAACCCAGAATCACCTTGTCTTCCCCCAACTCGCTTTTCAATTCCTTAATTTTTTCAACTGCAAAAGAATGGGGAGACCACTCCGGTTTACACTTAGCAATTTTGAATAAAAAATAAGCTATAAAATCTTTACCGGCCACTGTATGAGACACCTCAGGATGAAATTGAATACCATATACCGGATATTTAAAACTGTTTGTTTTGGACTTAAAAACAGCAACAGGAATTGATTTGGTAGTCGCAATAACTTCAAATTCGTCAGGCAATTTAGCAATAGAATCCGCATGAGACATCCAAACAATACTTCCATCCTCTATACCATCAAAAAACGGATCTGATTTTTCAAAATGTATATGCGATTTGCCGTATTCCCTCTTATCTGAGGGCACAACTTCCCCTCCGTAATAATCTGCGAGATATTGTGCACCATAACAAACACCCAATACCGGATAAGAACCGACTATACCGGACAAATCAATCTTAAGCGCATTTTTATCCCTTACTGAAAATGGACTACCTGATAAAATCACAGCCGATATATCATCCCCTCCGGGAAATTTATTATAGGGATATATTTCACAAAATACGTTATGTTCCCTTACTCTCCTTGCTATTAATTGAGTATATTGAGACCCAAAATCAAGGATAACAACTTTCTGCATTTCTAATTAATATTTTAAAAATTTATGAGTTTCAATCAAAATATCTTTATCGTTATAAAACAAAATAAAATATGAACCATCGACCAACTTACTAATATTAACTTTTGTCTTATAATTATTGTTATAAACCTGCTTTCCCAGACCATTCACAATCTTAACCGTTTTGATATTTCTCATGTCGGTTTTGAAGTATAAATAATCTCCGGCCGGATTTGGGTACAAAGATATATTTTTTTCTTTATTATCCATATTTTCTACGGCATCTGTTGAACAAACTCCGGGATCCACGATTATCACTTCAAATGCACATGTGTCGTTGTCTTTATCTGTAATACTTAAAATGATATCACCTTTTCCTGCACTGCCTTTCCAAGTTGCAAAACTACTTGCGCTTCCGAAATCAGCTTTTTCAGGTGAAATAGCCCCTCCGCTTGCTTTGACCAAATACTCTGATGAGGTATTATAGCTTACGGGATTCAAATCAAAAGTAATAAAGTCATCTCCGGCATAATTAGGTGTATTATTATTATCGCAGGCTACAGCAGACAAACCGGCTTCATTAATCAGACAATCAGGAGAACATGATCCCGGATCAGTCAATGTAAACGTATAAGAGCAATCTGCATCAGCCTTGGACTTTATCGTAATCTCTACGTCTCCCGTACCTGCTACATGATCTTCTAAAACAAAAGAAGTCAAACTATCAAAATCAGCTACACCCGGGCTTATGCTTCCAACAGCAGATTCAATTGTGTATTCTCCGGTCAACTGATTCCCCACAGGTTTCAAATCAAATTTCACAACATCATCCACAGGATCATATGATGTATTGTTATCAAAGCAGGTAACATCAACAATTTCTGCCCCAACTATCAAGCACGGACCAAGGTCATTTACTGCACCTTTCGTATTAAAACCAATTGTTTTCACCCAAGTCCCCTCAATAAACTGAAGAGAACTTCCTTTAGGAGTATTTTTTGGCTCATCTACACCTATATCTACACTTGTCATACCGGCAGCGTCGCCATTTACAGCTGTAAAACTCCCCTCATAACTAATAAATTCAAGAACATTGCACTCACCCGTTAAGGAAATACCATCAGGACTTCCATTTTGAATTGAAGCGGGAGTCCAAACGTAAAAACTTCCATTATTACCTTGTGTTACCTCCATATTATCCAATGATTCACTCGCATATTTCTTACCATTACTTCCATTATACAGGGTCACAATATAATGATTCAATGAATCAGGTTGCGGGTTGATGACATAAACCTCAACAAATTCACCTTCATCAGCTTTCTCGTTATCATAATGAAATTCATTGATTCTGGCATCTGCATTTTCGCAATCAGAACAAGTACCAGGATTTGGGAGCATAAAAGAAAAATGACAATCCTCTCCATATGAAATTTCAAATGGAATATCATCCACCCCTTTTACTCCTTTCAATATAAAATCGGTAGGCTTACCAAATGAAGCTGAATCAGGAATAAGTGTCAAGCCATCAGCAATATTGATATGATAGACAGAAGTGTCTTCAAAACCAACAGGATTGAGAGTAAATGTAATATAGTCATCATCCGGATTCATATTGGTTCCATTATCATTACAGAGCAAATCAGTTAGCCCCTCATCACTAATCGGACAAGCTGCCCCAAATACAGTTAGCTGAATGGTATTTGCACTAAAATTGGCACATATTTCACTAGCGATCACCGAACTAAATAAATCACTCATTTTTTGCCCCTCATAACTTAAAAACAAAGTCGTATCTGAATTGGCTACACTTGCTCCCCTCACAGTATAAATACCTGCATTTAAAAACCTGAAATCAGATTCACTACTGATCGCTCCTATAATTCCGGATTCATTATCAGTCGCAATAAAAGTATAACTATAATCATCGCCTGGAGGAACTATATTATCATAAAGTAGAGCCCCTGTTGGTTTAGTGACAGCCGATATACTATAATTAGCTGGTAAGCTAGGTGTATCTGAGCTAAAACTGCTTATACGAATTATGTATTTTTTCCCTGCTTTCAGGTTTGCGCTAAAATAATTATTTAAAAGAACACTATTCCCTGATAAGACCCCACTTGAAGTAATCCAATTGTCACATTTATTGCTTTCATCATAAGAGGAAATATAAAGGTTCATAACCAAACCGTAAACTCCACTATACTTGAATTTATAATTGCCGGATTTTGTAACATAAAACTCGTGCAAGTCATATTTCACATCATTGCCGGCCGTACCACATGAACCTCCTTTTTTAAACACCAATTTAGATGCAATATCATTGGATCTGATACTTCCGTTGAATTTTGTTATCTTTTTACCGTAAACAGGCTTCAAATTAAGATTTAGATTTTCATCGATTTCACCCGAATCATCACCTATTACATCTTCATCAGGCAAAAATGTCGTTCCAATTGCAGCACAAGATGAAGTAATCTTAATGTCCTTGTTATTGACGTCAAAGAAAATATTCCCTTTTGCCTTGACCATCACTCGCCCCTCTATAGTAGGAAGATTAGGAACTACCAATTCTTCACTTCCGTCATTAGCTGTTGTAGCTAACAGATATGGAAATGATTTACCCCCATCATCCGAGAAATAAATCTCTACTTCTGTACAACTTATCGGCGCTTTATCTGTCCCTCCAACATTCCATTTTACTTCAAATTTGTTCACCCCGTCAGCATTGTATGTAGTAGAACTATTTTGTGAATTTACCTGAAAAAGAGTAGCTTTATTATCAACCGTGATAGAGGTTTCGTCCCATGCTACACCACCACCACTTAAATTATTATCTCTAACCAATAGTCTGAAATGCATAACTCTATTTACACTTGGCAATGCTTCAAATGGTAAATTTCTGTTTCTTCCCTCCAGAATATATTTCATATTGGGAAAATATCTCCAAGGAACTTCAGTTGGTGGATACGACCTGAACAATGGCGCTTTTCTATTGGATGCAGCGGCCGAGCCAATATAACCTTGAGCCGGTGTACCGGGGCCATCTTCATCATATTGTTCCCAACAGTATGTTATTTTATCATCATCTGCATCGGAAGCGACTCCTGTCAAAACAAATGGCGTATTTCTTGGAATCACATAATGCGCACCGGCATCGACCTCGGGAGGAGTATTACCGGTATTTGAAACAGAAGCACAAGTTGCTTCATTTCTAATAAAATCTATAGCTCTCTCTACACTATTGGAGTGATAGTAATTATCAGCAACACCTCCTTCAGGAATATTCTGAGAATCTTCACAACTACTACTATAAGACATTATGGTAGTACCACTCCCGATCTCATAGGCTGTATTATCAGAAATATTATCAGTACATGCCCCACCTGTTCCATTGAAAGTATGAGTCATGTTGAACTGATGACCTACTTCATGAACAGATAATTGGATATATCCATTGTCATCATTGTGATATGCACCACTCCATCCGGCTGCCTTATTTGGTCCTCCTGTGGTACCGAAATAGGTACTGTTATCACAAACTACACCAAGGCCTGCAAGACCTCCGTTATCCCAAAGCACATCAGGATCAAGTGCTGAACTGTGATTATGCATCACATGACCTATATCATAAGAATTTTTATTGGGAAATCTTGAATGAATAGCATTTACTGCTTGAGTAGTTCTTGATTTACCGCCACTTCCGTTTGGTATAAAGGGGTCCGTATTTTTATTGGTATATATATAGGGAGATTTTGCGATATTCAAGCGCACGGCAATATCATTTTTCAATATCACATTCCAACCATTGACTACAGCTACTATCAAGCTATTTACTTTATTTTTATTCTTGCCATTTGCCTCATAGAATTCGCCGGTGCTTACTATCACTAAGCGGTATGTTCGCAATTTCTCACCATTGCTACCCGTACTCCTACTTTCAATTTTCACTTCCTTATCTAATCTTCTTATATTTTGTTCAAGTTCTCCTTCCCGGCAAGTCAAAGGTCTAATCACATTCTCAGGATCATTATTCCCAAGATATACCTTATATAAATTTCTTTTTCCTGAATTGGAAGGCCATATTCCCAGAAGCCCACTATCTGTCAGGATACTAGCATATAGACCGGACTTACTAACTGTCAAAGCACCTCTGTAAGTCGGATCTGTTTTTGAGATAATATCAAAAGATAAAATATCCGGATATTCCTTTTTAAAATCTCCTGTAATGGTATTATTCTCTTTCACTATGAAATCCATTTCTTTGAAATCAACCACCGGCAATTTTATCACACCGGATTTATCGGTACCTCTTAGATATGATAATTTGCCATATATTTCCCCTACATCAATCTTTGCAAATTTAGATTGGGGTTGAAATACATTTTGGGCTAGCAAAATGGAATTAAAACTAACGACTAGCATTAAAACAAACAAAACTTCGGTTGAAAAGTACTTTTTCATAATATAGAATTTAGTTATTGAAGACAATCACATTACAAATAAATTAAAATATTATGACATATCCAAATACTTATGTATTAATAATGAAACAAAATCATAAAAATCATAAACTTATACTCAAAATAATGCTAAGCTACCAAATAAAAGGGAGTATTTGGGATAATAAATATACTACAATAGCTTCCTAATAGATCATACTGATTAACAACCTTCAACATCAAAGCGTA
>JALVEE010000269.1 GCA_027008645.1 Saprospiraceae bacterium
CTCATATCCGGAATTTTGATATTGCTCCCGGGTATCCACGCATCACCTCCGTATTCGTAAGCACCGGCATCAGGAGCATTGCCTCTATATGCTTTCGTGATTCCGGGAACTACCGTACCATAATCAATTGCAGGCGAACCGTATTTTAATCTAAAATCTTTGTTTTCAAAATCAACAAATATTGGATTTTTTGTAGAAAGGTTATTTTTAAAATATGTTCCTATATTCCAGTTTTTATCAGAAAGATTATTCATTACTTTCTGGTTGATTATATCAGTTCCTGATGGCCCCCAAGCCCACTGCGCATTATCGCAGTTCCAGACAGTATTATTATAAATCCCGTGATTTATGGCAGGCTTATTTGTTTGTATTGCGTAAGCACAATTCCATATCACATTATGATGAACTATATAAGCTGTATCGTAATTATCAAGATAAATTCCGGTTGCTGTACCCGAAGCACGATTGTCGTGAACCCAGTTATAAGCAATCTCAGAGCCACCACCGTTAGTGTGATAAGAATATGTAAGTCCCAGGTCATCACACATAATTCCACAATCATAAAGGTGATTGTATTTGATATTAGTATTATTACATATACGGTGAACCAAGATGCTCC
Source organism: Saprospiraceae bacterium (assembly GCA_027008645.1). Classification (GTDB taxonomy): domain Bacteria; phylum Bacteroidota; class Bacteroidia; order Chitinophagales; family Saprospiraceae; genus JADJGA01. The sequence goes on from JALVEE010000269.1 coordinate 620, forward strand.
TTGCTGAAGTATGAATAGTATTGCGAAGAATATTATGCCCGTCACCTGTAGCGCAAATAGGTGCAGAATCTGTAGCTGACCAGTCACAATTTTCAATAATACAATTTTCCACAATATTGCCGGTTCCTCCAACACTTATCCCATCTCCCCAACTATAAGCGATATAACAGTTTTTTACACTATTAGCTTTTCCTGAAACACAAATGCCCTTTCCCTCCCAATCATCAATTGAATACTCCGGTGGATGAGCATCTTGTCTTCCCCACCCTTTGAAATAAAAATAAAATGGAGTTGGGAACCAAACACTTCCCCCATTGAGAACACAGCCCGTAGCATTACCGAAGTTAACTGATGACCATAAGAAATGGATATTCCGTATTTCAATATATCTTTTTGCCTCACAATCAAAACCGTATAACCTCGTCCTCGCTTCTACAACAGAACTGTCAATTCCTTGTCCATTCTCAGGAAAATAATAGAGAGTATCATTTTGCCAGTGCCATTCATTTTTATGATCAAGAGCGTGAAGATGCTTACATATATAACCAAGACCATTACCGAGATAAACATCCGGATTATAATCGTTCCAAGGAGAGGATCTTTTATCACAATGAATAGAATTACCAATGGAAAATGATATTTTTCCAATATGGGCTATCCATTTTTTACCTGTCAATATTTTACAATATCCTCCAACCCAATACCCGGACGGCTTATTCATGCCTGTAAATATAGCATCTCCACCGGCAGTAGCATCTACAACATTCCAGTCGGAAGTACTGTAAATATCTCCTGACAAAAAATCCGGATACCTTGCGGGGAAAGCTCTTTTTCTGTCAACAAACAATTGCATGACTGAATCAGGAAAATAAGTCTTATATATATTGTTTTGATAATACTCCCATTTTGTAAGCCTTTCAGTACCCAAAATAATAACCCGATCATCATTATAATTCTGAAAAATTATAGGATTATTCTCTGTACCATTATTGGCTGGAACAACCCTTTCACGGTAAACCCCGTTCATTATGTAACAGACTTGACCGGGAAGCATTATATCAGCTGCTCTTTGTATTGTTTTGAAAGGTTGTTCCAATGTTCCAGGATTATTGTCAGAGCCATTTGGAGATACATAATACTGTGCTTTAACATGAACAAACGGCAAAACTATAAATACAAAAAATACAAAATGCGATATAAAGCTATTGGAGATTATCATTTTGATTTGTTTAATACATAGTTTGCTTAAGTATATCTACCTCTATCAGACAGAACCAAATACTTTTTAACTATTGAATTAATAAAAAGCGGGGGCGCTACAAGACTCAAAATCAAAATAAACAGTATAACCAAAACAATTGTACTGAAGTCCACGATAGAATCAAAAATACTATATTTAATATTTAAAAACAATAAAGATGCAATAAGCAAGATAATCGCTATCAAAGCAGAAAAAACACCGATTTTTAAAGCCAATTTCAGATAAGGTCTTTTCACAAATGACGGACTCGCACCTATAAGTTCCATGGTTTTAATAGTAAATCTATCCGCATGAAGTATAAATTTGAGATTGTTGTATATCAATATGAATGAAATCAAAATAAAGACAATTCCAAGGAAAAGAAAAATAGAATTGAGACTTTTTAAATTGCTTTTAAGTGCATCTACACTCTCCTTTTCAAAAGTGCATTTTTCAATACTTTTATCACTCTCCAATTCTTGTATCAATCCGGGAACACTTCCCTCAACAATAAAACTATTTCTCAACTTTATCCTGATAATATCTTTTAAAGGATTAACTTCATCTTCCAATAATAAATCATCGCCTAATTCTTTCGAAAGCAATTTCAACCCATCATCTTTAGATATATATTTGGTATCTATCACATATTCTTTGTCTTTAAACTCGGATATTAAAGCATTTATCCTATTTTTATCCAAACTATCTTTTAATTCGATGATGAATGGAGTTTTCTCATTGACTATTTTTACTAAATTATTAACATGAACCAAAATAATAAGGTAAACCCCCAATACAAATAAAGATATCGACAAGCTCAATACAGATAAAATTGTTCCGGGTTTAAATTTCATTTTATTTTATTTAGAAATAACGAAGGTAAATATTTCTTGATTAACTTGTCTGCAAAAGTAAATGTTTATAAATAATTATTGTTAAATTTGTCACATAAATAAGTTAAACCCTAAAGATGCTTTATAAAAAATTAAAATCTACTTCAAATTTCTTTCTCATTGCAGGTCCATGTGCAATTGAAGATGAGCAAATGGCTATTGACATAGCAGGAACTATTTATGATATATGCAAAAAATATGATATCGAATTTGTTTTCAAGGGCTCTTACCGAAAAGCTAATAGATCCAGATTGGATTCTTTTACCGGAATTGGAGATATTAAAGCTCTTGAAATTTTGAAGAAAACAGCTACTGAATTTGACTTGCCGGTAACTACAGATATACATTCTGCTTCAGAAGCAGATTTAGCGGCAAAATATGTAGATATTATTCAGATTCCCGCTTTTCTTTGCAGACAAACCGATTTACTAATTGCAGCAGCAAAAACATCAAAAATCGTAAGCATAAAGAAAGGACAATTCCTTTCTCCCCAATCCATGAAATTTGCTTTAGACAAAGTTATTCAAAGCGGAAACCAAAAAGTCATGTTGATTGACAGGGGGACATTTTTTGGTTATAGCGATTTGATTGTTGATTTTAGAGGAATTCCACAAATGCAAAAATTCAATGTTCCTGTAATTATGGATTGTACTCATTCATTGCAAAAACCAAACTCTGCAAGTGGAATTACCGGTGGAGATCCTGAAATGATAGAGACCATAGCAAGAGCAGCAATTGCCACCGGTGCTGACGGTCTATTTATAGAAACACACCACAATCCATCAATTGCTAAATCGGACGGAGCAAACATGCTCAAACTCGACAAATTGGAGAATATGATTCACACTCTGGTCAAAATCAGAGAAGCTATAAAATAAGTGGTTATAATTAATGTGTATTTCAATTACATACTTCTAAAATCATCATTCATTAATCGATATTCGTTATTCAGTTATAAAATTGAATACTTATTTTATCCACATATATTACAATCAATAAATTTCAAAATTTATAGTTCAATCTCAATTCAAAACTCACATCATTGTATGTAGTTGAGACCTCCTTAAGTTCCGGATTATTAAAAATACCTTTCTCCCATTTGTCATTAAATGCCCAATTAAATATAATATCCGGTGCAAGAGATATTTTTTCGGTTAATGGTAATAAAATACCGGCTCCTAACCCAAGTTTGAAGTAAGTATTTGTAAACGTTGCTGAAACTATTCCTCTATCCAATATTTTTTTCTCATAATTAACCGAAGGTGATAAGATAAAAAACAAATGTTTCTCAAAAAACTTATTTCGAATGGAAAAATCAGGACAACCACAATCTCCCTCCATATTTAAGGGATATATAATTACAGGTATTTCAAAAACATACCTTTGATAACTCAAACCAAAATTCCCTTTTGGTGAAAATCTCCAATTAATTCCCGGAAGTAATTCAAAACCGGTATTTTTTATCTGATATCTATAATAAATACCAAATTCAAAATTATCCCCAAAAATTTTACCAACATCATCAAACTGCCTTTTCAATTTTTCTTCAACATTGGTGTATGATGCTCTAGCGTAACTCGCTTTCACACCTATCTGCGCAAATCCTTTTGCGGAGATAATAAATACAAAAACAAACAAAATAAGCTCCTTGCTTTTAAATCTTATACCATGCCATTTCATATAATTCATTTTAATTTACGTACTATATTTTATATTTCCCCCTAACAACAAGTTTTAAAACGTAAATAAAACAAAAAAAGGATAAAACATAAGCTTTATCCTTTAAAAAATATTAAATTTTGGTATCCGGAAGACTAAATACTCTCAGTCTCCACCAATTTTGCCAATAAATCTGCATATTGAACAAACAATAAATCTTTTCCTTGATATTCAATTTCAGTCCCGGAAAACTTCTTGAAATAAACATAATCTCCAATAGAAATTCCGGGATTCTCAATATTGCCAATAGCAACTACTTTACCATATTGAGGTTTTTCTTTGGCTGTATCCGGAATAATAATTCCACCTTGAGTCTTTTCTTCTTGTTCAGCCATTTCTAATAATACATATTCTTGCAAAGGTTGTAATTCTTTCATTTTCTTAAAAATTTATGATTTTAATTAATTTAATCCTAATAATCTATTTATTTTCGGTTTGTCAAATCCTACAATCATTTGACCGTCTATCTCTGTTTGGGGCACTCCCATTTGACCGCTTTTTCTTTTCATCTCCTCAGCAACAGCGGGATTTGCGGCTACATCAATGTAACGGTAATTCACATTTTTCTCATTGAAATAATCACGGATTCTTCTACACCAAGAACAACTTGGTGTACCATAAACCACTACTTTTTTTTGTTTTTCTTCACCACCGGCAGAAGTTGATTTGGAATACAATCCGTTTATCACAGACTTATAATAATCTTCAGTCATACATCCCTTAATAACATTTTTCAATTCTTCTTTATCAAATTGCAATAAAGAAGGGACAGAAGTTATATTGTATTTTGGATGTATATCCCTTGTTTTTGAAACATCAACTTTCAACACCGCTATATTACCTTGTTCAACCGCTTGATTTTCCAATCTATCCAATGCACATTCACTAGCATCAGACCCCGGCTTGTACAAAAGAACAAACCCCTTTTCATTTTTTTTCAACTCTTTCTTTAGTTCGTCAAATGATGACACACTCTTCAATTCCATATATCAATACTAATTTGTTCACTTCTTACTATCAATTAATATACCAATTCAAATATTCAGACAATTTAATATAAAAAATGTTCATATATTATACATTTTGTCATATCACGGCTACTTCTATTTTGCAATAATACAAACAATGTCAAATTGTCATAAAAACTCCGGTCAAGAAAAAATTTAATATTATGCAGCATTCATATATAAAAATGCATCAATTATATTATATTTGAACTCAAAACTATTTATCATGAAAACATTTCTACAAAGCTCATTCATTATTTTAATACTTTTCTATTCAAATTTCATTTTTGGAAATACACCCTATACTCAGGAAAAAAAAGCTAAATCAACATTAGCTTGGATAAAAAATAAGGGACAATTTAATAAAAGTATTGCGTTTTCCTCCAAATCTTTTATTGCGGACATCTCCATTAAGCACAATAAAAGTATTGAATATTTGATACCTTTCAAAGACGAAAAAAGGCTTAGTTTTCAAGAGACTTTTCTATTGTCCGATTTCCAACCTGGAGAAATCAGCGGAAAAAATAAATCAACAACAAATATCAATTATTTTGGAAAAGGCAAACACATTAAAAATATCCCTAGCTATAATTCTTTGGAATTAGGGGAATTGTGGCAAGGGATTACAGTTAAACTTAATGCTACACCCAATAATTTTGAGAAAATTTTTACTGTTGAGCCTAATATTGACACAAAAAAGATTAGAATTAAAATGGAGGGGATATCAGACTTGTGTATCAATGAAGATGAAGAATTGCAAATTGATCTGGAGGGTAATTCCATCATGTTTACGAAACCGGTTGCATACCAAAATATCAATGGGGATAAAGTCATTGTACCTGTAAGCTATAAAATAAATAAAAATGGAGATTCGTATTCATATGGATTTGATCTTGGAGCTTATGATAAAAATTCATCTCTTACCATTGACCCTCTACTTGCTTCAACATATCTGGGGGGAAGCATGATTGATTTGGCAAAAAAAGTAAAAGTCGCCAATTCAAACAATGTTTATGTTGCCGGAATCACCTCTTCTATTGATTTTCCAATCACAACCCAAGCATATGACTCTACATACAATGGCGATATGGATATATTTATTGCCGTTTTTTCAAATGACTTAACTGAACTAAAGACTTGTACATTTATCGGTGGAACAGATGGAGATTATCTATCGGACATGGTATTGGACAATAATGATAATGTATATATTACTGGTAAAACTAAATCTTTTGATTACCCTACAACTACCAATGCTTTTGACACAATTTTCAACGATTCGGGTGAAAAGAGATATAGCGATATTATAATTTCAATGCTCAATCCACAACTTGACACATTAGTATATTCCACATTCGTAGGAAATGATTTGGATGATTTAGCCGCAGCTATGGACATTGATAATCAAGGTAACATTTTGATTACCGGATTCTCAAAAAACGGTATCCTTCCTGTTGGATTACCTCAATTTTATCCATCCACAAAAGATCTAATCTTTTTCAAAATGGATAATACATTGAGCAATATTTTGGCATCCAACAGCCTTGTTTCAGATAGCAATACAATTGCCTCTACCGGTATTACACACGACAACAATAACAACGTGTTTATTACAGGCGATACAGATGACAAGAGTTTTCCTGCAACAAACGGAAGTTATCAAGATACACTGACTGGAGACATAGACGCATTTGTATTGAAAATCAATAGCGACCTAAATAACATATTGGCTGCGACATATTTAGGCGGAAAATCTATTGATCTGTCTTTTGCAATGCTTTCAGATGATGCGGGTAATATAATCTTAACTGGAAGCACATTCTCTCCAAGATTTCCAACCACTCAAAACGCATACGACACAATATATGCTTATAGTACCGGTACGACTTACCCTGATGCATTTATTTGCAAATTTGACAATAATTTAACCACAGTTGTAGCTTCGACATTCATAGGCGGGCAAGGCTATGAGAGTGGTGCGGATTTAGCCCTTGATACATTAGGAAACATCTTTGTCACCGGTGTAACAAACTCAGTTAATTTCCCCGTTTTTTGTAATTCACTTGACAATTCTTACAACGGAAATGAAGATTGCTTTATCGCCGGATTCAATACTGATTTATCAAGCCTTAAAGTTTCCACTCTTTACGGAAGAAAAGATGAAGACCGAGCTTTTTCTATTGATATTGATTCTGCAAATTCTATTTATATATCAGGATATTCAAAATCTACTGATTTGATCAATGAGCCGTCTTTTGATGATAGTTACAACGGTGTTGGAGATGGTTTGGTTTTTAAGATAAACGATCATTTGGACAAACCATATCCTTGTTGCTCAGAGCTTCTTTCTCCTCAAAATAATTCTACCGGAATACCTAGGGAAATCAAATTACTATGGTCCAAAGCACGAGGAGCTACCGGCTACTTTGTGTCATTAGGAACAAGTATAGACACCTTTGATATATTGAATCATTATGATAATGGTAGTGATACATTGATTACAATAGATTCTTTACCCTGCGGTGAGAATATATTTGTACATATTTACCCATATAATAGCAATGGCATAAATAAGGAATGTCAGGTATATCATTTTACCACAATTGAACCTTTTACTGACAAAAAAGTATTTGATATTTGTGAAGGAGATAGTATTAGTTGGAGAGGAAATATATATTCCCAAGCAGGTGAATATGAAGAAACTTATATAGATATTTTTGGTTGCGATAGTACTTATTCAATGAAATTGAATGTGCATTATCCTTTTTACG
>JALVEE010000270.1 GCA_027008645.1 Saprospiraceae bacterium
TGTATGCAAAGAGGTTTAACTTATAGTGTTCCTTTAAGAGCTAAGCTTAGGTTGTCTTGTAATGACGAGGAACACGTGGATTTTGAGACGATAGAACAAGATGTGTTCTTAGGCAATGTCCCTTATATGACTCCCAAAGGCTCATTTATTATAAATGGTGCCGAGCGAGTTGTCGTATCTCAATTGCACCGTTCACCGGGTGTGTTTTTTAGCCAAAATTTTCATCCGAACGGAACTAAGATTTTCTCAGCCAGAGTAATTCCCTTTAGAGGTGCTTGGATGGAATTTGCTACCGATATCAATATGGTGATGTATGCCTATATCGATAGAAAGAAAAAACTTCCCGTAACTATTTTGCTTAGAGCTCTTGGATTCAATTCCGATAAAGAAATACTCGATATCTTCGAATTGGTCGAAGAGGTAAAAGCCGATGAAAATAACTTTAAAGCAGCAATTGGGAAAAAATTGGCTGCAAGAGTATTGAAAAAATGGATTGAAGACTTTGTGGACGAAGATACCGGAGAATTGATTTCCCTTGAAAGAAATGAAATAATCCTCGAAAGAAATACTATAATCGATGAAGAAAATATCAAGTTGATTATCGATAGTAACGTGGAAAGTATAATTGTACAAAAAGAAAATCTTGAATTGGATTATTCTGTGATCTATAATACTTTGCAAAAAGACCCTACTAACTCTGAACTTGAAGCGGTTGCGTATATCTATCGCCAGCTTCGAGGAACAGAACCACCGGATGAAGAGACAGCACGTGGTATCATTGATAAAATGTTCTTTTCCGAAAGTAGATATGATTTGGGGGGTGTAGGAAGGTACAAAATAAATAGAAAATTAAATTTGGATATTTCTGATGATGTAAAAGTTCTTACAAAAGACGATTTTATAGAAATAATCAAATATTTAATCAATATAATTAATGATCAGGCCGAACTTGATGATATTGATCATTTGAATAATAGACGTATTAGAACAGTTGGAGAGCAATTGTACTCGCAGTTTAGTGTTGGGCTTGCAAGATTGGCAAGGACGATTAGGGAAAGGATGAATGTTAGGGATAATGAGGTATTTACTCCTACTGATTTGATTAATGCCAGGACGCTATCTTCAGTAATTAACTCATTTTTTGGGACGAGCCAATTGTCACAGTTTATGGATCAAACAAATCCATTGGCTGAAATCACTCACAAAAGGCGTATTTCAGCTTTAGGACCGGGCGGATTGTCAAGAGAAAGAGCGGGATTCGAGGTTAGGGACGTTCATTATTCCCACTATGGACGATTGTGTACTATTGAGACTCCGGAAGGACCAAATATCGGTTTGATTTCCACATTGGCTGTTCATGCTAAGGTGAATGAAATGGGATTTTTAGAAACTCCTTATCGAGAGGTTATTAACGGTAAAGTTGTACTTGATAAGAGTTCTGAATACCTGTCAGCTGCTGAAGAAGATTATAAAAAGATTGCGCAAGCAAATACACCATTAGATGAAGAAGGTAATATAATAGCTGAGAAAGTAGCAGCAAGAGAGCATGGGGATTTCCCTATACTTGACGTTCACGAGGTTGAATACATCGATGTTGCTCCAAACCAGATTACCGGAGTTTCAGCATCATTGATTCCATTTCTTGAGAATGATGATGCCAACAGGGCTTTGATGGGCTCTAATATGCAAAGACAAGCGATTCCTTTGATTAAGCCGTCTTCACCTATCGTCGGAACCGGAGTCGAAAAACTTGTTGCACAAGATTCTAAAATGCTTATCAATGCTGAAAATGCAGGTGTTGTGGAATATGTGGATTCTGAAAAAGTGATTATTAAATACGATAGATCTGAAGATGAAGAAAAGGTATCAATAGATAGCAATATAAAAACCTATGATTTGACAAAGTTTTTAAGAACAAATCAGGGGACTTGTATCAACTTAAAGCCATTGGTTGTCAAAGGACAAAGAGTTGCCAAAGGACAACTTTTGTGTGATGGTTACGCTACAGAGAAAGGAGAATTGGCTTTGGGACAAAATATGATGGTTGCTTTTATGCCTTGGAAAGGTTATAACTTTGAGGATGCGATTGTAATTTCAGAGAGGGTAGTAAGAGAAGATGTGTTTACATCTATTCATATTGAGAATTATGAATTGGAGGTGAGAGATACCAAATTGGGAGAGGAAGAATTGACTAGTGATATTCCTAATGTCAGTGAAGAAGCTACAAAAGACCTTGATGAGAATGGAGTTATTAGAGTTGGTGCTTGGGTTAAAGGTGGAGATATATTGATTGGTAAGATTACTCCAAAAGGAGAGTCAGATCCTACTCCTGAAGAAAAACTGCTTAGAGCTATCTTTGGCGATAAAGCCGGTGATGTGAAAGATGCATCTCTAAAAGCTTCACCATCTACTAAAGGTGTTGTTATCGGCAAAAGACTTTTTTCAAGAGCTAAGAAAGACAAGTATCAAAAACTTAGAGAAAAAGATTTGATTGAGAAACTGGACGCAAAGCATTCCATTGAAATCAATGAATTGGATACTCTTTTGATAGATAAATTGATGAAACTTCTTGAAGGAGAGATTTCAGAAGGTGTAGAAAATACATACGGACAGGAAGTAATACCGAAAGGTTCTAAATTTACAAGATCAATATTCAAAGATATTGATTTTAGTACGATCAGATACAACAATTGGACAGGAGATGAACATAAGGACAAACTTGTCGCAAAATTATTGCACAATCACGCCCTTAGAACCAATGAGATGGTTGGAAAATACAAAAGAGAAGTATTTAATATTAATATAGGGGATGAACTTCCCGTAGGTGTATTAAAGTTGGCAAAAGTCTATTTGGTCAAAAAAAGAAAATTGCAGGTTGGTGATAAACTCGCCGGTCGTCATGGAAATAAAGGGATTGTAGCAAAAATAGTAAGGCAAGAAGATATGCCATTCCTTGAGGATGGTACTCCTGTCGATATTGTACTTAATCCGCTTGGTGTACCATCAAGGATGAATATCGGGCAGATATTTGAAACGGTTCTTGGTTGGGCAGGAAAGAAAATGGGGGTCAAGTATTCATCACCTATTTTTGATGGAGCTAAGATCGGAGAGATTGAGCAAAAGATTTCAGAAGCAGGGTTACCTTCATTGGGACAAACTTATTTGTATGATGGAGAAACAGGTGATAGATTTCACCAAAAAGCAACTGTTGGAGTTATCTATATGATCAAATTGAACCATATGGTGGAAGATAAGATGCACGCGAGATCTATCGGACCGTATTCTTTGATTACACAACAACCTCTTGGAGGTAAGGCGCAGTTTGGTGGACAGAGGCTTGGAGAGATGGAGGTTTGGGCACTGGAAGCATTTGGTGCGACACATATCTTGAGAGAGATGTTAACAATTAAGTCTGATGATATTAAGGGTAGGGCAAAAGCATATGAGGCTATTGTAAAAGGGAATCCACTTCCTACACCGAATATCCCCGAGTCATTTAATGTACTTGTACATGAATTGAAAGGTTTGGCACTTGATTTGAAATTTGATTAGTATTCTATAAAACATATATTATTTAGATATGATAAGAAATAAAAAAGTTGATCAGCAACAAAATAATAATTTTAATTCTATTACCATCAAATTGTCCTCGCCCGATGATATTCTGGAAAGATCTTATGGTGAAGTATTGAAGCCTGAGACAATCAACTATCGTTCATACAAGCCTGAAAGAGATGGATTGTTCTGTGAAAGGATATTTGGACCGGTAAAAGATTTTGAATGTTACTGCGGAAAGTATAAGAGAATCAGATACAAGGGAATAGTTTGTGATAGATGTGGAGTTGAGGTTACTGAAAAGAAAGTAAGAAGAGAGAGAATGGGACATATCAAGCTTGTCGTTCCTGTTGTTCATATATGGTTTTTCAGATCTTTGCCCAATAAAATCGGATATTTATTGGGAATGTCAACTAAAAATCTTGAATCAATCATTTATTATGAAAAAAATGTTGTGATTCAACCAGGGATTAAAGAAGGAACAGTCCAAAAAGGGGATTTGTTAACCGAGGAAGAGTATTTTGAAATTTTGGATTCATTGCCCGAAGATAACCAAAATTTGCCTGACGAAGACCCACAAAAGTTTATTGCTAAAATGGGGGCGGAAGGTGTCTATGATATGCTTATGGGGATTAATTTGGATGAGCTTTCATTTGAATTGAGGCATAAAGCTGCTACTGAAACATCTCAACAAAGAAAATCAGAAGCATTAAAAAGATTGAGAATTGTAGAGATATTCAGAGAAGGGATTAAGCATGAAGAAAACAAACCTGAGTGGACTATTATTCAATATCTTCCTGTTATACCACCGGAATTGAGGCCATTGGTTCCTCTTGACGGAGGAAGATTTGCGTCTTCAGACTTAAATGATTTGTACAGGAGAGTTATAATTAGAAATAACAGATTGAAGAGACTTTTGGAAATTAAAGCTCCTGAAGTTATTTTGAGAAATGAAAAAAGAATGCTTCAGGAAGCAGTTGATTCTCTATTTGATAATTCAAGAAAATCAAGTGCGGTAAAATCACAAGGGGGTAGGGTGCTCAAGTCTTTGAGTGGCGTATTGAAAGGTAAACAAGGTCGATTTAGACAAAACCTACTCGGTAAAAGGGTTGACTATTCCGGTCGTTCCGTAATCGTGGTCGGGCCTGAATTGAAGCTACATCAATGCGGTATTCCAAAAGGTATGGCTGCTGAATTATTTAAGCCCTTTGTGATAAGAAAATTGATTGAAAGAGGGATCGTGAAGACTGTTAAGTCAGCAAAAAAATTGGTTGACAGGCGGGAACCTGTGATTTGGGAAATACTTGAGAATATTTTGAAAGGACATCCCGTAATGCTAAACAGGGCTCCGACACTGCACAGACTTTCTATTCAAGCATTTCAGCCTGTTTTGGTTGAAGGTAAAGCGATAAGATTGCATCCATTGGTTTGTGGTGGATTCAACGCTGACTTTGATGGTGACCAGATGGCGGTTCACGTACCTTTGAGTCAAGCAGCCGTACTCGAAGCTCAGATATTGATGCTTTCGTCACATAATATGCTCAATCCTCAAAACGGTTCGCCTGTTACATTGCCTTCACAAGATATGGTCTTGGGACTTTATTATTTGACAAAAGTTAGAAAATCAACAGAAGATACTAAAATACTAGGAGAAGGACTTACTTTTTACTCAAGTGAAGAAGCTATGATAGCTTATAATGAAAAGCGTGTAGATCTTCATGCTCAAGTTAAAGTAAGGATTGAGGTAGAAGATGAAAATGGGGAAATCAAGAAAGAATTGATGGAAACAACGTTAGGAAGAATCATCTTTAATGAAAAAGTCCCTGAAGGAATACCATTTGTTAATCAATTGCTTACAAAGAAAAACTTAAAAGGTATTATAGCAAGCATTTTGAATAGAAAAGATACCGCAGTTGCTTCAGAGTTTCTTGATAATATCAAAGAATTGGGATTCTACTGGGCTTATAAAGGTGGTTTGTCTTTTAACCTTGGGGATTTGATTACTCCCTCGATAAAAGAACAAATGTTGGCGGATGCTCAAGAGGAAGTTGATGAGGTTTGGGAGAATTATAATATGGGATTGATTACAAATAACGAGAGATATAATCAGATTATTGATAAGTGGATGTATGCCGATAATAGTATCACTGAAAATTTATTAAAAGAGTTATCAGAACATAAAGCAGGATTTAACTCCGTGTATATGATGCTTGATTCCGGTGCAAGGGGATCAAAACAACAGATCAAACAGCTTGCCGGATTGAGAGGATTGATGGCTAAACCAAGAAAATCAGGAGATACGGGTGGAGCGATTATTGAAAACCCGATTCTTGCTAACTTTATTGATGGACTATCGGTATTGGAATATTTTATTTCTACTCACGGTGCTAGAAAAGGTTTGGCGGATACAGCGCTTAAAACGGCCGATGCCGGTTATCTTACAAGAAGATTGGTCGATGTGTCTCAAGATGTAATCATTAAGGAGGAAGATTGTAATACACTTAGGGGAATTAAAGTTGAAGCATTATACGACAACGATAATCTTATAGAGCCATTATCAAAAAGGATTATAGGTAGGTATTGCTTGAATGATATCTTCCATCCTGTTACGGATGAATTGATTTTGGAAGCAGGTGGATATATTTCCGACGAGATTGGAAAGTATATCGAAGATGAAGGAATCGAAAGCGTTACGATTAGATCGGTATTGACTTGTGAGTCAAAATTGGGAGTTTGTAAGAAGTGTTATGGTAAGAACCTTGCCAGTGGAAGAATTTCAGAGGTCGGTGATACTGTTGGTATTTTGGCAGCACAATCTATCGGTGAGCCAGGGACACAGCTTACTTTGCGTACATTCCACGTTGGGGGTATCGCTTCAGTTTCCAAAACAGAGTCAGCTATCGTTTCCAAATTTGATGGTAAATTGATTTTGGATAATATTAAAGTTATTGATACCGAAGAAAATGGAGAACCTGTTTCTGTTGTTATCTCCAGATCCGGAGAAATGGAAATTGTAGATCAAGAAACAGGAAAAGTTTTTACATCTAAATACATCCCTTATGGCTCCATTTTACGTAAAAAAGATGGTGATATATTGACTAAGGGTGATACGATTTGTGAGTGGGATCCTTTTAATGCCACAATAATCAATGAATTTGATGGTATCGTTGAGTATGTTGATATAATCGAAGGTGTCAACTATAGTTCTGAAAGAGATGATCAAACGGGACACATAGAAAAAATCGTAATAGAATCAAAAGATAAAAAGAAGATTCCTACTATTAGAATAATCAATTCAATGGGAGAAGAGCTGAAGATGTATAACTTGCCTGTTAGAGCTATTATTTCTGTTGAAAATGGAGATGAGATAAAAGCAGGAAAATTGATTGCTAAGATTCCAAGAAAATTAGGACAGATTCAGGATATTACAGGAGGTCTGCCAAGGGTTACTGAATTGTTTGAAGCAAGAAATCCTTCAAATCCTGCGATTATTAGTGAGATCGATGGAATCGTTTCATTTGGTAAAATCAAAAGGGGGAAGAGAGAGATAAAGGTGGTAGATGAGAAAACTGGACAAAAGAGCAAATATCTTATAGGATTGTCAAAGCATATTCTTGTGCAAGATGGTGATTTTGTCAGAGCAGGAACTCCTTTGTGCGATGGTCCTATCACTCCAAGAGATATATTGAATATCAAAGGACAGTACGAAGTTCAAAAATACTTATTGAACGGTGTTCAGGAAGTATATAGATCTCAAGGAATCGACATTAATGATAAGCATATTGAGGTGATAGTAAGACAAATGATGAGACATGTTGAGGTTATTGATCCTGGAGATACCAGTCTATTGGAAAAAGAAGTTGTTGAAAAAATGGTATTTCTCAGTAAAAACGAATGGATTCACAATAAGAAAGTGATTACAAATGTAGGTGGAAGTGAAGTCCTTAAATTAGGTCAAATTGTTACTGATAGAGAGATTAGAGAAGAGAATTCATACTTGAAGAGAAATGACAAAAAGACCGTTAAGTACAGAGATGCTATTTTTGCTACAAGCAGACCTGTATTGTTGGGAATCACCAAGGCTTCTTTGAATACCTATAGTTGGATTTCAGCAGCCTCATTCCAGGAAACCACAAAAGTATTGAGTGAAGCCTCATTTGGAGCTAAGAAAGATCATTTGATCGGACTAAAAGAGAACGTTATCGTTGGAAAGAAAATACCTGCGGGAACCGGAATGCGGAAATATGATAAGTTATATGTTAGTCTCAAAGAGGAAGAGGAAGTAGTCGAGGAAGAGGTCGCAGAAAGTGAAGTAAGTGAAGAGAAATAGTATTTGATATATAAATAATTTCTACGATAAAAAAGAGGCCACCTTTAAGGATAGCCTCTTTTTTATTAGTTGTATTCTATCATCTACATTTTAATAAATGATTTGGTGATTCTATTGTCTTTAGTCTCAATTACTATTTTGTATATGCCTTTGTTTAAATCTTTTATGTTGATTTTGTTTTTGCCTTGAGTTGAGATGATTTTTTTGCCCGTAACCGAATAAATAAATATTGATTTAATATCATTACCGGCATTATCCACAAATAGGTAATCAGATGTGGGATTTGGATATAGTTTAAGATTATCAAATCCTGCAATTGATGTTCCTGATGTTTTTTCAATATCTGCCTTATACCTCGGAAGAATTTGATATCCTTCGGTATATGGTACACTGCTATCAAATTGTCCTCCTATTCCTGTAAGATTAAAAGTGTAATCGGGAGCAACTGCATTTGATAAATCCACATCATTATCGATTCGCATTACAAATTCGTCGGTTCCATTTGTGACTGTTACGCTAAAACCGCTACCATCTGCTTTCCATTGGCTTAAATCCTTTATCGTTAGGTTTTTTATAGTAATCAGCTGTGACTCTGTTTCTTCCCCTAATTTAGTGACATTTTGAGGTTTGAATAGCGTATTATCCGAATTGATTAAGATAACTGTATCCGGTTTTATTTGCAATAATCCCTTATATTGGTCTATTACCCCTTTTATACTGATGTAATCTCCCTCTTTGACTGTATATCCAAATTTTTTGGAAAAGCTGAATACCCCGATACCATCATTTAATTCGTCTATTATAGTGAATTGCAAACCACCGGGTCTAAGATTTACTCCGTAAACCAACCCCCTTAGTTCACAATTATTACCTACTGACAATCCTTTACCTTCATCGTCAATTTGAGTGACTTCTCCTATTTTTTTAATTGGATAAGCTTCACCGGAATATGGGTTTATGTCTTTAATATATCTGGGTAGCAATTGGTATCCGTCAAAAAAAGGAGCTGTTTTGTCATATTGACCACCCAGACCTGTGATACTAAATACACCGACCGGATGAGGTTTACCAAAAATCTCAGTATCCGAGTCTATTCTAATGCTAAAAGTATCCGTAGAATTTGCAACTTTTACATTAAAACCTGAACCGGTATTTGTCCATTTGGTATAATCAATAAGTTTTACATTCTCGATGGTTACCAAGTCTCCTTCAGTAGATTCATCCAATTTAGTGACTATATTTGCAGGTTGAAGTACACTATCTGTTTTTATTAAAATAATAGAATCCAGTCTTACTTGTGTTAAACCTTTGAATTGATTAAGCTTTCCCCAGAGTGTGACTTTATCTCCCTCATGAAGATTGTAACCGAAATTTCGATTATGGCTATAAGTCCATATTCCTTTATTATTATCGTCTTTAATCACGAATTGAAGTCCGGCAGGATTGAAATTAACACCATAGACCGTCCCTGTAATAAACGGGTTGTAATGTTTGTTTATAATTTCTCCGGATGAATTGATTTTTTTCAATGTATCCATATCATATGAGCAATAATTGAGATAACCGGGGTTTGCATGAAATTCGTTTCCTTTGTAAGTGAATCCTGCATAGACAGGTGATGCTTGCCAATTTTTTCCATTATTATTGTCAGAGCGATAATCGCATAGGGAGAGAGAATATCCAAGACCATCTGCTTTATTAGACCAATCTCCATCTTCAAAATACTCTACTTTATCGATGATATTATTTGCATTATCATAAATCGTGATTGTATCAGCTTTGTTATTAAGTCCCCCTTGTCCCCAAGCATCAGCATTGATATTAAAATATTTTTTTATCAATTCCGGATATTTTGCTATAACAAAAGTTTTATAAGGTCGAAGCGTATATTGGGGGAAATCAAAATCAATTGTTCTACTTATTAATTTCAGACCGTTCAAATCAACGGAATCTGCACTATTATTTATTATCTCAATGAACTCTAAACTGTCTTTTCCTACACCGTCATTGTACATTATCTCATTTATCACAAGGGAGAAATTTTGTTCTTCACCTCCACCACATGATACCGAATTTGCTTTTCCCGGAGTTCCTAACATATCTTTACCATTTACAGTAGTGTTGAGTGATGATTCGGAAGCTTTCCAATATTTAGCATCTGAATTGTCTTTATTAAAATCACATAATTCAAGTGAAGGGCCGTCTCCGTCGGGAGTACTCACCCACGCTCCTCCATCATCATATTTCACAGAATCAATAGTCACACCTGTACTATCAACCAAGACTATTGCTTCACCGCTATTTTTTAAACCACCGCTTTTCCAAATGAATGCGTCAAGACCTAATTCTGTGATTACTGCACTGTCTTTTGCTACTAGCAGATATGAATTTGGGGGGAATAAATACTTTTTGAATTTGTGTTTGATACCCTCGGAGAATTTGTATCCCTTGATATCGATTGTGTCATCCGAATTATTATAAAGTTCGATATACTCATAGATGTCTTCCTGATCGGGAGAGTTGTAGTTAATCTCGGTTATTACAATCTGGGAATGTATTTTACCAAAGCAAAATACCATTGCTGCTAAAAAGAGTAGTTTTTTCATAATAAATATTTTTTTTGTTTAAATAAGTAATTTTGAGTTTGCTCTAAAAAATCATCAATACCGAAAAAGCTTTCATTATAAGATGTTTTAATTTTAAGCAATCAGATGAAAC
Organism: Saprospiraceae bacterium; assembly: GCA_027008645.1. Lineage (GTDB taxonomy): Bacteria > Bacteroidota > Bacteroidia > Chitinophagales > Saprospiraceae > JADJGA01. Next base: position 10,604 of record JALVEE010000270.1, read on the forward strand.
TAAGGGTGTTACCTGATTTTTTGAAAATAAATTTTTATCCAAAACAATTCATTTTATGGCAATAGATGCATTCCAAAGCAAATTCAAAGTTATTCAATATCTAACTAAATACATAATTATTCTCTTTTATTTTTACTTTTTTAACTTATGGTGATTTAAATCCAATAGATATGTTTGTGTTCAAAAATCATTGATTCAATGATTTCTGCCAATTTTTTATTCGATTCTACTAATGTTAGCATAAAATAAATATTAAAAAATTATATATATTAAATAAATATATTTATTTTTGCGGTAATATTAACCAAAACAAAATTATTACTTATGAAAAAACTATTGACTCTTATAGTCGTATTTATGATTACAGGATTCATGTATGGACAAGGTTCCATAAATGGAAAAGTTGTCGATAATGCCGGAGATCCTTTAATTGGAGCTTCTGTTTTTATTGATGGTACTACAACCGGAACTATCACTGATGTGGATGGGAATTTCGGTTTAAAAACTAACAGTAACAATGTGACACTTGTTGTTTCTTACATTGGCTTTGTTACAAAAAAAATTGATGTTAATGTAAATGGGAAAACCGATCTTGGAACCATTGCATTGGAATCTGATGCAGTGATGTTATCATCTATAGAGGTGGTTGCAGATTACGCAGTTGCTAGGAAAACACCGGTAGCTTTTGTTACTGTTGAGAAAAAACAGATAGAAAAAGTATTAGGTTCGAGGGATATTCCTTTGATGCTTAACTCCACTCCATCTGTTTACGCTACAGAGCAAGGTGGTGGTGCAGGTGATGCACGTATCAATGTAAGGGGATTCAACCAAAGAAATGTTGCCATAATGATTAATGGTGTTCCAGTTAATGATATGGAAAACGGTTGGGTTTACTGGTCAAACTGGGATGGTGTTGCTGATGCGACATCTTCTATTCAGTTGCAAAGAGGACTAAGTGCAGTAAACTTAGCAACTCCATCAATAGGAGGTACAATGAATATCATTACTAGTCCAGCTGATAAAAAAATGGGAGGTATTGCAAAAGTTGAATATGGTTCTGGAAAGTTCTTGAAAACAACATTGTCTGCTAATTCAGGTTTGATTAACAATAAGTTTGCTATTAGTATGACCGGTGTGAGAAAAGTTGGAGAGGGAATTATTGACAAAACATGGACTGATGCTTGGGCTTATTATATTGGTGCTTCTTTGAAGTTGAATAATAAGCATAAATTAGAATTTTTTGCTTTAGGTGCTCCTCAAAGACACGGACAAAACTTGTACAAGCAAAATATTGCCGTTTACAGTAAAGAGTTTGCTGAGAATTTAGATAGTTACAATAGTAATGGAGGAAAAGCATTTGAGAAATTTAAAGAAAAAGGTAGATTTTATAACCAAAACTGGACAGATATTGATCCCGGTTATAAAGGTAAACAAAATGTTGATGGTAAAGAATTTGACAGGCATAGTGAATCTTTCATTAACTCAAGAGAAAACTTTTATCATAAACCACAAGTTAATTTGAATTGGTATGCAAATTGGACAAAGAAATTGTCTCAATCAACAGTTATTTATTATTCCGGAGGAAAAGGAGGTGGAACAGGAACATATGGAAAAATGTACCGTAGAGATGCAGACGGAGAATTAGGTGACGATGATTATAAGTTTTATTATGGTTCCAGTCCATGGAAATATGACTTCAATGAGAATATTAAAATGAATAGTGGAGCAGCCGGGGATTATTATGTAGATAAAAAGAAGTTGACAAAAGAAGATAAACAATCATTGGGTATTTTAAGAAACAGCCGTAATAATCAATATACTATTGGTGCTATTTCTAAACTGAAAATGGAGTGGTCAAATGATTTCAAAACAACTGTAGGTTTGGATATGAGAACTGCAAAAATAGACCATTTTAGAGAAGTTAGGGATTTGCTTGGCGGTACTTTCTTCAAGGACAATTCAGACGAATTTCATCCAAATAGAAGTCTTAAATTAGGTGATAGATTTGATTACAATTCAACAAATAGCGTTAATTGGCTTGGAGGTTTTGCACAGGCTGAGTATAATATTGGCAATTTGTCATCTTATTTTACATTCGGGTATTCTACAATCAAGTATGATCATACAAATCACTTTATGAAGGATCCGGCAGATGGTAATAAGGAATTGTTTATTGAGACTGATAATATTTCCGGTTTGCAAGTAAAAGGTGGATTAGGATATAGATTATTTGATAATTTTCAATTGTTCGGTAACTTCGGTTACGTTTCTAAAGTGCCAATTTTAGATGCTGTTATTAATGACAATACTAGTGAACTGATTGAAAATTATAAAAATGAAGAGTTTGTTTCTGGTGAAATGGGAGCAAAGTATTGGTCAAAGGACGGCAAATTCACAGCTAACTTAAATGTTTACCATACAACCTGGAAAAATAGAACTATAACTGTTAGTGATTTTGATTTTACTACAGAAAATGAAGGTCTTTTGGTTTTGACAGGAATGAATTCATTGCATCAAGGAATTGAGTTAGATTTTGCTTATCAGCCAATGAAATTATTTAGATTTGATGGGGCTGCTTCTTTTGGAAACTGGAAAAACACTGATGATGCAAAAGCGACTCACCATGACTATACAACAAATACTAGTAAAGATTTTGAAATATATATTAAGGATTTGAAAGTTGGTGATGCTCCTCAAACTCAATATGCCATAAGTGGTACAGTTTTCCCAATAGAGGGCTTATCTGCTAGTTTAGCATATAAATACTATGGAAATTTTTATGCTAATTGGAATGCTACTACCAGATTGTTCAAAGATGATAGAGCACAAAGTTGGAAGACTCCAAATTATTCATTACTTGATTTTCACTTAGCGTATGATTTACCATTGAGCGGGAAGTTAGGCGTTAAGGTTTTTGGACATGTATTTAATGTACTTGATCAACTATATATAATGGATGCTACGGACAATAGTAAATACAATGGATATACATTTAAAGATAGTGAAGGTCAGAAAGTAAATAATAGTCATTCAGCTGAAAGAGCTGAAGTATTCTTTGGTTTACCAAGAAGATTCAATGTTGGATTGAAAGTTACTTTTTAAGTAGTCTTTAAAAAATATTTTAAGCCATTCCTTTAAGGGATGGCTTTTTTTTTTGAACTATATCATTTTATTTTGTACCTTTGCAATCTATATTGGTTTTCCAAAGGGAAAAAATTACCAAATACTTTTTATAGTCTATTTGGTATAAGGGAATCAGGTGAAAATCCTGAACTGTACCCGCAGCTGTAAAGTCTAAAAATAGCTTGCAATGATTGAACCACTGTCTGAAAAGATGGGAAGGAATTGCAACCGGACAAGTCAGAAGACCTGCCAATATAGTTTGATATTTCATTTGTGCTTCGGGAAAAAAGTACTTTGGGATGAAAGTTGTAGATGATTTCTATATTTTGGAATAAATCAATACAACCATTCTGAATTTATTCTCGCACTTCTGTTTTATCATTGAGTTTTAGTATCTATTTTGGTAGTATTATTTTAATAAGTTTTATCCTTTAGATACAAGGTTTATTTTTTTAACTAAAAAACAATGATTATGAAGTTAAGTTTTACATTTATTTTAAGTTTACTGTTTGTTCTGGGAGGAATTGCTCAGACGGTTTCATCCTTTGAAGATTTTGATATTCCTGTTGATTCATTTTGGAATGGAAAGGATTTATCAGGTGATTTTGTAGATGGTGGTCTTATTTTTTCAAACACTTATGATACCACATATAATTTTTGGTCCGGTGGATGGGCAGTTTCAACGATGAGAGATGATACGACAGCGGGATTTGAGAATATTTATGGAGTGATTACTTCCAAGGCTGCAAGAGGAGAAAAATTTGCTGTCGGTACTCAAAATTCAACGATCTTAGTAGATGGGTATGACAAAGTTCTTTTCCAAGGACTTTGGATAACAAATACCACTTATGCGTATTTGAGTATGAAAAACGGTGACTCTTTTGCTAAAAAATTTGGTGGTGATACAGGTGATGATCCGGACTTCTTTAAATTGCGAATTTATGGCATTGAGAACCACAATATTGATTCATCAAAATTTGTTGATTTTTATCTTGCGGATTTTAGGGATTCTGTTAATACAAATGACTATATCTTGAATTCTTGGAGATATGTAGATCTGTCTTCCTTGGGATATGTAAGTGGATTGAGCTTTGAACTTAGTTCAAGTGATAATAGCCAATGGGGAATGAATACCCCTGCATTCTATGCTATAGATAAGGTCAAAATCAGTCATGAAGTTGAAGACGGTGAAGCTTCTTTTGATGTTCATAATATGGCTGTGGATTCTTTTTGGTTTAATAAAGAAGGAGGTGATTTTGGCAGGGATTATTTTGAAAGTGATCTCTTTTCTATTAAAAGTACATACGATACGACGTATAATTATTGGTCCGGTGGATTTGCTCTTTCGACTATGAGAGATGATAGTACAGCCGGTTTTAGCAATTTGTATGGTTCAATCGCTGCGGGTGCTTATGATGGAATTACCTATGCAATAGGTCAAAACAATGCCTCTTTTTACAGTAGAATGGCAGATTTAGAACCTGTTATTAAAAATATCAAGATATGCAATTCAACTTATGCATATTTGAGTATGAAAAACGGTGATTCTTTCGCCAAAAAATTTGGCGGTGATAGTGGAAATGATCCCGATTATTTCAAGTTGAGAATATATGGCATTTATACAAGTGAAGGTTTTGTAGATTCATCCAGATATGTTGATTTTTACTTAGCGGATTTTAGATTTGATGATAATTCCAAAGACTATATCATAGATGATTGGACTGAGGTAAATATAGAAGAGCCACTGGGAGAACCGGTAGGATTGGCTTTTGAGCTATCATCCAGCGATGTTGGTGATTACGGCATGAATACTCCTGCGTTTTTTGCTATTGATAAGATAACTTATGATATTCGTTCGGGAACAAAATCTTTAACGGTTAATCCCGGTTTGGAAGTATATCCAAATCCGGCTTCAGAATATATTGAAATAAAAAATATTGAGATTAAAAATGCAGGTTTTGAGATATATACGAGCACAGGGCAAAAAATCTCAAAAGGAAAATTGAACAATAATACTAAAATTGATGTTAGTTCTCTTGAAAATGGTATTTACGTTTTGGTAGTATCAAATGGTAAAAAGAAATTAACAAAGCAGTTTATCAAAATACAGAAATAAATAAGACTTATAACGATAAGTCGGAATAGGGGAAGGTGGAAGTATTACTTCCGCCTTCATTTTTCTAATTATATTTACAATCAAATGAACAGAATACTATTATCCTTTATTCTATTTTTATCGATCTATACATCTCGGGCTCAGTTTGCTCCAGCTGTTGGTCAACCGGGTTCCACAGCTATCGGTAAAGATAGTTCTGTTTTTATAAATTGGGGAGACAATGCTGAAATAGAGAGGGGGTATGTTGATATTAGTGATAAGAGTAAGGGGCAGGTTATACAAGGTTCTATTGAGCAAGTTTATGGTAAGGCAGATAATAAAACTGTCAGTCTTGGAGATAGTGGGGTAGTGGTATATAAAATTGATCCTCCTATTATTAATGGTGAGTCTTGGGATTTTGCTGTATTTGAAAATTCATTTGATGACACTTTCCTTGAATTGGCAACTGTTGAAGTCAGTTCTGATGGTGAGAACTATTTTTTGTTTGCGCCTGTTTCCCTAACAGATGTTTCTCGCCAAACCGGTACTTTTGGTACACTGGACGCTACAAAAATTCATAATTTAGCCGGAAAATACAGAGGGGGATATGGAACTCCATTCGATTTGGATTCCTTGCCTGATAGTGATTTTTTGGATAAAAATAATATTAAATTTATCAGGATTACTGATGTCATTGGAAGTATAAATCCGGATTTTTCTACATTGGACACTAATGGTAATCCCATTAACGATCCCTTTCCAACACCCTTTGAATCCGGTGGGTTTGACTTGGATGCACTTGGGATAATTCACCAAAAATCATTGGGAATTGAGGTGGAGTCAATTGAATATAGGCTCGAATTATTCCCCTCTCCTGTTAAAAATATATTGAATATTAAGTTAGATAATTGTGGAGCTTGTAGATTTAGTATTTTGGATGTATTTGGACAAACAATCGCTACGGGTATTGTTTTAGAGAAAGATATATTGGATGTGTCAAAATTAAGGACAGGAATATATTTTGTAAAAATAATAGATGACAGCGGCAAAAAAATGATTACAAAATCATTTGTAAAATAATCCTATTTTCTTATCAATAGCTCGATAGTATCGACTTGAAGTCTTGCTTTTAGCCAAAGATTGAACCTGTTTGCTTCCGTATCTGATTGTTTTTCTTCAAATTTAGCGATAACAATAGGAATAGTATCCATTTTATTTTTCTTCAAGTTGAGTATTGGATTTTTGCTAATTGTTATAGATTCAATCTTAGGGAAATTTATTTTTGCTTCTTCACCAATTCTTTTTACCGGATAATAAAAATTACCGGAGGCTTTAATTTTTTCTTCAAGAGACTTTATTGATTTGTCTTTGTCCTTTTGTTTTTCAAAAGAATTATTGTTCATATCTCTTAAAATATCTTCTTTGAGATTATCCCGGAGTTCTTGCACCATATCTTCGTTGAGTTTGTTATCTTGACTACCTTGTATTATCATCAGTTGAGTATTACCCAGATGATAATTAGATAATTTGGATTTGATTTTTGAAATGGTAGATGCATCTAATTTATCTCCATACAGAGTGATATCTATTTGTTTTGGTGTTTTATTAAATCTGAATTTTTTTGATATAATAAGCGTGTTGTCAAAATTAAATTCATTTGATATAAACATCTCCGCATTCCTCTCAAATGTATTTTTTTTGACCATTTTGATGGCTGTCAGCACCGATGGAATAATAATCAGTATAATAAGAAAAGCGATAATCCTTTTGGATCTTTGTTCGATTTTTTCATCCAAATACTTTTTCTTTCGAATCTTAAGAATACGAATGACCAAATATGTACCAAATGCTATAAAAACACTGTTTATTGCAAATAAGTACAGAGCTCCAAAGAAAAAATTATAATTTCCTGTAGCAAGTCCAAAACCTGCTGTGCTCAAAGGCGGCATCAAAGCAGTAGCGATGGCTACGCCCGGTATCACATTGTTCTTTTCTTTTCTGGTATAAGCTATGATACCTGCAAAGCCTCCCGAAAATGCTATTAGTACATCCCATACTGCCGGAGATGTCCTGGATAATAATTCGGATTGTACTTTGTTTAAAGGAGAGATGTAAAAATATAGAGCAGAAGCTAAAACGCTCAGTACGATAGCTGTAAATATATTGAATCCAGCAGTTTTGAGCAAATCCAAATCATTTCTATACAATCCCATACCGATACCCATAATGGGACCCATTAACGGAGATATAAGCATTCCCCCGATTATTACCGCTGTCGAATTTATATCAAGTCCTATTGAACAAATAATTATTGCAAAAAAAAGTATCCATAAGCTTGGGCCTTTGAATACCGAATCTTTTTTTATGTCGTCAATAATCTCCTGATTGCTGGCTTTGTCTATTCTAAGATCAAACAATTCTTTGGATATGGTCTTAAAATCTTTTTTAGCTTCTTCTCCCATTATTGTATATTTTTCTCAAATGCATAGCTTCTGCAAGAAAATACGTAAATCTAAATTGATTATTATTGTAATCTTTTAGCTTTAATACAAGTGATTGATACAAAGATATCAAAACATTGCCAAAAAAACAAAATCCGGACAATAATTATAGAGATTAAAAAAGCAGGAGAATCATCCCGCAACGAGAAAAAATGAAATGCGCCTATATTAGTTGTTATATAATAAAATATATTTTAGTTTATATGGTTTTATAAAAGTTGAGGATGTTTTTTTTATTATCGTGAAAGAAAGAAAACATAGACTGTAACAAATTGATTTAATGTATTTTTGAATATAAGGCTAATTTTATTGTTTAGCAGTATTAAAACTAACTTATTAACTATGAAAAACTACGTATTAATTGTTCTGGGATTATTTTTATTTTCAAATTTAACACTGGCTCAGGATACCGATGCAACGATTGTTAAGGGAGCACCCAATGTTTTTATTAAATGTTGGCAATGCGATATGACAAGAATGAAGAGAAAGATAGATTTTGTCAATTATGTAAGACAGAGACAAGATGCGGATGTGGTAGTGATAGTAACAAATCAATCGACGGGAGCAGGAGAAAAAGTTAGTATATACTTTGAGGGACAAAGGGATTACAGTTCTTTGCAAGATACTTTGAGTCTCGATATCAAGGATACTGAGACCGAAAGTATTATTGATGATAAAATTATTTCAAAAGTAAAACAAGGTCTCTTGCCATATTTTCTCAATAGCCCATTAGCGGAAAAAATCACATATGAAGTTGGTGTGGAAAAAGAAAAAGCTGTGGAAAAAATTGTTGATCCATGGAATAGTTGGGTTTTTAATGCGAGCCTCAGAGGTAGTTTTAATGGCTCGTCAAGTAGTGATAGATTGTCTGTGTATGGAAATATCAATGCAAATAGAATTACAAAAAAAGATAAATGGAGGTTTAGTGTTAGCTCAAATTTTAATGTAAGACATTATTACTTTAGGGATTCCAATAATGTAGTGATAGATTCAAGTACCATTACATCGAGTAGAGAAAGTAAGTATTTTAGTGGTAGCTATATATACAGTTTGGATGACCACTGGTCTATTGGTGGGTTTACCAATGTTTTTTCAAATACATATTCCAACTATAATATAGGTTCAGGCCTCAAACTTGGTTTGGAATATAATGTGTTTAATTTTGAAGAATCTGATAGAAAAAGTTTGATTTTTTCATATAAGATAGGCACAAATTATAATGACTATGTTGATACAACCGTTTTTTTTAAGAAAGCGGAACTGTTGTTCAGTCATAGTATTGGAGTTGATTTATATCAAAAACAGAAATGGGGAAATGTGAGTCTTGGAGCAAGTTTTTTTAGTTATCTACACGATATCAGAATCAATAATCTATCTTTTAATACCAATGTTGATTGGAATATTTTCAAGGGGTTAACGCTTTCTATTGGGGCTTATGTGTCTTTTGTAAACGACCAAATAAGTTTGCCTAAGCAAGAGACAGATGTTATCGGTACGGTTTTGGGCGACAGAATACTATCTACAGATTATTCCGCATATACATATGTCGGTTTGAGATACACATTCGGTTCAAAGTACGCAAATGCTGTTAATCCCCGTTTTAGCGGTGGAAGTCGAACATATTATTTCTTTTAAGGACAACAATTTATTGCATAATCATCATTCTTTTGACTGCTGTATTGTTTCCCGATGTTAAACGGTAAAATAGCATATGCGGTGTGTCTAACCGGGTATTGACATTTTTGTGATTAAGTATTTTACTATCTAAATAAAAAGAGTTTTTACCCTTATAGCCTTTGCCTGCAATTTTTATGAGTTGCTTTCCTGTGATATCAAAAACACATAATTTGAATTCATCCGCTTTTGGTAAAATAAATTCTATTTGAGTAATATCCTTAAAGGGATTTGGTGTGTTTTGCAATAAGTTAAATGCATATTCAGCATCATTTTCCCTGATAGACAGTTTTAGATTCAGTATGTTTTTTGTCCCCCGGTAAAATTCTGAACTAATAGGATTTCCAACTAATGATAATGATTCTCTCAGCCTAATCTCTTTTTTTGCTCTGAAATTCAAGGTAAATAATACAGTTTCGTCTTCAAAAGACAAATCTCTTGGAGAGTTCCAACTAAAAATAATCTTATCATCGACTATATTAATGTTGTTGTCGTCAATAGGTAGTACATTACCAATAGTGCTGATATACGACAAGCCTTCAGTTTTAAGAGCGAATTGCCCACCTGAAATGCTCCTAAAGTCCCTTCCCAAAACAGGAACTTCAATAAACTCACCTTGTCTGTATGTTTTGTCTGTTATAACGAGGCTGATAGTATCATCGTCCCGAGGTACAAATGCATTTGCGCTCTGGTTAATATCTCCAATTTTGATTGCATCAAAATCAATATTATTACTACTTAGAAAACTCAATGCAAATGTATTATTAAGCAGATTGTCATCAAAAGGATTCATTCCTTGTAAGTTCATTCCGGCAGGTAAACCAACCCAAGAATGATTTTTAAAACTCTTTTTACTACCGAGTATTAATTTTCTTAATGCCAAAATATCAGAAGCTGTTATTTTATCGTCATTATTAGCATCTCCCGCCATTAGTTTGTATGGGCTATTGATTTTTTTTATTCCCAACAAATGTCTTTGAAGTAGGACTATGTCAAGTGTTGTGATTCCCTTTATCCAATCTGTGTCTTTGATCGCTTCTATGGAGACTGTATTGGCACCATCTGTAATATTAAAATTAAAATATCCGTTTGTATCGGTTTTTGTGCTTTGTGATTCTTCATAAGTAGTTATCGTTATAGACATATCTTTAATAGGTCGTTTTGAATTTATATCTTTTGCATAACCCTCAATTTTAGAATTACATTCTATATTAGAATTGAAGTAAACAGTTTCATAACTGAAATTATTATAGTTTTTGTGATCATTGATTTTGAATTCATCCCAAACATATACTTTTAAATCTTCGTTTTTCATATCATTTAATACTTCGCAAGAGATAAGCCTTTCGGTAGTATTTCTTTCGGGTATCCAAGCATCTGCAAGGGAATTAAAATAAGCACTTTCTGTACTTATCGCACCGGTATTTGGATCGAAAAAATACTTTCCGTATTTAGAAAATTGTTTTTCCCATCTACTTGAGTTATTTTCAAAGTCAGGTAATTTGTCACTAAATGTGAAATAGATATTATCAGAACAATTGTCATTGGAAGCAGTACAATCATCGCATTCTCCTTTGTCAAAATCACGAGCTTGGATAGATTGATTATTTGTATTTATGCTTTGATACAATTCGGGGACAGGCGCAGTATTATCCACGATGTCAAAGTATTGATCTTTGCTTACACTATACTCATCATTTATGGTAAGAGTCCAAGAAATTTTGTACTCTCCCAAAGGTAGCTCATCCAACACAATCAAATTAGCCTCAAAAACTTGGTTTAATTTATCCAATGAATTATCACCTATTGAGCCTGATTGGGGCTTTGGAGTATAGTTATATGAATATTGTATAACTTCGTCATCACCGGGATTAACGATAATATATTTCCATATCAGTTTATCGCTGGACTGACAGGATTCTGCTTTTGCTCTAAGTTTCATTCCCGATAATTGACAGTTTTCGGCTTCAAAAACTCTAAATCTGGTGGAAATAGAAGCAGTTATACTATTGCCTTTTTCTGCTGAATGATTATTTGCATACGGAGAGACCGGATAAGCATTAATTGGAATGAATAATGAAAAAAATATAAATGAAAAGACTAATAAAAAATAAGAATGACCATCTTTCTTTAGATACAACATAGGACGATATTTTGATTTATGCGGTACTTGCATTTCGCAAATCCGTTTGCAATTTACAACAAAAGCGATACAAAGTCAAAAATGCTTAGGCAATATACCAAAGTATATTAATGATATTACAATAAGCGTATACGTAAAACGCCTATTATCAGACTATGTTGTGTTTTGATATGTGTATTTCATTTTTTCGCATATAAGGTTAATTTTTCTATATGCACAGATCTCCCCACTTATGAAATTAATACGTTTTCAACTTAGCTTTTTCTATAAGATTTGATAAAACTGGCCATTTTCATTTTTAAAACTCCCCAAACCGCTTCACCAATTATATTGGAACTCATCTTTGAGACACCTTCGACTCTATCTGTAAAAACAATTGGAACCTCTTTTAGTCTGAAACCTAAAGTCCAAGCAGAGAACTTCATTTCGATTTGGAAAGCATAACCGATAAACTTGATTTTGTTGAGGTCAATGGTTTCCAAAACTTCTCTTTTATAACATACAAAACCGGCTGTTGGGTCTTTTATATTCATAAATGTAATAGCTCTAACATAAAGAGATGCTCCATACGATAATACTTTTCTATCCATTCCCCAGTTTTTTACTCCACCTCCTCTGACATACCTTGAACCGATAGCCAAATCATAGATGTCATTTTCGCAAGCCTTTACAAGTCTGGGCAAATCCTTGGGGTTGTGGCTAAAATCCGCATCCATCTCACAAATAAAATCATATCCTTTATCCAAACAATATCTAAATCCGGCGATATAAGCAGTTCCCAAACCGAGTTTGCCTTCTCTTTCTATCAGATGAATTTCAGGATGTTTTTTTTGCATGTTCTTAATTATTTCTCCGGTTCCATCCGGAGAGCCATCATCAACAAATAAAATATCAAATCCTTCATTGAGATTAAGAACAGCGTTTGCTATTTTTTCAGCATTTTCTTTTTCGTTGTATGTCGGTATTATTACTATTTTCTTTGACAAAGCTTTATATTTTTTGCAAATTTAATTTAAAGTTTCATACATATATAATATTTGCATATGTTTTTTTAACATGTATATTAAACCGGTAAAAATCTTAAACATTTTATAATGTATTTAGAAATTGCATTTTTAGTGTTTTTTTATTGTATTTTTGCCGTGATTTTGTCGGATAAAAACAAAAACTATTGCATAGAATAAAAATAATATAATGGATAAACTGATTAATAAATTTGCAGCTCAACTTAAAGAAGCGATTGATATTACGGATAAATATGTATTGAAGAGACCTGCAAAAAGGATTAATAAAGTTCTGGTTCTGGGTATGGGAGGTTCCGGAATTGCAGGTAGCTTTTTGTCTTCAGAAATGAATAGATACGGGAATGTTCCTGTTTTTACTTCAAATAGCTATGAGGTTCCTAATTGGGTTGATAAAAACACATTGGTCATAGCATCATCTTATTCCGGTAATACTGAGGAGACATTGACCGCATTTGACAAGATTGCGGAAAAAGGTATAGAGATTATTAGTGTTACTTCCGGAGGCAAATTGCTTGACAAGGCTGTTGAGAATGGTTTTGATTACATTAAGATTCCTTCGGGTTGGCCTGCGCCAAGAGCTTGTTTTGGATATTCTTTTGTTTCCCAATTGGCAATTATGAATAAAATCGGATTATTAGAAAAAGACTTGGTTGGGGAATTGATTGAGGCTATTGGACTGATAGAAAATGAAGCAAAAGGAATTAATGATGAGGCAAAAGAAATAAGCAAAAGATTGTTTGGGAAATTGCCTTTTATATACACAAATGTAGAATTTGAACCTTTGGGGATAAGATTTAAGCAGCAACTAAATGA
>JALVEE010000271.1 GCA_027008645.1 Saprospiraceae bacterium
CCTCGATAAGTGGTCCCAAATTTACATTCGGAGCAAACTCAATGGAACTAAAGAGAGTAAATCTTTCATTGAAGCCATATGAGGGCGAAAAATTGAATCCTATGCCGCCGCCGGTAAAAGGATCTAAGTCTTCTCCTCCCCATCCTGCATAACCTAAATTCAAAGCAATAGTAAAACCTTGGGTGGTTGATTTTTGAGAAAATGTTTGTGCTTCTAAATGTATTGATAATAAAATCAATAAAGGAATTAAAATCTTTTTCATAATTCTTAGTATTTAATTTAGTTTATTAATAAGTAATTTTTTTTCTTTCAGCTGTAAAGACAATCCATTCCATACCGGGAGAATAATTGATTTTTTGTCCTCTCCTGCCCGGGGTTCTAAAAGTGGATCTGCGAACATCTATCCATGATCCGTCCTTAGCTTGTATAGACTTGACCTTGACTTCTATAAGCCCTTTTTTCCTGTTTAGAGAAGATTTGAATTTTGTCAAAACAGCTTTTACCGGGCTACCGGCTTCAAAAACAAGTTTACCCTTGCTATACACATTGTTTTTTACATGCATTTTGACTGATTCTCCATCGCTTCTGTTTTGTTCCGTATTTATGTCTTCGTCCAGTCCTATGATAATCTTCATACCGTATTTAATAGTAGCCTTTACTTTTTTAGTTCTGCTATGGGAATCGGTTTCAGTATTATTCTTTCTGATTACAATTGGTTTTGGGTCTTGTTTTGTTTCATGTGCTTTCTCCTTTTTATCATCCCTGAAATCAGATTTTTCTTTCTCTTCATAGTATTCATCTGAATTGGACTTGTTTCTGACAATACCTGTTTCAACGACATTGTCTTCATTCTTTTTATGTTTTACCAAGGGGCTTTCGCGCTTCAGCTTTTTATTGATAAATGAGATCATTCTAATGGCATAATCATTGGATTGGTCTATCAATAATACTTTTTCGAATTCTCTCAATGCTGATTTCCATTTCTTTCTTTTTATATATTTGTCTCCTTTTGCTTTGTAATAGGCTATCATTTTACTTACATAGTCCTTGATTTTGGTATTCCCGGGGTATTTTTTTAATAGTTGTTTACAAAGATCCAAAAGATTTTCTCCCGGTGGTAGAAACTTTTTTCTCTTGAATAATCGTTCTGCCAAATCAAGTTTTCTGCTCAAAACCGATTCTGTATTGCTTTTATCTTTTTTTACTGTTTGTGTATCCTTGACGACAATTGAATTGTGCTCTTGCTTGTTATTTATGACGAAATTTGGTCGTTCTATGGAAGTTTTTTCATTATTATCTACCAAGCTAATATCACCATTATTATTATTTGAATACTCATTTTTACTATATCTTGAATAGATACTTGTCGAAAGAATGATTATTGAAAGTGCTCCAATCAGATATAGCCAATTGTTCAATATAAATCCTTTGGATGTTGCGAAGAGAGCTGTTAAGCTATTTTTGATATCTGCAAATAGTATGTTTTTGCCGGATAATGGGATATCTAAAGTCTTTTTATTATTATCAAAAGCATGATAAAATTCTTGAGCGGATAAATACCTTCTTTTAGGGTTTTTATTCAAAGCTTTATTGACAATTTTTAAAACGGAAGAATCAATTTGTTTGGTGATTTTTGGTGGTTTTGTATGCAAATGACTATCCATAATCTCATAATCATTGGTGCTGGCAAAAGGTACTTTACCTTCCAGCATTTCATACATCACTATTCCAAGAGAATAAATATCGGTTTGAGCTGAGGGTTCAGCACCTTTAATCAGTTCAGGTGCGATATACTCTATACTACCTACGATATTCCCTACTTTGGTATGTCTTTTTGAATCTTTGTTTATCGCTATACCAAAATCCATAAGTTTGACTTTGCCTTTGGAATCAATCATGATATTTCCGGGCTTAATATCTCTATGAATTATCCCCTTTGAGTGTGCATAATGCAGTCCTGTCAATACTTCTTTAACTATTTTGATCACCAAATTTTGCTTAAGTCCATCAGGCTTTTTACGCAGATACTGTTCGACAGAGACACCGTCCACGTACTCCATTACCATGATCCATCTATCCTTGTGTTCTATGAGATTATAAAGTATCGTTATATTTTGATGATTTAATTTTGCCAATAGTTTTGCTTCGCTCTGAAATCTGCTAAGGAATACCTTGTCTTTGTTTAATTCCGTATTCAATACTTTTAGAGCAATATGCCTTTCCAATCTGGTATCATATGCCATATAGACAGTTCCCATACCACCCTGTCCCAGTTTTTTTATTACTTTATATCCTAAAATTGTTTCTCCTATCATAGTGGTAGAGTTATCTCTTTAGTAATATTTTGACTATTTGTTAAGTCTATTTTTTTAAAATCAGCTACTATCACACTGACATTATCATGTCCTCCTTTCAGGTTACTCATTGCTATAAGGCAGTTTGTTGCGAAGTAAGCTGATTGTATCCTTAGCAAATCATTGATTTCATCATTGTTCAGCATATCGTATAGACCATCCGAACAAAGCAAAATACGCTGCGCGATATCATCATTTAATTCAATAGTCCCTGTATCAATCTCTACTTCATCATATAGTCCCATTGCTCTGATCAATATGTGTGATTGACCATCATTTGTCCCTCCCAGATTATCCAAAGAGTGATCAGTGGTGATTTGTCTCAACACAGTTCCTCGTCTCATATAGAAACGAGAATCACCTACGTGCGCCCAAAATATTTTGGCATTCCAACTCGCTATCATTGTTGTAGTGCAACCCATACCTCTCATCCCTCTATTTTCTCTCGAGAGTTTTAATATCTCTTTATTTGCCTTTGTTAATAGTTTTTGTAGTACTTTTTCATTGATTGATGAGAAATCTGCAGGAAGATTTTCCACAATGGTTTCAATCGCCATTTTACTTGCAACCTCACCGGCAGCATGTCCTCCCATACCATCAGCGACTATACCGATACAACCTCCCGGAATTGATTTAAAATAAATGCTGTCTTCATTATTGTTTCTGACTTTGCCGACATCTGAAGCGGAGAATCCATTTACACCCCATACCGGTGAATCTTTTATATTTTTTCTTTTAAATAAACTCATGGTTATTTTTCTAATGTGTAATACAATTGTTTGCGTTTTTTTACCGGGGGAAGATAAATCGGAACATATTTTGTTCTATAACCCTTTGCGCTCAAAGTGCCTTCGAAACTTTGACGGTGATTTCCGCAAAGAACATCTCCACCTTTTATTATTTTTCCGTTATTTAACTTAAGTACTGCATTTTTAGGATAAAATTTAAATTCCACACAGGTTTCATAATCTTCTTGTTTAGAATCGGGTTTTTGTACTAATTTATAGCTTAGTAATACAACAACAATCAAAAAAGGGATAATAATCCATTTTGGATTATAGTGAAGATTAAACCTTGGATAATACGATTTTGAATTATCTGATTCAGAAACGAGATCTTTTCTCAAGTCTTTTATTGAATTATACCTTTTGCGATAATCATTTCTCAAACATTTTTTCAGTACTTTAGTATCTAATTGATTAAAATTGTTTAATCTTGAAAAAGTATATTTTTCACTGTTGAGTATTTTTAGATTTTCTTTGGTTGTGCTGCCATTAATCAGTCTTTCTCCTGTTAGCATTTCGTAGTAGATCACTCCTAAACTCCATATATCGGATTGTATTTTGTTAATACCCTTAATCCTTTCAGGGGCTGTATAATAAATTGTACCTACAAAAAATCCTTCTTTTGTCAATTTGGGAGTTGATATGCCGTAAGAAATGCCAAAATCCAATAGTTTTATATTCCCGTCCTCTAAAACCTTAATATTTCCAAATTTTAGATCGCGATGAATTATATTTTTACTGTGCAAAAATTCTATGGGCTCCAGTATTTTCAAAAACAACTCTCTTTTTTCTTTTAAAGTCAATTTGTGCTTTTCAATATATTCATCCAAATTCCATCCTTCAACATATTCCAGTACCAATGCACTTTTATTATTATCGGATACCAAATCGAGCAATGTAACGATATTGGGATGTTTTAGACTGGCGTGAAGCCTAACTTCGTTTTTCAATCTTCTTATGTCCAAATCCTTGTTTAGAATTTTAAGAGCGACCACTTGTCCGGTTACCATATGCCTGGCTTTATAAACGACACCATTTCCTCCTTGGCCTATTTTTTTAATGATATGGTAGCTGCTGAATTTCATTTTAATATTTTTTTTGTTAGACTCGAACTATTAGGGGTTTTTATTTTGAATACCAAGACTCATACTTATTCACACAGGTTTTCATGGCTTGAACATTGTCACTATTCACAAAAACCTGTGTGATCAAGTGATATCAATACACATGAAGCAATTCAGCTGCATATTTAATGGGTACTGCGAATGATAATGAACCGAATCCCGGTGCTGAATAACCATATGTATAGATACCTATGACCTTGCCATGATTATCAAATACCGGACCTCCGCTATTCCCTTTGCCGGATTCACTCACATTTAATTGATAAGTGTCACCGCCATTACTAAATACTTTCATGAATTTTGTTTCTCCACCTATTTTTTTAGAAATGATGCCATTAAAGATACTCGGTTTTGCGATTGTTTCATAGTTTCTTCTCGAGCTAAGCATTGTTTTTGAATCAATCGCAACAAATTCGGAGGGAGAAAGAGCAGGATATCCCATTACCGAAATTTCCTCACCTTGACTGATATCTTCAGATTTCATTTCGGTTGAATTCAAACTACTGCTATAATCTATTTTCAAAATTACAACATCGTGTTTATCTGATACTCTGTTTACAGTAGCACTTATAGGATTGCTTGAACCCGGAAATAACACATCCGTATAAAACAAGCTTCCTGTTATAGTCTTATCATCAATTAGCTGCCTGTTCAAAGATGATATATTGATTGGAATAAATCCGGAAACATCTGCTCTCTGGACATAAAAGTTTTTCCTATATCCCCATTGTCCATTAGCTTGACGCTCTACAAGTAAACCCGGAAATGCATCTTGAGCAAAAGAATAAGTATCCATCCAGGTATTAGCCACATGCCTGTTTGTTACTATAAACCCTTCGGGGCTTACAACAAATCCCGAACCTTGCCCTGCTCCTGCCATTAATTTACTAAAAGCATTCGGTTTGCCGTTAACACACAATGGTTCTATTCCGTTTTTGCCATTAAAATAGATAGGAAATACTTTATTGGTTTTCGGATCTATGTCATATAGATGATAAATGTCTTCGCCTGTTGGTGTATATACCAGTTTCCAAGCATTCCTTATCATTACAACGGCTTTTGAGTATTTTTTAACTATCTCGGCAGGTGTCAATGTACTATCTAAGTTAATGGGATTTGGAGTCGGATTAGGAGGAGGTGTTGACTCAGGATTAAAGTACATATAACCTGCGACTGACAATGCAAGCAAACTGACCAAACCAATTACCCAACTTAAAACATTTGACTTGCTCTGCTGTTTTTTGATCATTCTTTCCACGGTTTCTTTACCGATTTCTTGCTTTGAGTCATATTCCAATGCTGAATCTATATCGGAAATAATATCCTCAGAAGAATCGATGGTGGATATCTCTTTTGTTTCCGTCGGTACTCCTATCACTCTCGTCTTTGCACTTAAAGTTGCAGGTCTCGGATCGAGATCAAATTTGAATTCCGGACCGCTTTTACCTAATTGTACTTTGTCACCGGGCATTAAATCCTGTTCTTTAATCTTAACACCATTTACAAATGTTCCGTTAGTGCTATTGAGATCTTTGATTTCAAAATGAAGATCATTTATAACAATCTCAGCATGATACCTGCTGACTGAATCAGCATCTTGTTCGATATTAATATCATTATCAATAGCTCTTCCAATTTTTAATTTCATTTTGGGTTCATATTTTAAACTAAAAACTTCTGAACCGCCAATTTTCTTAAACAATACATTTTTTACTTTACTCTTCATAATAGAATTATTTCTTTTGTTTTTAAATCCAATTGTCGTGTTTTAATAGAATATGATTTTAAAAAGTCATCAGTACGATGACTTTTTTATTATTTTTTCTATAAATAACCAAAACATATTACGAATGAAGACTGTAAATATATTATCAATTGACGGAGGGGGAATAAGGGGAATTATCCCTATAACCATACTTCACTATCTAGAGCAGGTATTACAAAAACACAACCCCAGTAAACATCTTTTTGAGTATTTTGATATAATGGGAGGTACAAGTACCGGTGGTCTGATAGTACTGGGATTGGGAGTGCCACTCCTTACCAATGCGCAATCAAGAACACCCAAATATACAACTAAAAGCCTACTGAATATATATACCGAAAAAGGAGATTTGCTCTTTACCAGAGTGAATAAAAAATGGTTGTCCGCTATATCCTCGATTTACCAATACAAATACTCGGTCGCTTTTATAGAGGATTTGATGGAGGAAGTTTATGGAGATGCAAGTTTGAGAGACGCACTATTACCGATACTTATCACTTCATATGATTGTGAAAAGATGATGCCTAAGTTTTTTAAAAGTTATCCTGTTAAATTAGATCCCGGAGTTGAGGATTTTTATATCAAAGATGTCGCAAGAGCCACTTCGGCTGCACCTACCTTTTTTCCCGCAGCCAAAATCAAAAGTTGTCCACCTCACAATAAAACATATGGTCTTGTGGATGGAGGTGTTTTTGCAAATAATCCGGCAATGCTGACTGTCTTGGAAGCTAGAAAGATGTATCCGGAAGCCGAACGTTTCAATGTCTTGAGCTTGGGAACCGGTTATACCGTGAAAGACTACGACATTAAAGATGTCCAGTCTTGGGGAGTATATCAATGGATGTCTCCCGGAAAAGATGTTCCGTTATTAAAAATAATGATGTCAGGTCAATCAGATACTGTACATTACACATTGCAAAGTTTGGATAATGTAAATTATTTCAGATTCGATTCGCTATTGGATAACAAACATGCCGGAATGGATCTTGTCTCATCCAATAATATCAAGTATCTTCAAAAAACAGCCATTGAATCAATAAAAAGAAATAAGGTTGAAATACATAAATGCATTGATACATTGATAAAAACAAAATCTCACAAAGAATAAACCATAAAGGTGTATCTCATTTTTTTGCTGTTTTACTGTTTTTGTCTTACTTTTACGGTTTGAGAGGATATTTTTTTTGAATTTTTATAGTTAATTTGTGTTAAAGCCTGAATATTGTTAATAAATAGAGAAATATATTTATTCAATTGGCTGTTTTAATAAATTAAAAAATGTGTAATAATCCTCAATATTACTGAATTAGTTCAATGAAGCAAGAAAAACAAGAAATATCGGATGTTGTGGAGCTAAAGAAAAAAAGAAAAGGCTTTAGATGGTCTCTGAAGAAGCTTTTTATCGTATTTCTGATTATTTTGAATATGCTTGCTATCGCTCTCAATAGCCCCTTGATTCAGGAGGAAATCGCTTCAAATATAGGCGAATATATTTTTAAAAAAACAGGATATGGTGTAGAGTTGAAAGGTGTCGCACTGAATATCAATAAAGGAATACAGCTTAAAGATTTTTCGATCTCGGACTTGAATAATCAACCGATGATTCAAGCGGGCAGTTTTAGCACAAGCTTAGTAGATAATCTATTGTCGATGGTTTTGTTCAATAGATTTGACTTCTCAGATGTCAAACTCGAAAACGCCAAACTCAATATTGTAAAAAATCAAGGAGACGAACGTTCCAATCTTCAAGATTTTATATTCAAATTAGGCAAAAAGAAGAGTGGCAAAAGAAAATGTGCCGTTCTTGATATAGATAGAATAGATATGGTCAATGTTTCAATTTCCAACAGGTTGTTTGATAAACCAAATGATGAAGTGATAAATATTGAAGATGCTTCAATTGTTTTTGATAAGATTGATTTATGCAAAAAATATTTAGGAATAAAAAGCTTGGATTTGTATCGCCCGACAGTTGAAATTTCAAGGAAAAACATCACAAAAATTGGTGATAAAACCGGTGATTTGAATACGGACATTATCAATCTTGGTCTTTTGTTTAAAATCGGGCATTTAAATATACAAGAAGGCAAGCTGAATTATAAAAAAAATACTCAAAGAAAACATGCGGCAAAGACATATGACTTTATCGATTTTGCAGATATAGAAGTTGATAAGCTCGATATATTGGTTCATGACGCAAGTTTGGATAGTCTTGGAAAGTTGAGTTTTTCATTGAAAAAAATGAGTTTAATAGAAAAAAACGGTTTTTCTATTAATAATATGGTCATCGATTCAGCAACGATTAATAATAAAGGAATCAATCTTACCGGACTTGATTTGAAAACAGAAAATTCAAGGGTGAAAGGAGAACTCGCCTTGGGGTATAAAAGCAAAAAAGATTTTAAATCTTTTGAAGATAAGGTTTTTCTAAAAGGAAAATTTCTAAGCAGTCAATTAAAATTTAAAGATATTATTTATTTTGTTCCCAAAATAAGAGAGGAATCTCCTTTGGTTCGTAACAAAAATCGCTTGATTAAATTTAGAGGAAATGTCAAAGGAGTATTCAATGATTTGAAATCAAATGGTTTTAGTGTAAATGTGGAAGATCAATTTAACTTGAGTACCGCATTTCGATTGAAGAATATGTCGAAAAAAGGAGAGGAATACTTGAAATTTACAGATACCAAGCTATCTTCTTCTTCACAATACATTGCCGACATTGCGGATAGAGTAAAATTCGGCAGTAATTTTCTGAGATTAGGTAAGATTGATTTTAACGGGGATTTTGAAGGATTTCTTAAAGACTTCCAAGCCTCCGGTACTCTTGTGTCCGAGTTGGGAAATTCCAATTTTGATTTAGTGATGAAGATTGGAGATAGAAAGGAAGACTTGAGATACAGTGGTGATTTGAGTCTAAATAGTTTTGATTTAGGGCGATTTTTGGGGAACGATAAAATAGGGAAATTATCAGTCAATGGCAATATTGTCGATGGAAGAGGATTTAATTCAGCCAATGCAAATGCCAAGTTGAAAGCCAAGATCGACTCATTTGAATACAAAGGGTACAAGTATAAAGATGTTAGTATCAACGGGCTTGTAAAGTCGAGAAGATTCAATGGCGATTTGGCAATTGTGGACAAAAATATCAATTTCGAATTGGATGGTTTGATAGATATGGAAGATTCGATTCCATTGTACAATTTCAAAGCTAAAATACATAAGCTTGATTTATTCGCACTAAAATTGTATAAGAGAGCTTTGGTGTTGAAAGGAGATGTGAATATGGATTTTATAGGTTCTGATGTAGAAGATTTCTCTGGAAAAATGTTTTTGAAAGAATTTGTGCTTTCAAATGGGGCAAAGCAAGTGATAATTGATTCCCTCAATGTTTCATCAATTATTGGTGATAATAGAGAGAGATATGTGGATATAGATTCGGATATATTTACATTTTATTTTGATGGAAAATATAAGTTGAAGAGTATTCCAAAGGCAGTTTATAGTATTTTTGACAGGAATTTTTCAAAGTTTGTTGTGGGTATTAAAAGTGAGGATGAAGAATTGGATGATTATAAAGATTACTATTATGATTTTAATTTGGATATCCCGGACTCCAAAGATATATTAGAAATTCTTACAGGAAAAAATGTCAAATTTAATAATTTGAATTTGATAGGTAGTGCAGACCACAGAAGAGACAGTTTGGTTCTGAAATTGAATATTGATACAGTAAAGTATGATGATAATAATATTGTGCGCTTTACTTCCGATTTTAATCTGTATCAAGGATATGGAGACTTTAGTTTGAATGGTGAGAAAGCATTTTATAACAATACAAGTATTTCAAGGCTTGGTTTTGACTCGGATGTGAGTCAGGAAGAATTGTTTTTCCAGTTTTCCGTTGATTCAATAGGCAAAAGTATAAAGGATATTGCATTGTCGGGAAGGACAATACCGTTTCAAGACAGTTTTGGTATTGAGATATACGGTGGACATATTCAAGCTATTGAGGATAATTTGGAATTTTCCGGACAAAATAAAATTACAATTGGGAAGAATTACATCAGTCTGAAAGATTTTGTGATAAGCGAAGGTGATAGCAAAATCGTATTCAATGATATAAATGATAATAAAGGAGTGGAAGTTGAATTGGAAGATTTTGATGTTGGTATGATAAATGTTTTGTTGAAGTATAAAAAATTGCATTTTACAGGGAAATCAAATGGGTTTGTCAAAGTCCACAATATATTCAAGGAGAAATATGTCGAAAGCGATATACAAATTCCCGATTTGAAAATAAACGATAAATTTTATGGTTCAATGGATGCTAAGATAGCATTGGATACTGTAAACAGGAATAAATTAGTGTTTAATTTTGGAATAGATGATGTATCGTCACATATCCAATCAAATGGGTTTTACAAGATAAAGGAGAAAGTTTTTTATGGAAACTTCAATATTGACAGATTCCCTCTTGAATTTTTAGAAAATATTATAGATGAAGGTATATCCAATACACAAGGTGTGCTCACTGCCGGTATGCGTGTGTTCGGACCATTCAAAAAACTGAGTATTTCGGGTAAAGGAGAAGTGTATAACGGACAGACAACTGTTGACTATATCGGTGTGCCATATTTTTTCGATAATCAGAAATTTACGATTAATGACAAGGGAATCGATATGTCCGGAGTAGTGATTGCAGATGAATATGGAAACAAAGGCAATGCTACAGGTGGTATTACATTTGATAGATTCAGAAATTTTGGGGTGGATGTCAAATTGACTTCCGATAGAATATTGGCATTGAATACAAATGAAAAAATGAATCCTGATTACTGGGGTAGGGCTTTGGGTAAGGTAAGTGCTGTTTTTAAGGGGAAATTTAAGAATATAATCTATATGAAAATAGATGCAGAGACAGGTGAAGGCACAAATCTCACTATTCCTGTAAAATTATATGTCGATCCGGCTGATAAATCATTTATTAATTATAAAAAAGATAAAAAAACAAAGGTAAAAAACAAAATTGTCAATAGACTCAAAGGTATAGATGTTGATATGAGCATTAAAATAACAAATGCCGCAAAAATGAAAATAATAATGGATCCCAATGCAGGAGATAATCTGGTTGGACGGGGAACCGGGTTAATCAGACTATTGGTAAGTCAAGATAAAGATATCGAGATGTATGGGGATTTTAAATTTGAAACAGGAAAATACTTATTTACATTATACGAACTTGTAAACAAGGAATTCACGATACGACCCGGTAGTAAAATCACATGGTATGGAGATCCATTTGAAGGAATAATGGATATTAAGGCGGATTATGTCGTCAATCATATATCATTAGCCAATTTTATTTCCGAATATATTCCAAATAAAAATAGAAATTATAAAGGGGATGTAGCTTTGACTTCAATGTTGACAGGGCCGCTATTGCATCCTGATATCGATTTTGATTTCAGTATTAGTAATGTGGACAATGCAGTTAGTAGCATTGTGGTAAGTAAACTCCAAAAGCTTAAGTCTTCACCAAATGCAGTATATACCCAAGTAGTGGGTTTGCTTGTATGGGGAAGTTTTTTGCCTGATGAGAATTTGGTGGGTAATCTCGGTAATAGCGGATTTTTAGCAAGTGGCGGTATCAATACTATCAGCGAATGGTTGACTACCAAGTTGTCTGGATACGTTACCGGATTATTGTCGGAGACTATCGCTGGTTCAGACTTAATATCGGGTGTTGATTTTTCACTCAATTCAAGCAATAGCTCTTTTATCGTACAAAATGATAACAATATATTGCCTCAATATCACAATCTGAATACTACCGTTTGGCTTTTGGATGATAAGATAAAAGTTCAGTTTGGTACGGATTATACAGGAAAATCTGATTTTGGTAAAAGAAATAATTTTATTTCAGGGGGGAATGTTGATGTGGAATTGTTTTTAACCGAAAATAAAAATTTGAGCCTTAGACTCTTTTTCAAAAGAGAATTTGACGAAATCAATACTAATTGGGAGAATAAATCGGGATTGGGACTTAGGTATAGTGATGATTTTGGAGATATATACCCCGAAAACAAAAACCCTAAAAAATAAACATATTGCAAAAAAACATAATATGTTTTGTTTTATTGAAAATTAGTTTTACCTTTGCCACAATTATTGCTTTTGATTATTATAAAACTAAAAATTGTTAAAATGAGCGAAATTATTGATATTAGATCCAGGGAAGTTTTAGACTCCAGAGGAAATCCAACTGTGGAGGTTGATGTATTGACAGCTAAGGGTATAATGGGGAGAGCCATTGTTCCGTCAGGTGCTTCTACGGGTAAACACGAGGCTGTTGAGTTGAGGGATGGAGATAAGGGAAGATTTATGGGGAAAGGTGTGCTACAAGCCTGTGAGAATGTGAATGGAGCGATAAGAGATGCGATTATAGGAGAGGATGTTATGGATCAAATCAGGATTGATGAGATGATGATTGATTTGGACGGAACGGACAACAAAGGCAACTTAGGGGCGAATGCAATTTTAGGAGTTTCATTGGCAGTAGCAAAAGCGGCAGCGCATGAATCGAATTTGCCATTTTACAGATACATCGGTGGAGCGGGAGCTCATACATTGCCTGTGCCCATGATGAATATATTGAATGGAGGATCACATGCCGACAATAGTATCGATTTTCAGGAATTTATGGTGATGCCTATAGGTGCGGAGTATTTTTCAGAGTCATTGAGGATGGGAGTTGAAGTATTTCACAATCTCAAGCAAGTTTTGAAAGATAAAGGTTATTCAACCAATGTAGGAGATGAAGGAGGATTTGCTCCAAATCTCAAGTCCAATGAAGAAGCAATCGAAACAATATTGTTCGCTATTGAAAAAGCGGGCTATAGACCGGGAGAAGACATTATGATAGCACTTGATCCGGCTAGTTCCGAATACTATCTTGAAGATGAAGCCGTATATTATTTAAAGAAATCAACAGGAGATAAGTTGAGTTCAAGCGATATGATTGCATATTGGAAAGAATGGATAAATAGATATCCTATCATTTCTATTGAGGATGCTTTGGCGGAAGATGATTGGGCAGGATGGCAGCAGTTTACCAAGGAGTTAGGCGATAAGGTGCAAATAGTAGGGGATGATTTATTTGTTACAAATCCTAAAAGACTAAAAAGAGGAATAGAAGAAAAATCAGCAAATGCTATTTTGATAAAATTGAATCAAATAGGTACTCTGACCGAGACTCTGGATGTCATCAATATGGCAAAAAACAATTCTTTTGCTAATGTGATAAGTCACAGATCAGGGGAGACAGAAGATACTACTATCGCGGATCTATCAGTAGGAATGAACACGGGACAGATTAAAACCGGTTCAGGTTCCAGATCCGATAGGATAGCAAAGTACAACCAACTGATGAGAATAGAGGAAGAGTTGGGTGATATGGCTTATTTTCCGGGCAGGGAAATCAAGAAGAGATAGAAATCAACTTACGAGTGTTGTAATTTATAAACAATTAAAATAATAAATATATAATTAAATAATTTTACAAATTTGATGCATTAATATTGAAACCGTTATTTTTGCATCCTAAAAACTAAAACGTCCCATGAACAATCCCAATACCGAACACAGCAAGTTTGTGCATATTAGAGCCATTGTGCTCAATAAATACGGACTGGTTTTTGTAGCTTTTATTATTTGGATGCTATTTTTTGACAGTAAAAATGTCTTTGTTCAATACAAATTGTCAAACAGGATAGAGGAACTGAAAAATGATAAAAAAGATTATTTGCAGAAATACGAAAACGTGATGAAAGAAAAGCATGATTTGAATAAAGATATCGTGCGTTTTGCAAGAGAAAAGTATTATATGCATAAGGAAAATGAAGAAGTATATATTGTAAAATAGAAATTGTTAGTTTATAGCAATTTAAAAAATAAACCAAATGAGTGTATTAGTAAATAAAGATTCAAAAATTATTGTACAAGGATTTACAGGGAATGAAGGGACTTTCCACGCAAAACAAATGATAGAATACGGTTCAAATGTTGTAGGTGGAGTAACTCCGGGAAAAGGAGGGACAACCCACTTGGATAGACCTGTGTTTAATACAGTTGCAGAAGCTGTTGAGAAAGTCGGAGCAGATACCACTATTATCTTTGTTCCACCGAGATTTGCAGCCGATGCTATTATGGAAGCCATAGAAGCCGGAATAAAAGTAGTAGTAGCTATTACTGAAGGTATTCCTGTACAAGATATGCTTAAAGTAGATTCTTATAGAAAAGGAAAAGACGCTGTGCTCATCGGACCAAATTGTCCGGGTATTATTTCTCCGGGGGAAGCAAAATTGGGTATTATGCCCGGGTTTATTCACAAAAAAGGAAATATCGGTATCGTTTCACGTTCCGGAACACTGACTTATGAAGCAGTTGATCAAGTGACCAGAGCCGGAATGGGACAGTCCACCTGTATCGGTATCGGCGGTGATCCTGTGCCTGGAACAACCACTCTCGATGCTGTAAAATTGTTGATGGGAGATCCTGAAACAAAAGGTATCATTATGATTGGGGAAATTGGTGGTACTATGGAAGCTGAAGCGGCTAAATGGATAAAAGAAAATGGAACTAAACCCGTAGTGGGGTATATAGCCGGACAAACTGCTCCCGCAGGTAGGACTATGGGGCATGCCGGTGCTATCATTGGAGGTAAAGAAGATACCGCTGAGGCAAAAAATAAAATTCTTGCTGAGAATGGTGTTCATGTAGTTATATCTCCTGCCGAAATAGGTAAGAGAATGTACGAATTGATGCATCAATAATCATAAGTAAAAAAATGAAAAAAAGCCATTCAGTTTGACTGATTTGGCTTTTTTTATTATACTTTTGCGACTTCTTCAGTCACTATTTAAAAATAAAAACATATAAAATGAAATTTTTTGTAGATACAGCTAACTTAGATCAAATAAGAGAAGCTAAAGAACTCGGTATTCTTGATGGTGCAACTACCAATCCGTCTTTGATGGCAAAAGAGGGAATAAAAGGTAAGGATAATATATTTAAACATTATGCTGAAATATGTGATATCGTACAAAATGATGTGAGTGCGGAAGTGATATCCGTAGATTACAATGGAATGATAAAGGAGGCTGAAGAGTTGGTGCAAATATCAGAACATATCGTAGTAAAGATTCCAATGATTAAAGATGGAATAAAAGCTATAAGATATTTGTCAGACAAGGGAATCAAGACCAATTGCACCTTGGTTTTTTCAGCAGGACAAGCTATTCTCGCTGCTAAAGCCGGAGCGACATATTTGTCTCCCTTTATCGGAAGAGTCAATGATATTACTTGGGATGGAATTGAATTGATCAAAGAGATCGCCGAGATTTATTCTGTACAACTATATGATACCGAGATTTTGGCTGCTTCTATCAGGAGCCCACGACAAATAGTAGAATGTGCAAAATATGGAGCAGATGTAGTCACTAGCCCATTGAATTCTATTTTAGGACTGCTAAAACATCCGCTTACAGATAATGGTTTAGAGAAATTCCTTGCTGACCACAAGAAGTCTCAAGCTTAGGTATTGGGGGTGTTGTGTCAAAAGCGAAGTCAGAGACATTCACTTATCAGGGCTTTAAATTTAGTTATTACAAAATATTGGATAATAGGTAGAATTTCGAACACCGAACAATGATTGAAGATTTTAGATGTTAATTTAGTAATATATTATTTGTTTAAAGCCTAAGATCAACTACATGAGGTTTCCAGGTGTTTTTATCGCCTGTAAATCCCTTTGTAATGCTTATTAATTCAAACTTGTCAGGTATAAAACGGATTAGCATATAAGCATCTTTTTGATTTTTGTAAAATCGTTCCCAGCCTTTTTTCCATTTTGAGGACTTGGTCTTTTCATCATTTACGATAAAAGCATTTCCGTAAAATGAGACATAGGACATACTGGATTTATCAAAGTAATGAACTGTGGTTTTTGGATTATTTTTTATTTCGGAAACTTTTCTGCTTTTGGGGTTTGTTGCCATATAAATCTCAAACTTTTCATCCATAGGAAAAGGTTCCATTACACGAGCTTTTGCTTGTCCTTTTTGGTCAATCGTTATTAATGTTGTGTAATAACAATTATCCATTATTGTTTTTGAAAGCGCGATTAACTCCTTTTCTCCCTCAGAGAAATCATTCCTTATTTGTTTATCAATTTCTGTTGATGTATTGCAGCTAAAAAGGAAGACACTGATAATTATTAAGTATTTCATAAGTAAGTAGTTGTTTAATTCGTAACTACAAAGGTAGAATCATTTTAAAAGCATCCTGACTTAGTGGTTTTATAATTCTTTTTATAAATATCTTTCCACCTTGCGTTACTTAGCGTATCCTTACCGTTACTTAGCGGGAAAATTAATAAAAATCAGTATATTATTTATGTCCCGCAACGTATCGCAGAGGTATCGCAAAGTTTCGCAAAGGTAAACTTATAACAAACTAACTCTCAAATGACACTAATGTTTATATTTTTTAATTCAATTTTTAATTTTAATTGTTATTTGACTCAAGAAGTTGCAATTTATTCTAATTTACAGTAATTTTTCCCTCTCCAACAGTGCTGAATTTGCCGATTATTGTTGCCGTTTTCAGACCTTTTGATTTTAGGGCTTCAATATACCCCAAAGCATCTTTTTTCGGCATTGCCACAAGAAGTCCTCCTGAAGTTTGGGCATCGTTGAGCAAAAGTTGATTGGTTCTTGTTTGGTTCCCATAATTAATATCAGCTTTGACATAGTCAAGATTATTGTGAGTACCACCGGGAATGATTCCGGCAGTGGCAAAATCTTTAGCTTTTTCAATGAACGGAATTTTATCAAAAAATAGGTTTACATCACATTTAGAAGCTTTGCTCATTTCTCGCAAATGTCCCAAAAGACCAAAGCCTGTCACATCTGTGCAGGCGTGTACGTCATAATCTAACATTATTTCAGCAGCAGTCTTATTGAGTTGGCTCATGAGTTTTGTCACATATTGTTTTAATGAATCCTCGACAATTCCTCTTTTTATTGCTGTTGAGATTATTCCTGTACCTATGGGTTTTGTCAAGATTATGACATCATCAGGCTTAGCCCCCTTGTTTTTTATTATTTTGTTTGGATTGATTGTGCCGGACACTACCATTCCGTATTTTGGTTCTGGATCTTCGATTGTATGCCCGCCCAATACTGGTATTCCAGCTTCTTTTGCCTTATCGTGAGCACCTTTGAGTATTTGTTCCAATACCGTTAATGGTAAAGCATCTTCAGGAAACCCAACTATGTTTAGGGCAAAAATCGGCTTTGCCCCCATAGCATAAATATCGCTCAATGCATTTGCCGCTGCGATCGCTCCAAAATCGTAAGGTTCATCTACGATTGGTGTGAAGAAGTCAAGAGTCTGAACCAATGCCATATCATCATTTAATTTATAAATAGTGGCATCATCAGAAGTTTCAGTTCCTACTAATACATTTTTGTCATAGAAAAACGGAAGTGATTGCAATACTTTTTCCAAATTTTGCGGTTGGATTTTGCAAGCACAGCCTAAGCCGTGGGTATAATGGGTAAGTTTTATTTCTTTTGTTTCAGTGATACTTATATTTGCATTTTCTTTATCCTTAGGCATTAATGTTTTTACGGTTGAGATTATTTCCTCGGCAGCTGTTTTGATATCGTTCATATCGAGTCCTCGTCCTGTAGAGAATCTGATTGTTCCCATAGCGTAATCAAGAGGAATCATCATCGCTTCAAGTACTACAGATACATCTATGCTTTCGGCGTGGCAAGCTGCTCCGGCTGAGGCTGCGACTCCCTCCAATCTTGAGATAAGCGTATTGGCTTCTATTCTCGGAAAAGAGATACTTAGAGTGTTCGGAAGTCTTTTTTCCGGATGTCCATTGAGCTGAATGTCCGGCAGTTCTTTTTTTAATAAATTGTAGAGGTAATCACGAGTTGCTTTATATTGTTGCATATTGGTTTTGAGATCTTGCATAGCCAAATCACAAGCTTTGCCAAGACCTACAATTTCTAACACATTTTCTGTTCCTGCTCTCAGGTTTTGTTCGTGGTCTGCTCCATAGATGAGTTTTTCCAAGCTGATGCCGTCTTTGATAAAAAGAGCTCCTATACCCTTTGGTGCATAAAGTTTGTGTCCGGCGATACTCAGTAAATCAATTCCCATTTTTTTAATATCAACAGGAATTTTGCCTAGAGACTGTGCAGCATCCGAATGGAAAAATATATTGTGTTTTTTTGCAATTTTAGACAATTCTTCGATAGGTTGAATCGTGCCTACTTCATTATTGGCGTGCATAATGGTTACCAAAATAGTTGTGTCTTTTATTGCATTTTCCAAGTCTTTTGGAGAAACCATTCCGTATGAATCCACCGGCAGATAAGTTATTTCGAAACCGGATTTTTCAAGATATTTGCATACTTCAAATACAGCCGGGTGTTCGATTGAAGAAGTAATAATATGATTGCCTTTGTTTTTATTTGCAAAAGCAATTCCTCTAATCGCGAAATTATTTGACTCTGTACCACCGCTTGTAAATATTATTTCAGATGGTTCACAATTGATGAAATCCGCAATTTGTTTTCTGGCTTTTTCTACAGCCAATTTAGTTTTGATTCCGTAAGAATGCACGCTTGATGGATTTCCAAAATATTCATATAGATAGGGTTTCATCGCATCGGCAACTTCTTTTGCAATCGGAGTAGTAGCGTTAAAATCGAGATAAATAGGTTTCATGTATATTATTTTTATAACAGCTTACAATAATACAAAAAGTTTTGGGATAAACAAAGGGGTGAGGGTTAAAGAGAAATTTTTGAGTTAAAATTACCAAAATGCAAATTGCAATGGGTATCTTTACAAAATTATAAAAGAATTGATTAAAAATATCATATGAATTTAACAGAATTGAAGAAAAAGATAAAGGCATTGGATGGGGTTTTGAAGAACTCCAAAAATTATCGCAAAGCTTGGGATTCTAATCTAAAGGATTTTATCTATAATACATTGGAGGAGATAAACAAAAAGACAAAACTCAAGGCCGATATCCAATATTCAGAGCAGATACACGGTATGGAAGCTATTTCTTTTAGTTTGGGATTTGATGAAAGCGGGATGTTTGAAAAAATGACTGATAAAGTCAAGAAACCTTTGATAAGAATGAATGGGGTTTTGATATTTCAGCAATTGTTTAATGGCAAAATCTCGATTTTCATCAATTATCCATATATAGAGGGAGTAGGAGAGCCCAAAAATCCTGAAATGTTTGAAATAGTAAGACCGCATGAATTGACAGAAGATAAAATTGTGGCTTATATTGAACGGTTTATTGAGAAAGTGACTGCTTGGGAGGATTATGACGATGATGTCCCCCCCAAAGCTACAGGAATCGGTTTTAATCATCAAGCGGCATCTCTTGGTTAATGAAAGCTTTTTATGAAAATGTCGGGAAAGCCAATAATTCACTTTTCCATTATGTTTTTACGATTCTGTTGACTATTGCCGGATATTTTACCGGTCAAATACCGCTGTATATTGCTATGAGGTGGTCTATGAATAAACATAATGACATCGGAAAAGAGGTTTTGGTGGAATTTCAGAAAAATCCTGATTTTTCATTAATACATATAGATAAGAATACTGGGTTTTTCCTCATTTTATTGTTTTTTGTATTTGCCTTATTTGCACTATATATAGGAGTGAGATATATCCATAAAAGAAATTTTATGACAATTATTTCTGCTGACGGTAGATTTGATTGGAAACGATTTATATGGGGAACATTGACTTGGTTGGCTATGCTTGCCATTTTGGAGGTATTACTTTATTTTTATGATTCTTCCAATTATATTTTCAGGGATCCGGACTGGTCTTTTTTAGTACTTTTATTGATTTCCATTTTGGTTTTACCAATACAAACGGCTTTTGAAGAGATATTTACAAGGGGTTATTTGCTCCAATCCGTAGCCTACAATTCAAAGAGTATTTTTTTAGGTTTTCTTGTTAGCATAATAGTTTTTTCAGTTATGCATGGAGCCAATCCTGAGACATTCAAATACGGGTTTTGGCCGATGATGTCTTATTATATATCCGCTGCTGTATTATTGGGCTTAATTGTGATTTTTGACAAAAGATTGGAATTGGCTATTGGTGTACATACCGCTACAAATATATTTGGAGCTTTATTTGTGACATATTATGGTGCTGCATTACAGACAGACTCAATGTTTATTTCAAAAAAAATAAACCCTGTTATTTTGGCTATTGAGATTTGTGTATTAGGCATAATATTTTTATACATATCCTATAAAAAATATAAATGGGATATTTCAAATTCTTTTAACAATGATTGATCTTAGACCGTTGATATTAGTTTTGATGTTTTTTGCTATGAGGGGCGGGTATTCACAAAAATGTGATTATTGGCAGCAGAAAATTGACTATACTATGAAAATAGATATGGATGTTACAACCCACACCTACAAGGGATTTCAGCATCTTATCTATTACAATAATTCCCCAGATACTATACATAAGGTTTATTACCATTTGTTCTACAATGCGTTTCAAAAGGGGAGTATGATGGATATCAGAGCGAGAACCATATTGGATCCTAGTATGAATATGGATTCTACAATACATAATCTTACGGAAAATGAGATAGGATATGAAAAAGTAAAAGTGATAAAACAATGTGGTAAAGCAATTGATTATGAAATTACCGGGACTATACTGAAGGCTGACTTAAATGAAGCTATATTACCGGGAGATAGTACTTGCTTGGATATGATATTTGAAGCACAAGTTCCGAAAATGTGTAGAAGAGCCGGAAGGGATAGTAAGCAAGGGGTTGATTATAGTATGGCTCAGTGGTATCCCAAGTTGGCCGAATATGATAGGACTGGGTGGCATCCTGATCCGTATATAGCCAGAGAGTTTTATGGAGTATGGGGGGATTATGATGTGGTGATTGATTTGGATAGCAGATATGTCGTAGCAGCGGGAGCAGAGCAAATTAATTCCCGGAGCTTGGGAAACGGTAAAACCAGATGGAGTCTTAGAGCGAGCAATGTGCATGATTTTGTTTGGGCTGCTGATAGAGACTATAAGTTTTTTTCACTTCAAGCAAATGATAAAACTAAATTCAATTTTTACTATCAAGACATTGGTAAAAGGGATAGCATTTGGCATATATTTGCTCCGGTTATGGTTGAGGCATTTAAGTTTATGAACAAAAGATATGGAGAATATCAGTATCCGGTATATAATTTTATCGAAGGAGGAGATGGAGGTATGGAGTATCCTCTTGCAACTTTGATTACAGGTGATAGGTCTGTTAATAGCCTTGTGGGAGTTAGTTCTCACGAATTTATGCACAGTTGGTATCATATGCAATTGGCTACCAACGAAAGTCTTTATCCATGGATGGATGAGGGGTTTACAAGTTTTGCAACCATTGAAGTGTTGAAATATTTGACTGATAAGGGCTTGATAAACCGTAAATTCGGGGATTTTCCTTTTGAAAGGGAGTATAAGTCATATGTAAAATATATGATGTCGAGGTTTTATGAGCCTATGAATATACATTCGGATCATTATTTTACAAATTATGCTTATTCTAGAGTAGCTTATACAGGAGGACTCATATTTTTAAAACAATTAGAATACATTATTGGAAAGGAGGCGTTTGATAGAGGACTTTTGGTTTATTTTGATAAATGGAAGTTCAAGCATCCAACGCCTGAGGATTTTATTAGGGTGATGGAAAAAGTGTCAGATATAGAATTGGATTGGTATCTTCAAGATTTTATAAGTTCACGAAAATATATAGATTTTGCTATTGATTCGGTTTATTCGAATATGGGTAATGCTGTTTTGGAGATCAATCGTAAAGGGAGTTTGCATATGCCGGTTGACATTGAGCTTGAGCTTAAGGATGGAAAAAAGTATTATTACAATATTCCAAGAACGTTAATGTACGGAAGCAAAAAGAGTGATATTTTTGAATACAAAGTGCTAAAACCTTGGGCTTGGGTAGAGAAAAAA
This sequence comes from Saprospiraceae bacterium, assembly GCA_027008645.1. GTDB lineage: Bacteria > Bacteroidota > Bacteroidia > Chitinophagales > Saprospiraceae > JADJGA01. The sequence goes on from JALVEE010000271.1 coordinate 22,142, forward strand.
TACAAATTAGTGATGGATTTTGATATTGATAAGATAAAAACTATTAATTTAGATGCTTCGTTGAGAATGTTGGATATAAATAGAGAAGATAATATTTGGAGTCAAGATGCTACAGACTACTGATACATATAATATAAAAATTGAGCATTTCGAAGGTCCCTTTGATTTACTATTGTTTTTTATTCAGCGAGATGAATTGGATATCAATGATATTCCTATATTTAAAATAACTGAAGATTTTTTGGACTATATTCATCAATTGGAACAACTAAATCTGGATGTAGCTAGCGAATTTATACTAATGGCTGCTACATTGATAAGGATAAAAACAAAAATGCTCTTGCCAAGAAAAGAAGTGGATGAACTTGGAAATGAGATCGACCCGAGAGATGAACTTGTACGAAAATTGATAGAATACAAGAGGATCAAGGGGATTCTTGAAGATTTTAGAGGGATGGAAGAAGAAAGAGCAAAGAAATTTGTTAGGGGAAATGCAAAAAACGAATTGAAAAAGATAGCTGAAACAGCCTTGTTGGATGTGGAAATGGAGTCAATTTCCCTTTTTAAATTGATGAAAGCTTTTGAGAAAGTTGTGGAAAGATTGGAAGAGAGAAAATCAAAAAAAATACACACGGTCAGATTTTATAAATATAAAGTGAAAGACCAAAAAGAGAGAATAAAAGCTTTGGTCAAATCCAAAGGAAAATTGAGTTTTGATAAGGTATTTGTGAAAATTGAAAACAGGATTCATGCAGTTGTTACTTTTTTGGCACTGCTAGAGTTATTGACATCGGCAGATATAAAGATAACAATAGGTGAGGGAGCTAATAATTTTTGGATTGAGGGAAGATAGTACTTAAAATTAGTAAAATGCAATATATAATTAAAAAAGGTAGAACGTCAATATTTCATTTTCCGGTTTTCTTGAAATATAGTCCGGTTTATTCCGCAAGTCTGACAGTTTCGGATTCTATGTTTTATACTGACGACTCTTGCAGACCGGGATGGAGCAAATTGTGGGGCATTTCTCTTGGGCATATTCATTGGAACAATAGTTACCGGTTTGTTTACAGGATATATGAAGGAGAGATGTTGATAGGATATTATGCATATATCGGTGGTGTCTCACCACAAGTAAATTATGATTTCAAAAGAGCATTGTTGGACAACGTGAAAGTAGGGGATAAACTGAACTTTGAGATTAGATTTGAAGAGTCGGGAGTGATTATGAGTGTGAATGGAGATAGAGAAGTGGTTTTGCCTTTGCCTGTGGGATTCACATTTCCTATCACTAAGTGTTTTCCCAATATAAAATGTCCTGCTGACAGGGATATTATTTTTGATTTTGACTAAAATAAATTAAATGGCAATTAAGTCCAAATTACCTCATGTGGAGGAATCCATATTCTCTGTAATGACAAAAATGGCAATCAAGCACGGTGCACTGAATATATCTCAGGGTTATCCCGATTATGATACAGATGATAAGTTGAAGGAACTCGTAATGAAATCAATGCGGGAAGGGCACAATCAGTATGCACCTATGGCGGGAGTATTTTCTTTGAGAAAAGCTATTGCGGCTAAAATCAAATTTCTCCATGGTAAAGACGTGAATCCGGATACTGAAATTACGATTACTGTGGGTGCTACTCAAGCTATTTACAATGCTATATCGGCTATGGTAAGTTCAGGTGATGAAGTGATTGTTGTGGAGCCAGCCTATGATTCTTATGTTCCAACTATACAACTCAATGGCGGTATTCCGGTTTCATATGAATTGAACAAAGACGATTATAGCTATGATT
>JALVEE010000272.1 GCA_027008645.1 Saprospiraceae bacterium
AAGGGAAATGCGGGTTGAGGTTCTCCCGGTTTCGGAGTCTACGGAGAAACGGGGAGTCAGAGGGCAGTAAGGCAAAAAGCGAAAAAATGAAATGCACCTCTTCATTTGGATATTCGCGGGACTTTTTAGTTTACATATACCTCTGCAAATCCCTCCATAAAATATTATCGGGGAAGTCTGCTTTAATCGTTAATAAAGGTTTTTCATTTGATGTTTTGACTTCAATACTATAAGCGTGTAAGCAGATGCTTTTGTCCTTGTTTGCCCTTTTTGCACCGTATTTCACATCGCCTTTAATATGGCAGTCTATATGTGCAAGTTGGGCTCTGATTTGATGAAATCTACCTGTGATAAGCTTGATTTTAAGATAGTGATATCTATCACCACTACCGATATACTTATAAGATAATACTGCTTTTTTTCCTGTTTTAGGATTTTTGGAAATAAATGCTTTCATACCCTTTTTTATCAAGGTATTTTCAAGTGTATTTTCAAGTGAAGCGGGTTTGTTTTCTACAATTGCATAATAGGTTTTTGTCGTTGTTTTATCGGATAAAAACTTGGAGTATAATCTAACCGTTTCTCTTGTCTTAGCAAAGAGTATCAGACCGCTAACGGGTCTATCTATCCTGTTAATTAAGAAAGGCTCATGTTTTAGGTGTTTTTTCACCTTGTCAAAGACAGAAACATCTCCTGTCAAATCGGCTTGAGAAGGAACTCCTGCCTTTTTATTAATACAAATGATATCATTGTTTTCAAATACTATTTCCAAAGCATCAGGTATTGAATTTATCAAATCGGCTTTTATCCCGTTTCATGTCTTTCTCCTTTATAGAATGCCTTTTGTCGTACGATTTTTTGCCTTGTGCAGCAGCTATTTCCAACTTTATTATTCCTCTTTCTGAAAAATATACTCTCAATGGCACAATTGTATTTCCCTTTTCCAAAACACGCCTGTACAATTTTTTTAGTTCGGATTTTTTTAGCAAAAGTTTTCTGTCTCTTCTTGTTTCATGATTGTAGTGATAGCCCAATTTGTATTCGGATATATGCATGTTTTTTATCCATAGCTCATTGTTTTTATCAAAAAGGCAATATGCCTCATTGATATTGGCTTTACCGTCTCTAATAGACTTCACTTCGGTTCCGGTCAAGACAATTCCCGCTTCATATGTTTGAATAATATGATATTCATACTTTGCTCTTCTATTTTTGATCTCAACCGTTTTATGTTTTCCCATTTGCAACTAATATTAATATGCTTTTGCAAATAAAACTCTTTGTTTTGATGGCTTACCGGATATCATATCAACTCCATTCTCAGTTTTTGCATCCAAAGGAATACATCTTATTGTCGCTTTAGTTAATTCTTTAATTTTTTCTTCGGTTTCAGCCGTGCCATCCCAATGCGCATAGATAAAACCACCCTTGTTCTCCAATACTTCCTTAAACTCTTCAAAGGAATCAACGTAGGACGTTCTGTCTTCTCTGAATTTCACAGCTTTTTGAAACAGATTGCTTTGGATATCTTCCAAAAGTTTTTCTACATAAGCATCGATATTTTCTAAATCAACAGATTTCTTCTCTTTTGTATCTCTTCTCGCGACTTCGATTACGCCTTTGTCCAAATCTCTCATCCCTATTCCTAATCTTACAGGTACACCCATCATTTCGTATTCAGCAAATTTGAATCCGGGTCTTTTCTTCATATCCGTATCTATTTTTACAGATATTCCTTTAGCTTTTAATTTTGTGGAGATGTTTTCAGCTACTTCAAGGATATTTTCATTTGGTTTTGGGATTGGTACTATTACCACTTGAATGGGAGCTAATTTCGGTGGAAGAACCAGTCCGTCATCATCAGAATGAGTCATTATCAAAGCTCCAACCAATCTTGTGGACACTCCCCAAGAAGTTGCCCATACAAATTCTTCTTTATTTTCACTGTTTAGGAATTTAACTTCAAATGCTTTAGCAAAATTTTGTCCCAAGAAATGTGATGTACCGGCTTGAAGTGCTTTTCCATCTTGCATCATAGCCTCAATTGTGAAAGTGTCCAATGCTCCCGCAAATCTTTCAGATTCGGATTTAGATCCTTTTATTACAGGCATTGCCATGACAGATTCGGCAAAATCAGCATATACATCATGCATTTGTCTTGCTTCTTTTATGGCTTCTTCTTTAGTCGCATGTGCTGTATGCCCTTCTTGCCAAAGAAATTCAGCAGTTCTAAGGAAAGGCCTTGTCCTCATTTCCCATCTGACTACATTTGCCCATTGGTTTATTAATAAAGGTAAATCTCTGTAAGATTTTATCCAATTTTTATATGTATTCCATATTATAGTTTCCGATGTTGGTCTGACGATTAATTCTTCTTCCAATTTTGCTTCGGGATCTACAACTACACCGCTTCCATTAGGATTGTTCATAAGTCTGTGATGTGTTACTACAGCACATTCTTTTGCAAAACCTTCAACGTGATCCGCTTCTTTACTTAAGAAGCTTTTGGGTATAAATAGGGGAAAATAGGCGTTTTGATGTCCTGTTTCCTTAAATCTTCTATCCAAGTCCTCTTTTATATTTTCCCATATCGCAAATCCATACGGCTTAATTACCATACTACCACGTACAGCAGAGTTTTCTGCCAAACCTGCCTTTTTTACAATATCCAAATACCATTGGGAATAATTTTCGCTTCTCCCTGTAATTTCTTTTGCCATATTATTTTTTTAGACTAAATGTTAAGAAAAATTTAAAATGTTTAATTATTGAAACTTCATTAAATCTCTCTACGTTATTTTATTGAAAATGGGTTAATAGTATTAAAAATCATTAATTATCTAATCAAAAGTGACCGCAAAATTAAGATTTAACTAAGTTTTTTAAAACTTTAATATTTTATTAACACATAAATTCCCGCAAAAGTAATAAATTGCGGTGTGAAGTTGAAGAAGAGCTTAATTATTTATAGAAAAAAAATTATAGAGATGAAAAAGTCAGTTTTATTTTGGATGTTTTTATCATTGTTCATGTTTGTGAATAATGTATCTTTCGGACAGTTTGATGATTTGTATTATGATCCCGATACAGATGGAAGTTATTACAAAAATACGGTAGTGGTCAGTAATGATGACGAGGGAGATTATTATGATGAATATGGAGATGATTACGGAGATGAGTATTATGAGGATGATTATTACGATGATTACGATTATTGTTATTCCAATCGTATCAGGAGATTCCATAGGAGGAGTTTCTTCTATGATTACTACGATCCGTTTTTCTATGATGACTTCTACTATAATCCCGGAGTTACTGTATATATAAGTTCAGGTTACTACAATCCCTGGAGATATAGGAGATATAGAAGATATGATCCATGGTATGGTTCGTATTATGGTGGATATTACGGAGGATACAACCGCGGATATTACAATGGATACAATGATGGTTTCTATGATGGATACTATGGTTATGGTTACTATGGCTACAATAATTATTACGGATATAACAATTATTACAACAATGGAAGATACTATAATAATAGAGGGTATGATTCCAAACATGGCCGTACAAGATACTACGGTTCAAGAAGAGGTCTATCTACGGTATCAGCTAAGAAGAAAGGAGGTTTAGGTGGAATCAAAAAGAAAAACGGACATGGCATTGTTGATCGAAAGGTAAATGTAAGTAAGGATAAGGGAAATATAAGGAAATCTGATATAGGATCAAGAACTAATAAACCGAAGAAAACCTGGACTCCATTTGGAGATAGAAAATCAAAGAAAACTACGGTTGATAGAAGAGGAAGTACTTATACTCCAAAGGCTAATCCAGGAACAAGTTCTAAGAGCTATAAGCCCTCTAAAACAAATAGAAGGTCAAATAAATACGGTGATTCCAATAGAAGACCAAAAGTGAATAAGCCAAGAAGAAGTGGTAGCTATTATAAGCCGGAAAGAAGAACTCATTCACCAAAGGTAAATAGGAGTACATCACGAACAAGTAGATCTAATAAATCATATAGACCCAATAGAAGTTCAAGGTCATCCGGCTCAAGTAGGAGTTACAAGCCAAGAAGGTCAAGTAGTAGCTCAAGTACAAGAACGAGAAGTAGTTCTTCAAGAAGTAGAAGCTACACTCCGTCAAGAAGTAGCAGGAGTAGTTCTTCAAGGTCAAGCTTTAGCAGACCGAGTTCATCAAGGTCAAGCTCAAGTAGTAGTACAAGCAGAAGTTCAAGCAGAAGTTCAAGCAGAAGTTCATTTAGAAGAAGATAAGAAAATCAGCAGTGTTTTCATAATAATCATATTTATTTAGGGAATGGATATATTAGACCATTCCCTTTTTTTAAAAGTATTAATCAATAGAAAAAAACAAAAATATTAAACAGATGAAAAATTATATTTTAATAATATCATTCTTAGTTCCATTTGCATTGTTTGGCCAGACACTCGAAGATGCGTTGCGTTATGCCAATTCTGACAATTATGCTACAGCCAGATCGATGGGTGTCTGTGGATCATTCGGAGCGATGGGAGCTGATTTTTCAGCTATTAGTCACAATCCTGCTACCTTAGGAAATTTTTGGAGAAGTGAATTTAATATATCCTTTGGCTTATCAAATGGTAATACCACTACAAATTGGAGCAAACTTCAAAATAATAGTCTTGATAGTAAATTTGTATTTGATAATATCGGGTTTATAACCAGTAGCAAGAGAAAATCAGGAAACTGGGTTTCCACTAATTTTGCCATTGGTCTGAATAAAATTGCAGAATTTAACAATAGGATTGATCTTGATGCTGTCAGTACAGGGAGCTTAATGGAGTCTCCTGATTTATTTGATCAATCGACCATTGATTATAAACCTTTTTATAATTTTCCAATAAATCAATCAATGACAATCTCAGAGTCAGGTAGTATCAATGAGATGGTTTTTGCATTGGGCGGCAATTACAAAAAGAGATTACTGTTCGGAGTTTCCTTTGGGGTTCCATTTCTTAATTATTCTACCGATAGACATATCTCAGAATCTATTCCCGATTCATTATACGATGATCCGGAATTTTATTTTACAAATCTTTCCTATGATGAATCTTATAGCACTACAGGGGTAGGTTTTAATGTGAAATTGGGAGCAATCATTGTAATGCCACACAATTTTAGATTAGGACTTAGCATGCATACACCTACCGGGTATAGGTTAAAAGAAGATGCATCAAAAGATTTTATAGCTGAGAGTAACAATTACTATATAGACACAATTGCACAATCCTCCTACTTTGATTTTAAACTAAGAAATCCCTGGAAGTTTGTGGGAAGTGTGGGTAAAATATTCAAGTCAGGCAAACTTGCAGGTTTTGTTAATGCAGATGTAGAATATCTGGATTATTCAAGCTCAAGATACAATTTCAGGAAATATAGTAGTGAGCAAATTGACCTTGAAAATGAAAAAATTGTTAATAGACAGATAAGAAAGCAATTGAAATCAACTCTAAACTTTAAACTCGGTAGTGAATGGGGTTACGGTAAATATAGAGTGAGATTTGGAGCCGGATTAAACGGGAGTCCTTTTTCTCATAGTGAGGTTTTTTCCCCTGATGTAAACTATAGTTTTGGATTGGGTTTGAGAGGTGATAATTATTATATTGATTTAGCTTATCTTGGGACAGATAGGGCATATACTTATTCACCCTATGTATCAGAAAATCCGGAAAGAACACCTGAAATTGCTATAGATAAGCATACCAATAGATTTGTAGCTACGATTGGGTTTAAGTTTTAAATTAGACTTTCTCCCACTCGTAGCCGATTATATTTCTTTTTTCACGGCTGAATTCAATGCCAACAAGGTAGATATTATCAAAGTCCTGATATTTTTCCCAATATCTTTTCTCTTTGATTTGTTTTAAAGCATTGCCTGTAGCCTTTTCAGTCAGTTTGAATTCGAAGATAAAGACCTTGCCTTCGAGTTTTACAGACAAATCCATTCTGCCGAGATTGGTGATATCCTCAGGGATAATATCCACTCCGATACTGGCGAGGTACGCATATACAACACTTCCATAATATCCTTCATATTTGTGTAGATTACTATTGGTAAAATTGGTATATGGAATGGATGCAAAAAGGGAATATAGAGCATCTTTGAATCCGTCCAAATCAGGTTTATCAAGCATATTGTACAATTTATCCTGATGTTTCAATTTTTCCGTTACTTGTCCGGTAAGATAATTAATAAAAAGGTTGTTAAGCGATGTTTGAACTTCTTTGTTAGGCGTTTTCAATTTATATTTAATGCTAAATGCTGTGGGTATTTTTTCAGTAATTGTCAAATATCCTGTTTGCCATAGCAATGCCACCAATTCTATTCTTTCAACATCAAAAGTATTGAGAATTTCTTCGTTTGCAGTAAAGTTTTCCAATTCCGGTATATAATAATTTTGGGTTTTCAGCATATCTATTAAAAAAGATGGATTGCCTGTTTCCCACCAGTAATTTCTAAAATCAAATTTATTGGAAATGAAAAGCAAAATATCAAACGGATTATACACTTTATCACCAAAATAATTGTAACCATTATACCATTGTTTTACTTTGTCCATGTCTGCACCTTGCAAATGTTCGTTAAAAACACTTAACAAGTCATTATGTGCGTAACCGCAAATATTGCCGTAATCAGGGTGTAAAGTAATGTCCTCGAGATTATTCAATCCGCTAAAAAGATTCATTTTGGAGAATTTGCTAACTCCTGTGATAAAAACGAATTGGATATATGCGTCATTGTCTTTAATAATACTATAAAAATCCATCATATCTCTCATTTCACACGAAATATCCGTATTAGTAATATTATCCAGAATAGGTTTATCAAATTCATCAATAAGAATTACCACTCTTTGATTATACTTTTCATAAGTTTTTCTGATAAGTTCTCTAAAATAAATATTAGGGTCATTGGCATCAGAAGAAACACCAATATCTTTCTTTACATCTTTTAAAATACTTAATAATTTTTTGTTTAAATCCTCAATATTATCGACTACATCTGATCCGAAACTTAATTTTATTACCGGATACTTCACCTCCCAATCCCACTTGTCATAAATATAATATCCATTGAAAAGTTCCTTGTTACCTTCAAAAATCTCTTTGAGAGTATCCAAAAACAAACTCTTTCCAAATCGTCTTGGGCGGGAAAGAAAGTAATATTTCCCCTTGCTAATAAGGTTAAACGCTATATCTGTTTTGTCAACATAAACATAGCCTTCGTTGATTATTTCTGAAAATGTCTGTATTCCGATAGGTAGCTTTTTCATATTATAGCTTTTAAAATGCTAAGATACGAAAAAAATTATATTGTTAACCGCCACCGGTAATTTTGAAACACGACTTTGCAAGTAATCAAGTCCGTCACCTTACTTTTCCGTCTGCAGGCTGAAAGAAATACGGCAATCTCGTTACAGTGAGGACCTGCATTTAAAATAAAAGTTTCTCCCAGGCAAAGTTTACCCTGTGAAACAGGCTTCGACTAAATTGAAAATTTATTTCACTGCGTGGAATCCGTGAAACACCAGAAATGTTTCAATGGGGGGAGGCAGCGTTGCAAAAAAGCTGGGTCAGCAAAATTCATTTTTCATCATTTTATATACAAATATTTAAAAAATATGTATATTTGCAAACGTAATGCAAAAATGCATAAAACATGTATATAAAACGAACTCTAACGTCATATATAAAAAGAATGCTTACAAAATTTCCAATTGTAAGTATAACCGGACCGCGTCAATCGGGTAAAACTACATTGTTGAAAAATGAGTTTCCCGATTTTAAATATTTTAATCTTGAAAGGATTGATCACAGACAGTTGATAATGAATGATCCGGTTGGATTTTTAAAAACATCAGGTGAAAATTTAATTTTTGATGAAGCACAAAATTATCCGGATCTTTTTAGCTATCTTCAAATTTTTTCTGATGAAAGAAATATTCCGGGTCAATATATTCTTTCAGGCTCTCAAAGCTTTTTGTTGAATGAAAAAATATCGCAAAGTCTTGCGGGTAGAGTCAGTATCAATCATTTACTTCCATTTGATATTATAGAACTACAAGATATAAAAACTGATAATGTTTTTGATGAGATTTATCATGGTTTCTAT
>JALVEE010000273.1 GCA_027008645.1 Saprospiraceae bacterium
AACGGGAGAGTTTATCTAAAAAGTAGATTGTTTGAACAGTTATGACTTTAATGAAAACTTCTTCAAAAATTAAAATCATTATGAAAAAATTAATATTTCCAATGTTTATATTACTATTTATTTTCTCTTCATGTCATAAAGAGGAAATTATTATAGACAAGAAAGATGTGATAGATCCACCGGTTGAAATAAATAATGCTTTATTCTCCGGAAGAATTATTCATGATAATAACGGAGTTGCAGGTGCAGATATTTATATTTATCAAAATGGGGAGAAACTAGGAAAAGTGGTTAGTGATCAGGATGGATATTACTCTACAAAAGACTTTGAATTAGAAATAGGTAAGGATGTGACTTTTGAAATAAAGACTAAAGAATATTTAACTAAAATCAGAAGAGAAAGTTCAGATAAAATTATTTATAAAAATAAAAATTTCGTGTTATATTCTAGTTTTTCAGGAGCTTTTGATTATAATTTACCGGAAGATCCGGGAGACACAAATTTAGTTAAAATATATGGCACTTTAGTGGATGAAAACGGAACATATTTACAAAATATAGGATGCAATTCCATCTGGAATGTAAAAAAAATTACTCCTAATGAATATACAGCTGATGGAGCTTCTGATATTACAGATGAAAATGGTTATTTCGAAATATTAGTACCTAAATATGTTTATATGTATTTCTTTTCATTTTCTAAGGATTCGGAATGTCCTCAATTTATAAACATAAATGATGTAGATACAATCCTTTTTGATTTTCCTCTTCAAGAAATAGGAGAACTTGTAAGTGATTTTGAAGTTTTTAGTAAAAAGAATTTTGTTTTAAATCAAGTATCAGTAGATTTAAATGGTCAGTTTCAAGATTGTAGTGGGATTCCGATAAATAAAGGAGATGTAGATATTACTATAAATACTATAAATTCGTTTAACCATATAATTTATAGCCATGCAATACATACAAAAATAGATAATGATGGTAATTTTAATATTTCAACTAAACTATGCAAAGAAAACAGATTAAAAATAGAAGTTTTAGTAACTAATGATACATATAATAACAGGTTAGGTCAATATAAAGAATTTACATATCAAAATGAAATGATAAATGCCGGTGTATTCATGGCATGTGACGATTATAATTTATATGACAATAAACTCAAGAATTTTAGAATTGGCAATCTTTATTCTATAGAAAGCCAAAATGTTTTAAAGGAATACTCCCATAAAATGAATTTTACTAAAAGAAAGAATATTGAGAAAGGAATAGATTTTAAAGGTTCTGCATCTGTTTATCCTTCCCAAAAAATAATTAAATCGTTTATCAGAATAACAGATATTAAAATTGGAATAAATAATATTGATTATTTTGAAATTGGAATGAATAGACCTTGGGGATTCAGGGCAGAAAATGGTGAATTAATAGCAAATGTAAGTAAGATTGAAAATGATTTTATTTATGGAACAATAGAGGGAGAAGTAGAAACAAATGGTTTGGGTAAGCAAACAATAACAGGTGATTTTCAATTTCATTTATAGAACACAAGACAATTGGATACAACATATCACATAATACAAGAATGCATCAAAAATGATAGGGAAGCCCAAAAGCTTCTCTATCATCGCTACAAAGACAGGTTGATGTCAATTGCATATCGATATGATAATGATATAAATACAGCAAAAGATGTATTGCAGAATACATTTATAAAAATATTTAATAATCTTAGTAAGTTTGATTCTGAAAAAGGAAATTTTGATCAATGGAGCACTAGGATTTTGATCAACGAAATGTTGATGTTAAAGCGAAAACACAAAGAATTTATAAATATTAATGATGGAATTGAAATATATACAAAAATAGATTCTATAGATAAAATGACTATAAAAGAACTAAGAAACGTAATTAATAACTTACCGGAGGTACATAAAGTGATACTTAACCTTTATTATTTTGAAGAATATTCTCATAAAGAAATAGCGTCTTTACTTGGTATAAAAGAATCAAGTTCAAGGGCTCAACTTTCTAAGTCCAGAAATTTATTAAAGACAAAATGGAATAATCAAAATTTAATTGCCGTACAATGAAACAACATAGAACAAAAATAAAAAATGCATTATCAAAAAGCGTTCCTGAATGGAATGATAATGCGATGTGGGAAGATATTGAAAGCTATTTGCCACCTAAGAAAAACAATAAAAACCTTGGCTTTTTTACGGTAGCTGCTTTAATATTATTAATAATTTCCGGTTATATGATAATAAAAAACCAAAACCACTCCATCCATTCAACTACGAATTCAAATAAAACAATACTTTCAGAAAATAATTCAGCCACTAATACCTTATCAAATCAGAATAAACTAGCGAAAAATATAAACAATGAAACGATAAAATCAACTACATCAATTAATAATCTAAACGACATTAAACATATAAAACCTATTAACAAAAAGTACAATTCCCCAAAAATTAAATCGACTAATACCGATGTATTTACTGCTTACACGAAAAATAACACATCTAATATATTTAGGTTAATACAAAACAAACATAATTCATCTTATTTGAAACTTACAGAAACTAATTCCAAAATATATTTATCTAACAATAACAGCAGCTACGAAAACATAGCCAAATTGACAAAAATTTATCAAAAATTCCCGGAACTAATAAGCACTATTAGAAATATTAAAATCAATTTACCGGATATTGAAATTGATAATAATATTTCCAAAATTATCAATCAACCCAAATACTCAATTGATTTAGATGTGGGTATGTTTTATACCACCAGGTTTCTAACAAGTACCGGAAATCAAAACTGGATAAATAGAAAGATTCAATCTGAAACTATTCTTGAAAGTACAAATACATCTATCTCTTTTCATAAGTATTATAGAAACAATCTCTCTGTGGAAATAGGATTAACTTATACTCAAATGGTTGAGATGTTTATCCATAGAGACTCTACTGTTTCTATTACAAAAGTTTATTCTGATACCGCATATATTTATCCAAATGGTCTATATTCAGGAGGTATGGTCAATAAAACAACAACAGTATATAGAACTATCAAATCACCGAATAGATTCAGATATTTAAGTATTCCTATAGGAATTAATTACAACTTCAAGCTAAACAATAATATAATCCAAATTGGTTGTGGAGTAAATATTGATTTTTGGTCTAAGTACAAAGGATATTCACTTGGACTAAATGGTAAAACAATACAATCAACTGATAAACTTAATGAATTATATAAAAGACCTCTTGGGATATCCTCTGGCTTCTTTAATGCAAACTATCGTTTTACAATAAACAGCACGATTAGTGGCAAAATAGGTTTCGTATCAACAATAGACATTAGGTCTAGTAATGTAAATAAATCCATTTCTCAAAAGTACAAGCAATATGGAGCTTTATTAGGACTTTCATACAGATTTAAGTAAAATAACTTCGACCTTATACGAAACCTTGTACTTATAAAAACAAAATACCTCCAATTACACTTTACTTACGGTATTATTTTTTAGTTGGTATTTTTCTCCACTTTCAGGACAAGTGGCAAAGCCATTTTCATCAAAATTAAGTCTATGTCCGTACTCACTCATCCACCCTATTTGTCTTGCAGGATTTCCTACTACCAATGCATAAGCCGGAATAGTTTTAGTTACAACAGTTCCTGCACCGATAAAAGCAAATTCACCTATATCGTGACCACAAACGATAGTGGCATTTGCACCGATACTAGCTCCTTTTTTAACGGTAGTTTTAGAGTATTGTCCTCTTCTATTTACTCCACTTCTTGGATTTACTACATTGGTAAATACCATAGATGGACCGAGAAAAACATCGTCTTCGCAGACCACCCCTGTATAGATAGATATATTGTTTTGAACTTTTACATTATTGCCAAGCACGACATCTGATGCAACAAAAACATTTTGACCTAAATTGCATTTTTTTCCGAGTTTTGCATTGGGCATAATATGACAAAAATGCCAAATACTCGTTCCTTCACCAATTATAGCTCCGTCGTCTATCACAGCAGTCTCATGCGCAAAATATTTTTTTTCTTCTTTCATTTTTTTCTATCCGCATTTTGAATGACCGCAAGCATTGCAGCTCAAGCATCCTTCTACATAAATTAGTGATCCTGACTCACCACAATTTTCACAGACTTCTTTTTCTACTTTAGTACCATCCGGTATAAATCTTTTCAAAGCTCTAATGACTCCTTTTTTCCAACTATTAATTGATAAACTTTCAACATTAAGTCCATCGATCAAATCTATAACTTTAGTGATAGGCATACCGTGTCTTAATACACCGGAAATTAATTTTGCATAATTCCAGTATTCTTTATCAAAGGATCTGGATAGACCCTCGTGGGTTACTTTGAATCCGTGTTTGTCAATGTATTGCAAATCATATCTACTCTTATTTTCATTATCCCTGATTTTGATAATCCACACTTTTTTCATCACTTTAGGGAGCATAAATGTATCTTCTGCCAATCCTGTAAATATCTCATATGGTTTTCCGTCCAAAAGACCAACAACAGCAATCCATTTTTCTTTATTGTTCATAAAGCGAACAATCTCTGCTTCTAATTTTCTTGGTCTTTTTGGAGAATGATTGTCTTTAAATCTGTCCGATTCTTCTTCTTTTTTGTCATTAGAAACCAAAACGCCTGATCTGGAACCATCTCTATAAATTGTCAAACCTTTACATCCTTGTTCCCAAGCTTCAATATACAATCTGTTGACCAAGTCAACTGTAGCGGTATTGGGTAGATTAACCGTTACGCTGATAGAATGATCTACAAACTTTTGTATTTTTCCCTGCATTTTAACTTTCTGCATCCAATCCACATCATTTGCCGTGGCTTTGTAATAGGGTGATTTTTTAACTATTTTCTGCAACTCTTCATCAGGAAGATTTTTTACCTCATTTACATCGTATTTATTAACTTCCAACCAAGTCAAAAATTTATGGTGAAAAACATTGTATTCTTCCCAGTGATCTCCGTTCTCATCAACAAAAGTAGCAGATGAATTTTTGTCATTCGGATTGACTTTCTTTCTTCTTTTGTAGGAAACCATAAATACAGGTTCAATACCGGAAGTTGTCTGTGTCATAATACTTGTACTTCCCGTAGGAGCAACTGTAAGTAATGCGATATTTCTACGACCGACTTTTGACATTTTTTCATACCATTCCGGATCTATTTCTTTAAGTCTATTTATAAACGGATTGTCTTTTTCTCTTTCTGTATCATAAATAGGAAAAGCCCCTCTTTCTTCCGCCATTTTAACTGAAGAGCGGTATGCATTGATAGCAAGTGTAGAATGCACTTTTTCAGAAAATTCTATCGCTTTGTCTGAGCCGTATGTATATCCCAATGCCGCTAACATATCTCCTTCTGCTGTAATTCCAACACCGGTTCTTCTACCTTTTAGAGCTTTATCTTTTATTTTTAACCAAAGATTTTTTTCCGTTCTCTTAATTTCTTCTGGCTCAGGATCATTTTCTATTTTTTCCAGTATTTTATCTATTTGTTCCAATTCCAAATCGATGATATCATCCATTAGTCTTTGTGCAAGTCTGGTGTGTTCTTCAAATAGATTAAAATCAAATTTTGATTTATTGGTAAATGGGTTTTTTACATATCCATACAGATTAATAGCTAAAAGCCTGCAACTATCATACGGATTAAGAGGAATTTCGCCACAAGGATTGGTTGATACTGTCTCAAAACCGAGGTCAGCATAGCAATCCGGGATAGATTCTTTGATTATTGTATCCCAAAAAAGAATACCGGGTTCAGCAGATCTCCAAGCATTAGTAATTATTTTATTCCACAATGAATTAGCATCGACAGTCCTGGTAAAAACCGGTTCATCACTATTAATAGGAAATTTGTGTATATAGTTTTTCTTAGCCACCACTGATTTCATGAATTCATCATCTATACGAACAGAAATATTGGCACCTGTAATTTTTCCTAAGTCCAACTTAGCATCAATAAAATTTTCTGCATCAGGATGTTTAATTGAAACAGATAGCATCAATGCACCTCTTCTACCGTCTTGTGCAACCTCTCTTGTGCTATTGGAATATCTTTCCATAAATGGAACTATTCCGGTAGAAGTTAATGCACTATTTTTGACAGGAGAACCTTTTGGGCGAATATGAGACAGATCGTGTCCGACACCACCTCTACGCTTCATTAATTGGGCTTGCTCTTCATCCAACTGAATAATTCCACCATAAGAATCAGCGCCATTACCAATCACAAAACAATTTGATAGCGAAGAAATCTGAAATTCATTTCCGATTCCCGACATAGGTCCACCTTGAGGGATTATATATTTGAATTTGTCAAGTAATTTAAAAATTTCATCCTCAGTCAAAGGTTTAGGATATTTACTTTCAATTCTTGCAAGTTCTCTAGCGAGTCTCCTATGCATATCGACGGGAGTGGCTTCATATAGATTACCAAAGGAATCTTTCAAGGCATATTTATTCAAAAAAACACTTGCTGCCATCTCGTCTCCATTAAAATAGTCTATGGAGGCTTTCAATGCCTCTTGGTAGTCTATTTTCTGTAATTTTTCAGCAATTTGGGGCTCAACAATAGTATTATCTAGATTTTGTTCTTTCATTACAAAGTATCAGTTAGCAATGTTAAAAATTTTGTCGGAATAGAGGGTAAAAAATAATTTAACGCCGTAAAATTATAAGATATATTTGAATTATTTTAATGTTTGCCAAAGTTTTTTTCAAAAAATTTATTTTCTTTATGCCTACTTAAAATTTTATTTAACAATTAAAAACATTTTAACGTTTTTTTTAATATCAAAACACCAAAAAACGCACTTTATAAAATATTGAAAAAACCTTTCAAAACACATGTGTTAAAAT
>JALVEE010000274.1 GCA_027008645.1 Saprospiraceae bacterium
TATATTGAGGTATAAAAAAAAACAATAAGATTTTGAATATGTTATGTGTTTTTTAAGATATTTTTTGAAAATAATATACTATCAAATAGATAAAATCATATTTTTTTCGTTAGTTATATCAAATTCACTTTTATGGTGATTAATTTTTATGTAGGTTTGCACAAATTTAAAAATAAAACATGAGAAATATAATTTTAGTTTTTATTATTTTGGTTTTTGGTTTTTCTAATTCATTTGCACAAGAATTTCATTTTGGAATTAGGGGAGGCACAAATTTTGGAAAAATACAAGGACCAAGCGAAGAAGAAGTAGAAGAGGGGCATTCTTTTGGAAATGGATTCCATTTTGGTGTAGAAGCATTGTATTCTTTTAATGATTATTTGTCCATAGGTACAGAATTAAGTTATAACCAAATAGGATCAAAATACCATTATAAAGGTAAATCCTACCATATCTTTTTTGCTGAAGACAAAATATTGTACAATGATGATGTTGAATACAATTTGAATATTTCCAATTCTTATATAAATATCCCTGTTAATGTTTATATAAAACCTTTGAGAAAACTTGAATTTAAACTGGGTGGGTACATTGGATTTTTAATCAATCCTACCGCTTCGGGAAAAATGAGATTCGGAACAAAGTTTAATCAGGTCCTTAATTACAATTACTATACAGATGCAAAACCAAATCCGTATAGATACAGAGGTGGATTGTTATATATCAAAAACCCTGAAGCACC
This sequence comes from Saprospiraceae bacterium, assembly GCA_027008645.1. GTDB lineage: Bacteria > Bacteroidota > Bacteroidia > Chitinophagales > Saprospiraceae > JADJGA01. The sequence continues at coordinate 743 of JALVEE010000274.1, forward strand.
GGATGATCCTACAAAAAACCTATCAACAAGAAAGATTGCAACTGCATATTATCAATATCCTTCAGAAGATTATAAAAATGAGAGGTATTACAATGTTTTGGATTTAGGATTAAATGCCGGTATCAATTATTATATAAATTCCAGTCTTTATTTGGGACTTAATCTGCAATACGGAATGTATGATATTACCAATGATAAATTGGATAGGTCTTTAAAAAGCTTGGGCGGCAATGGAGATTCTACATATGATGATGCTGATTACTTGATATATAGAAAGGACAAAGACACTAATCTAAATTTACAAATATCTTTGGGTTTTAGATTTTAAAAGAGTTTATTTATTTCTTGTTATATTTTTCAATGCTTATAGGTTTCAAAGACCTATAAGTTTTAGGTATATATTGGCTACACGAAATATCTATACCTTAGGAATCGTTTTAATAGTAGCACTTCATTTTCTACTACCGTTGCACAAATGTAAAAGTTAATGTAAAAAGGAGGGAATTTTTAAAACAAAAACTCACGCATGAAAAATCACAATTACATTCTAAAACTACATCTAATATTTATTTTGATAGTAATGTCTTTTGTTAAGATAGGTTTTGGGCAAAAAAATGGACATAATAATAAGGATAAATCAACCAAAGTAAAACTTGAAAAATCAGGAAAACCTAAAACCGTTATTCCTTATAATCAATGGGTATTGCTAAATCCTGAAATCAAAACTTGGAATTTTAAATATGGTACATACAAGGATGATTCTGTTGAATATAATGTGGGAATATTTGATCAAAATAAGAACGGTTCATTCACCGATATAGACGAAGATATTTTGTTTGTAGGAAGTAAAACAGATTCTTCATTCGAATATATCGATCATGTTTCTTCACGAGTAACATCACTGAAAAAAGACAATTACCTCAATTATGATGATTTGTACACATATAAAATTTCTCTAGACAAGGAAAATATATTAGTTATCGAAAAAATAAGCAGAAAAGACTATACTGCCGATTTAGTATATTTTGATAAATTACCTGATGAGAACCTAAAGTTCTTATACGAAAATAAAACAATTAATCTCAGATCTATTGTGAATGGGAAACCAACAAAATTAATTTTTTGGGCAACTTATTGTAATCCTTGTTTTAAAGAAATGGATAAGATAAAAGAGAATAAATTGTATGAATCTTATAATATAGTATCATTATTTGGTGACGGTGATATAACGGAGGCGCGCGCGATGATAAAAGAGAGAAAATATCCTTGGCTTTTTCTCCAAAGCAACAAAAAAATCAGAAAAATACTTAGTCAAAACGGCTTTCCATATATTGTTGATTTTAATGAAGAAGGAAATATGATTAAATAGTGTGCTTGCAGGATAAAATGAATTACACACGTAAAAATGAATACACTTTTGTTATATTTGTAAAATATAATGGAGATCTTTCCGTAAGACTCCTTTACAAATAGAATTATATGTCAAAAAACAAAACACTTTATTTGGTTGATGGTCATGCATTGGTGTATAGGTCACATTACGCCTTTATCAATAGACCACTGATTAATAGCAAAGGAATAAATACTTCTGCTATTTCGGGTTTTATTCGGGCTATCTGGGAAATTATTAAGGATAAAAATCCGGATTATTTGGCGGTTGTATTTGATCCTGCCGGGCCAACATTCAGGCATGAAGAATATGAACCGTATAAAGCAAATAGGGATAAACAACCGGAGGATATTCAAGTAGCAGTACCGATAATTAAAGAATTGCTAAAAGCTTTTAATATTCCTGTATTGACTATAGACAGGTACGAAGCTGATGATGTAATCGGTACTTTGGCAAAAAGGGCTGCTAAAGAAGGATTTGTTACCTATATGGTCACTCCTGATAAAGATTACGCCCAATTGGTCGAAGATAATATTTTTATGTACAAACCGCTTGGTAGAGGAGATGGATATTCAGTTCTGGGAGTCGATGAGGTAAAAGAAGGTTGGGGGATTAGCAGTCCTCATCAAGTAATAGATTTTTTAGCGATTCAAGGGGATTCTTCTGATAATATTCCCGGAGTAAAAGGAATTGGACCCAAAGGCGCTAAGACCTTGCTAAAAAAATATGGAAGCCTGGAAGGAATCTATGAAAATATCGATAAGATAACCGGAAGAACCAAAACCCTACTGGAGGAATCAAAAGACAATGCATTTCTGTCTAAATATCTTGCGACAATTAAATTGGATGTCCCTGTTGATTTTTCAACGGAGCAGTTTGCGAGAAAACCTATGAATAAAGAAAAACTATCTGAATTATTCAAGGAACTCGAATTTAGAACTCTGGCAAGAAGCATTCTTGGTGAAAAGAAAAAACAAATCGTACAAGGTTCACTATTTGGAAATATCCAAACACCAAAACAAGAATCTTTGGCAACAGAAAAAGAGAAAACCGGTTATGAAATAGTAAAAAATAGTTTTAAAAATACTAAAAAAGAGTATATACTTGCACGTAGCAAAAAGGAAATTGATGAATTGATTTCATTATTGAAAAAGCAAAAAGAATTTGCATTTGATACAGAAACTTCCGAACTAAACCCTAATATGGCCGATCTTGTAGGTATGTCTTTTGCTTTTGAAAAAGATAAAGCATATTATGTTCCCGTAGATGTCAAATCAGGAGATTTTGAGGATATAATCCATAAATTCAAAGCTATATTGGAAGATGAAAGTATTGTAAAAATAGGTCAAAATATCAAATATGACAGTTTGGTTATGAAATGGCATGGTATTGATTTGAAAGGCGATGTTTTTGATACAATGATTGCTCATTATCTTATCGAGCCGGATATGCGCCATAAACTGGATTATTTGTCAGAATCTTATCTCGAATACAAAATGGAGCCTATCGAAAATCTAATCGGAAGAAAAGGTAAGGGGCAATTGAGTATGAGAGATATTGATGTTGACAAAGTGAAAGACTATGCAGCTGAAGACGCCGATATTACATATCAACTAAAAGAAATTTTTGCTAAAGAATTGGATAAAGAAAAACTGGATAAAGTATTTTATAATATCGAAATGCCCTTGATAGATGTATTAAAAGAAATGGAATACAATGGTGTTTTTGTTGATAAGGAATTTTTGAATAATTATGCAGTTGTTCTCCAAAAACATATAGATGAAATCGAAAAGAAAATTTATGATAAAGCAGGTGTTAGATTCAATATTTCATCCCCAAAACAAGTGGGAGAGGTTCTTTTTGAAAAGCTGAAAATTCCATATAGATGGCGTAAAACATCGAGTGGACAATTTTCAACCAGTGAAGAAAAATTAAGTGAATTGGCTATAAAGCACAAAATAGTTCAAGATATTTTGGACTATAGGAAGTTGAGAAAGCTAAAAAATACTTACGTTGATGCCTTACCGAAATTGATAAATCCAAAAACAGGAAGAATTCACACATCTTTTAATCAGGCAAGAGCAGCGACAGGAAGACTTAGTTCAGAAAATCCCAATGTCCAAAATATACCTATTCGTGATCAAGCCGGAAGAGAGATAAGAAAGGCTTTTAAAGCTAGAAGTGATGAATTTTTGCTATTGGCAGCCGATTATTCTCAAATAGAATTGAGGTTAATAGCTGAAATGAGTGGGGAAAAAGCTATGCTTGACGCATTCAATAAGGGATTGGATATACATAAAGCGACAGCCGCAAAAGTATTCAATATACCTATCGAAGAAGTGACTCCCGATCAAAGAAGACAAGCAAAAACTATTAATTTTAGTATAATATACGGTGCCGGAGCCACAAATCTATCAAGACAATTGGATATCTCGAGAAAGGAGGCATCCAAACTGATAGAAAGTTATTTTAAAGAATATAGCGGGCTCAAAAAATTCTTTGACGATACCGTTCAATTTGCCAGAGAGAACGGATATGTATTGACCAAACTCGGTAGAAAACGAAAATTAAGAGATATAAATTCAAGAAACGGACTTGCACGGTCAAATGCCGAAAGAATGGCAATCAATACCCCTGTTCAAGGTACAGCTGCCGACATGATAAAAATCGCGATGATCAATATTCATAAAGCAATGCAAAAAGAGAAAATGAAATCTAAAATGCTATTGCAAGTTCACGATGAATTGATATTTGATATGCATAAAAGCGAAGAAGATAAGCTGAAAAATATGGTGATTGATAAAATGATTAATGCTATACCGGATTTGAATGTTGCCATCAAGGTTGATACGGGTATAGGCGAGAATTGGTTAGAAGCTCATTGATATAAATACATAAAAATGCAATACAAATCAATATTCTATTATCTGGTAATTTTATTTATCACAATGCCGGTCGTTTCTTATAGTCAATTCGGTGGGGCAAATAACGGAAATCCACCTAATATCAAATGGAAAGAATTATCAAATGAATCGGCAAGAATCATTTTTCCCGAAGGTCTCGTTTCAAAAGCTGCCAGGGTTGCTGATGTGATAGATTATCTAAATAAAAATAACAGGACTTCGATTGGAAAAGCCAAAGGAAGGATAGATATAATTCTTCAAAACCAGTTGACAGAAGCCAATGGTTTTGTTACAGCAGCCCCATTTCGTTCAGAATTTTTTACTACAGCTCCACAAAGAAGTTTTCTCGGTACTCAAGATTGGTTGGATATGCTATCAATTCACGAATACAGACATGTAATGCAATTGCAATTTGCCAAGCAAGGAATTACCAAAGCCGGCTCAATACTCTTAGGGGAAACAGCGTGGATAGCAATGGCATTTATGGCTATACCTTTTTGGTTTACCGAAGGTGATGCAGTAACCCAGGAAACTCTTTTGTCTGAAGGAGGACGTGGTAGATCGGGAAGCTTTATGGCTGAATACAGGGCAATGCATGAGGCAGGAATAAATTATCCATATGAAAAAATCAGAAATCAATCCTATAAAAGCATTTTGCCTGGTAGATATCGTATGGGATACCTCTTTTCAATATATGGTAGAAATAAATACGGAGATGATTTTTGGAAAAAAGTATCAAAAGATGCCGTAAGATACAAGAGAGTAGTTTGGCCTTTTTCTCAAAGTTTGCGTAAAAAAACCGGCAAAAATGTTCATAGGTTTTATAAAATGATGATGGATTCTGTTTATAATCAATGGGACAAGGATAATCAAGTATTAAATTGGAGAAATGAAAACGAGATTTTGGTCAATAAGCCCATTCCAAAAAATAAAATCTCTTATTATCTCAATCCTAAATTTGTGAATGAAAATATTATTGTTTTGCATTCCGGCAGAGATAGAATTCCGGGATTTTATATATTGGATAAGCAAGGAAATGAAAAAAAATTGTTTGATCTGGGATATCACGACTCTTATTTTAATTACAATAAGGGCAAAATGGTTTGGACTCAATCCAAAACGGATATTCGTTGGAAAAACAAGACGTTTTCAGAGCTATATATTTACGATTTCAAGACCAAATCCAAGAAGAAACTTACTTCAAAAACAAAATATTTCTCTCCTGATATCAATTCTGAAGGAACAAAAATATTGCTTGTAAATTCTGATGAACTAATGCGGTATTCTATTGAAATTTTGGATTCTAAAACAGGAAAAATCATTAAGAGTATTCCAAATCCGGACAATATCTTTCTCTCTTCCCCCAAATGGTTGAGTGATGACGAGATTATTGCTATTGCACAGCACAATCAAAAGAATGCGTTAATGAGAATAGAGATACAAACAGGAAAAATGAATCCGGTGATTGATTACACTCAAAATCTTATTCTCAGACCTGTTGTAAACAAAAATTATGTGTTTTTTAGCGGTGATTTTACTGATGTGAGAAATATTTTTGCCGTAGATTTAAGCACAAAAAACATTTTTCAGGTAACAAATTCCAGAGTATTGGCTAGTCACCCGGACGTGTCAAAAGACGGCAAATATCTCCTATATGTTGAACAACAGATAAGAGGTTATGATATAAAAAAAATAGAATTAAACAAAGAAAATTGGCGTCCGGTTACAGTTGAAGAACCTATCGACAGGTACAAGGGATTAGCTAAACTAATCAATGCAGAAGGGGGAAATATTTTGAATAAAATACCTAAGCATAATTATACGGTTAAAGATTATTCACATATCAAGGATGCTATAAATTTTCATAGCTGGTTTCCTACTGTAAAAAGCTTGAATAATGATTCCGGATACGGAATTTCTTTTCATTCTACCAATTTATTATCTACTTTGGATTTATCGATTACTCCTGCTATAAACGTAAATGGTGATAAAAAAATAGGAACGCGTATAACTTGGAATAAATATTTTCCAAAACTACATTTGGGATATGATATTGCTTCAATACAATATGAAAAAGACAGAAAATATATACAATTATTACAAAATTACTATTTTACCGGTATTGAAATTCCACTCAATTTCTCCAAAGATGCTATTAATAGAGGCTTGAATTTCGGGATAAATGCCGGTTTTCAAAAGTATAATTCTCTTGAAAAAGCTAATATTATGAAACCGGAGAATAATTTTGTAGTATCAAGTACTATTAATTTTTTCAACGAAAGAGCGAAAGCTTATAAGCAATTGAATCCAAGGTTTGGTCAGGAGCTGAGCATACAATTCAAAGGGAAAAATAATGAAATAAGCCTGAATAATAATTATTCAGTTAGTCTGGATGGCAAATTCTTTTTTCCGGGTATTTCCAGAACACACACTCTGGTTTTAAGCGGACATATTCACAATGACAACAGTAAATTTTATTCGATTTATTCCGGCAATTGGATAAGGGGAGTAACTAATTTGGATTATAAAACTAACCGGGTAATGAGGGTGGAGTACGGTTTTCCAATTACCTATCCTGATATTGCAATAGGACCACTTGCCTTTATCAAACGAATAAGAGCAAATATGTTTTTTGATTATGGATTTGAAGACCGGAGGATAAATGCGATATCTTCATTAGGTGTCGATTTGGTATCTGATACGGGAATTTTCAACTTTGGTAGCGTCTTTACATTGCCTTTGGGCGTCAGACTTAGTTATATCAATAGAGGAGTTAACAAAGAATTTAATATTCAATTATTGCTATTTCAAACTGCATTGTAACAAAACTCAAATATTTACGTCATAATACTATATCAAATTGACAAAATTATGAAATCTTTAATTTATTTTCTTTTGCTGAACAGTTTAATGCTTATTCAATCTTGTGATGATACCTCTTGTCCCCCCGATAAGAAAGTAGGAAGTATAAATATAAGTGACACCAGTTTAATGTTTTTTCCTTATGATAATGATTTAACTTTGGTATTCAAAGACAATACAGGAGAAGAAGTAAGTTTTAAATCTAATATGGGTGTAAAAATAGAGGAGCTGAAATTGGCTGTAAAATATACTTGTAGTGAATTAAAATATGATGGTAGAACCTCTTTTGAGTACTTAGAAGGGCAGTATAAATCTGTATTGTTTTCTACCGTTCCGGAAAAATTTTCTTTTACGATTAGTTTATTTACCGAGGTTTTGGATAGAGAAAAACGATTATTCTATGATAAATTGGTTATAGACCTAAGTTCAACGGGTTATATCGGACGAGGCGAGATAGTAACGGATTACAGGGGAAATGATTCATTTAAGGACAAAGTGATGATTGATTATCCTATGGAGATTATGGATTCTATTGTATTGAACAATAAGGTTTACCGGGATATATACGCTACAGAATTATTTGACGGAGAACAATTCAATAGACAAGTCTATTTTAATAAAGAAAAGGGTTTGGTTGGATTTAAACTTGATTCGACAATATATAATCTTGATAGGATAGAGTAGTGGTACAGCATGTAGCTGGTTGTACGTAGCTCATGCTCATCCATAGGAGAGCTATCATCATTCGTAAAAATATTTTTGTTTTTTTCATAGTTATTATTTTTGCTATGCTCACCTCCCAGCCTCCTAAAGGAGGTGCATCAACCCGCACTATCAATGTCATAAAATTGCGGGTTGATTTTCCCCTTCAGGGGTTAGGGGCGTGTAGTGCAATTTTTGCAATGTTGTCTTTTTTTTGCGCTGTTGCCCTCCCGTAGAAACCTTTACAGGTTTTACGGGACAGGTCTAACTCCCTAAAGGGAGAACCCCCACCCGCAAGTCTCCCTCTTAAAAAGAGACTGTACTCCTTCTTTGCACCGCTGCCTCCCAGCCTCCTAAAGGAGGTGCATCAACCCGCACTATCAATGTCATAAAATTGCGTGCGGATTTCCCCTTCAGGGGTTAGGGGCGAGTAGTGCAATTTTTGCAATGTTGTCTTTTTTTTGCGCTGTTGCCCTCCCGTAGAAACCTTTACAGGTTTTACGGGACAGGTCTAACTCCCTAAAGGGAGAACCGCCACCCGTGAATCTTCCTCTTTAAAAGAGCCTGTACTCTTTCTTTGCACCGCTGCCTCCCAGCCTCCTAAAGGAGGTGCATCAACCCCGCACTATCAATGTCTTAAAATTGCGGGTTGATTTCCCCTTCAGGGGTTAGGGGCGAGTAGTGCAAAATTCAACACAAAAATAAAATGTACAATTAAATAATAAAGGATATTTATGTTACTTTTTCTCCAACATCAGACAGAAAGGTCTCTACATCAGACGAAATATTTTAAAAGGTTAAAAATTGTGATGGGAAATTGACTTTTTAGGATAAATAATCAAATAAATTATTTTGTAATCGATATGGCTTAATTCCTGAAATATCTCAAAGACGATAAGTCCACAGTAAAATATTTCGCTTCAGATACAGATTGTGAACATCCTACAAAAATTATTCCATGAAGTATAGTGGATAGTAGAACCTCTCCTCACGAATGTCATATGTCAAACTGTCAAACGGCTAATAACAATACCACTATCAAATGTGATATGTTGTGTAATACTTGGGATTATGATCTAAGTGGCAATTTGATTGTTAATAACTGTCCGGATATAGGAACACCGGAGCGAAACCGAATAGCCAATCGTATCGTGAAGTTTGGAGCACCGTGGGTAACCCCTCCTCCTGATTGAAAAAATGATGAATCTACCCAGCATATTAAAGATGCGTTTGTGAGATTAGATAATAACTGGATAGATGGGGCAAATGTCTTACTACAAGAAGCGACAGGGAATGACCCGTGAACACGTCTTAATTTACAATCTTGAGATGGTATCTGGATGGACGATAATCAACGAAGGATAGGAACCCAGACCAGTAGCAGACAATCCACCCTCTATACTGATGCGGCAGTCTTGATAGAAGCCAATCCGGTCATCCGGACCAGCTTGCCAACGGGAGCAAAAGACCTGCTTGAGAAAGTCGTAAAAGTAGAAAGGCAATAAGTCTCTTTTACTTATTGAACCATTTATAAAAATAAAAAAAATGCTCTACGGATATTCCGTAGAGCATTTGCCATTGGGTAACTTTTTGCATTTAATAATTAATTAAAATCTATAAGTAAGTAATATGTCTCACCAGCTGTGAGATTCTCATACACAGGAAAACCAAAGCCAGCTGAGACACTATTACACTGTATTTCAGTCAAACTCCCACAAGTCCCTGAATATAGGGTTAAGTTTTCATCCCATACATTCTGATTGGCACAGTATTCGAAGACCATGACATCGTCGATAGCGACGAATTTGTACCAGACATCTTCTTGATTAAAAGCACAGCTTCCCATAGCACCATCTGTTGCATTATCTACATCGTACTGGATGCATGTATATGTACCGACCGTAGAGCCGAGATCTATAGCTCCTGCACAGTTATCGTTATCTGGTGCTTGTGCGTAGCTTATGCTCATCCAGAGCATAGCTATCATCATTAGTAAAAATATTTTTGTTTTTTTCATAAGTATTGTTTTTGCTATACTCGCCTCCCAGCCTCCTAAAGGAGGTGCATCAACCCGCACTATCAATGTCTTAAAATTGCGTGCGGATTTCCCCTTCAGGGGTTAGGGGCGAGTAGTGCATTTTTTTGCGCTGCTGCCCTCTAACTCCCTAAAGGGAGAACCGCCACCCGCAAGTCTCCCTCTTAAAAAGAGATTGGACATTTTCATAACCCTGCCGTTGCGGGTTGATTTCCCCTTCAGGGGTTAGGGGCGAGTAGTGCATTTTTTGCACAGCTGCCCTCTAACTCCCTAAAGGGAGAACCGCCTCCCGCAAGTCTCCCTCTTAAAAAGAGACTGTACTCCTTTTTTTAACCCTGCCGTTGCGGGTTGATTTCCCCTTTAGGGGTTAGGGGCGAGTAGTGCATTTTTTGCACCGCTGCCCTTTTCTTTGCACCGCTGCCTCCCAGCCTCCTAAAGGAGGTGCATCAACCCGCACTATCAATGTCTTAAAATTGCGGGTTGGTTTCCCCTTCAGGGGTTAGGGGCGAGTAGTGCATTTTTTGCGCTGTTGCCCTCTGACTCCCTAAAGGGAGAACCCCCACCCGCATATCTCTCCCTTAAAAAGAGATTGGACATTTTCATAACCCTGCCGTTGCGGGTTGATTTCCCCTTCAGGGGTTAGGGGCGAGTAGTGCATTTTTTGCACAGCTGCCCTCCCGTAGAAACCTTTACAGGTTTTACGGGACAGGTCTAACTCCCTAAAGGGAGAACCGCCCCCCGCAAGTCTCCCTCTTAAAAAGAGACTGTACTCCTTTTTTTAACCCTGCCGTTGCGGGTTGATTTCCCCTTCAGGGGTTAGGGGCGAGTAGTGCAAAATTCAACACAAAAATAAAACGTACAATTAAATAATAAAGGAGATTTATGTTACTTTTTCTCCAACATCAGACAGAAAGGTCTCTACATCAGACGAAATATTTTAAAAGGTTAAAAATTGTGATAGGAAATTGACTTTTTAGGATAAATAATCAAATAAATTATTTTGTAATCGATATGGCTTAATTCCTGAAATATCTCAAAGACGATAAGTCCACAGTAAAATATTTCGCTTCAGATACGGCATGTGAACATCCTACAAAAATTATTCCATGAAGTATAGAGGATAGATCAGATTCTCCTCATCACTGTCATATGTCAAACTGTCAAACGGCTAATGATAATACTACCGTCAAATGTGATATGTTGTGTAATACTTGGGATTATGATCCAAATGGCAATTTGATTGTTAATAACTGTCCGGATATAGGAACACCGGAGCGAAACCGGATAGCCAATCGTATCGTGAAGTTTGGAGCACCGTGGGTAACCCCTCTTCCTAACTGAAAAAATGATGAACCTACCCAGCATATCAAAGATGCGTTTGTGAGACTTCAAAGAAGTTGACCAAATGGGGCAGATACCTTACTACAAGGAGCGACACGAGGTGTTCTTCACTTACGATCTTGAGATGGTATTTGGATGGGCGATAATCAATGAAAGATCGGCACCCAGACCAGTAGCAGACAATCCACCATCTATACGGATGCGGCGGTACTCATCGAAGCCAATCCGGTCATCCGGACCAGCTTACCACCGGGGGCAAAAGACCTGCTCGAGAAAGTCGTCAAAGTAGAAAGGCAATAAGTCTCTTTTTACTTATTGAACCATTTATAAAAATAAAAAAAACGCTCTATGGATATTCCGTAAAGCGTTTTGCTATATGAGCAATTAGTTGTTATTTTTAATCGAAATCCATTAACAGATAATAGATTTCTCCTGCGGTAAGTCCAGTGTAGGTATAGCTTCCTCCAAAATCTGGACTAACTGCATCACATTGTATTTCAGTCAAACTCCCACAAGTTCCCGAGTAGAGTGTTAAGCGTTCGCTCCATACATTCTGCTTGGCACAGTATTCGAAGACCATGACATCGTCAATGGCTACGAATTTATACCAGACATCTTCTTGATTATTAAACGCACAGCTTCCCATAGTCCCATCTGTTGCATTATCTACATCGTACTGGATGCAGGTATAAGTACCGACCGTAGAGCCGAGATCTATGGCTCCGGCACAGTCATCGTTATCTGGTGTTTGTGCGTAGCTTACGTTCATCCATAGGAGAGCTACCATCATTAGTAAAAATATTTTTGTTGTTTTCATAGTTATTATTTTTAGCGCCCTCCTCTCCAGAGAGAAGAGGGGCTGGTGATAGAATTATTATTTTATTAGTAAGACTTGGAAGACTTTGCTTCCTTTCTGCGTGATAATCTGTAGTAGATACAGACCTTCAGTTTGCGTCGATAGATCAATATGATCAATCTCTCTAGTACTAAGCACCACAGCTCCTGTTGGCGTATAGATGCGTACGAGCTCTATGGAAACATTGTCTCCATTATCTATCTGTACCTTTCCACTGGTTGGATTGGGATAGACTTGGATATTCAGCTTCGGGTTGATATCAGCTATTGCTGTAATCATTACCGAGTCCATAGCTTCACAGTAGTTGGCATCAGTTACCTGTGCATATCGCCAATTTCCTTCATTATAGATCATCGTATCGTAGGGCATCGTGCCTCCTGTGATGACCACCGTAGAATCCATCATAAGCTCTATCTGTAGCTCTTGGGGTTCGACTAGCGTCGTATCCCATATCAGCTGACAGTTATTAGCATCGGTGATAGTCACAGTATAATTTCCTACACAGAGGTCAGTAATGCTTGCCATAGTATCTCCCGTATTCCAAGTATAGGTGTACGGGGCAGTTCCTCCGGTGATGAGGTCCAGTGAAATGTTGCCATTACACTCACCAAAACATAAAGGGTTCATACTACTACTCACTACATCTATATCTCCACATCCTCCAGCGTTTATAACCACAGATCCTTCGGCAGTACAGCCTAGGGCATCGGTCATCGTTACACTATACGTTGCAGGAGTTAGATTTGTAATGAGAGAATCAGTAGCTCCGGTATTCCATACAAAAGTATAGGGAGCGGTACCTCCTGTCACGACCATCCACGCCGTACCGTCGCTCATCCCGATATTCGTCTCGTCGGTTTTACCCATAGACGAGGTGATTTCCGGATTAACGGTCACGATCACTTCATCCGTTGATGAGCAGTTGTTTTTGCTCACCGTTACCAAATAGCTTGTGGTCATCGTAGGATTTACCGTAATACATCTACTCGCATCCCCTGTGCTCCAGAGATAACTTGCATCTGCGATTTCTACAGCACACAGTTCTAGAGAAGCACCAAAACATATCGTCTCATCACTTCCTGCATCAGCAGTAGGTGAGGCATTGACGATGAGCGTATAGCTCTCACTGGCCGCCACACAAGGAGATCCCAAAGGGTTGTCCGTTGTCACGGTAATCATGATAGTTTCTCCTATATCAGCAACACTTGGTGTATAACTAAAAGTAAAAGGAGAACTATTGCTCGTGAGTGGACTAAGTGTCCCGCTTCCATCAGTACTTAGGCTCACCATAGTCGCCGAACCACCAAAGGTGTTTCCATCTATAGTTATCGGCTCTTGATCGCAAGTCTGTCCTGAAAGCTCGCTCAGACTAACCGTAGGTCCGTTCGTACAGCCACAGTTCACAGAAAATGAATTTCCTGTTGTTGTACAGCCGGTATTCACATTGCGTACGGTAATGTTGTATGCTCCGTTCTCCAGATGTTCAAATACATTTGAACTTTGAAACGCACCACCACTCAAGGAATATTCGTATTCGGCACCTGTCGGGCTGGTGACAGTCACTATAGCTTCTCCAAATCCTCCACTGCAGTCTATAGACTGTGTCGGAGCAGTAGGTAAAGCATTAACTATCACTTGTTGCTCACAAGTAGCCGTATTGTTTGCATCATCAGTGACAGTCCACGTGATGATCTTTGTACCGACAGGGTAGTTCCCATCATCATCGTTGGTCGTACCGGCAACAGAACAATTATCATCCGTTGTAGGACTACCAAGATTTACATTTTCCCCTTCACAGATAGTAACATCAGTAGGACAAGTAATCGTAGGATCTTCGTTGTCTTCTACGGTTACTGTTTGTGTACAGGTAGCCGTATTATCGGCATCATCAGTCACCGTCCAAGTTATTGTGGTGTTTCCTGATGAGTAGGGTTCTACGCCATCATTAGTAACACTAGCGACATTGCAGTTATCACTGGTAGTAGGAGAACCTAAGTTCACCCCAGAAGCAGAACAAAGCCCTGCATCAGTGCTAACCGTAATATCATCAGGACAGGTGATTGTAGGATCTTCTGTATCTTCAACGGTAACGGTAACTTCGTCTGTATCGGTACAGCCGTTTCCGTCGGTCACTTCAACTGTATAGATTGTTGTACTAGATGGAGTAGCGACAGGGTCAGCGATATTTGGATCACTAAGACCTGTAGTCGGCGTCCATGAGTAACTTGTACCACCACTAGCTCCTAGCTGTGTAGAACCGGAAGGACATATTGTCACATCAGATCCTGCATCAGCAGTAGGTGAAGGGTTGACGGTTACGGTGACAGCATCACTTGCTGTACAGCCGTTACCATCGGTCACCTCAACTGTATAGACCGTTGTAGTCGATGGAGTAGCGACAGGATCAGCGATATTTGGATCACTCAGTCCTGTAGTCGGTGTCCAACTATAACTATACGGACTTGCACCTCCACTAGGTACAGCATCCAAGTTGCTTGACAATCCTTGGCAAATACCTGTTGGATCTGCGCTTGCAACAACACTAAGCCCACTACAATCTATCAGTTCTACTGTTACACTACCTGCTTCTGTAGCATCGTGTCCGATACCTACTTGGTAGGTATTTCCACTGCTCAGTCCCGAGAGCGTAAAGCTTACTGCATCCGTGAAATTGTTTACGGTACTCATACTTCCACAGTTTCCGGAGATGTATTCCCCGCTAAGACCACTAACCTTGATTTTTTGAGAACTTCCTGTAGCAGTAAATTCTACCCAAGTGTCCGTATTTCCCAGCGACCAGTCATCAACTGTTCTAGTTGATTTGTCTACCGAGTAGGTCACACTACTGCCCGTAGCAATGAAAGTAGGGGTGCTACATTCATTGTTGACTGGAGCTGTAGCTTCACTATGGATAGCAAGATCCATAGTTACTTGCCCGAAGGCAGCACTACTCATGATGCCGAAGCATAAGAGCAGTAAAAAAGTTTTTAATTTTTTCATAATTTTTAGTTTTTAATTTTTATATAAACCTATTTCAGGACGAGACACTTTCTTAACCCTGCCGTTGCGGGTTGATTTCCCCTTTAGGGGTTAGGGGCGAGTAGTGCATTCTTTTGCATCGCTGCCCTTTTTTTGCATCGCTGCCCTCTGACTTCCTAAAGGGAGAACCCCCACCCGCGAATCTCCCTTTAAAAAGAGATTGGACATTTTCATAACCCTGCCATTGTGGGTTGATTTCCCCTTTAGGGGTTAGGGGCGAGTAGTGCAATTTTTGCATCGCTGCCCTCTGACTCCCTAAAGGGAGAACCGCCACCCGCAAATCCCCCTTTAAAAAGAGATTGGACATTTTCTTAACCCTGCCATTGCGGGTTGATTTCCCCTTCAGGGGTTAGGGGCGAGTCGTGCAATTTTTGCACAGCTGCCCTCTGACTCCCTAAAGGGAGAACCCCCACCCGTAAATCCCCCTTTAAAAAGAGATTGGACATTTTCTTAACCCTGCCATTGCGGGTTGATTTCCCCTTCAGGGGTTAGGGGCGAGTGTTGCAATTTTTGCACAGCTGCCCTCTAACTCCCTAAAGGGAGAACCGCAACCCGCAAGTCTCCCTCTTAAAAAGAGACTGTACTCCTTTTTTTAACCCTGCCATTGCGGGTTGATTTCCCCTTTAGGGGTTAGGGGCGAGTGTTGCAAAAAACCATCTTCTCATTCATCCCTTTCTTTTAATTTATTTAATATCCTTTTTTTTACGGTAGATAAATTATTTTTAATTTCATCGTTATGAAATCTGATTATTTCGATATTATATTTATTTATATTTTCTGTTCTATCTTGGTCATAAAATTTTTGTCCTTTTGAATTATGTATATCTCCATCTAATTCTACTCCTAATTTCACCTTATGGCAATAAAAATCCAATATATATTTTAAAATCGGGTGTTGTCTTCTAAATTTGTATCCTCCCAATTTTTTATTTTTAAGTTCATTCCATAATATTTCCTCAG
>JALVEE010000275.1 GCA_027008645.1 Saprospiraceae bacterium
AGACTCAAACCTATCTTCCGGTTTATAAGCCACAATATTTAATCCGTTATGTTTATCAATCTCGTAAAATAATTGAGCAACATCCAATGTGTAAGATACCAACTTATGATATGCCGTTTCACCGTCCAATGGAGTTTCAGGTTTTTTAAGCCATTCAAAGGCGGATTTCACGAGGTCTATTTGTGCGTATGGGCTTGGTATAGAGGTTGGAATAGCATGCAGGTCAGAAGAAATATGATCAATTTCAACCTTATAAATTCCTGAATTAAACCAACCCAAATTTACTTCATGATTTTTACTTAACGAAAAAACTTTTATTTCTTTGTTCATAGCATTATTTTTTTAACAAAAAGTATCAAGACGTTTATTATTATATTTCAGGTAACATTTTTTCCAAAGAACTATCGAATAATTTTATTAAAACGGAATGCTTTCCTTTTCCATCTCTTATATCCTTATTAGTAATAAGTATATTGTTTTCAATATCAACTTTTTCGTGTCCGCCTTTTATATTCAGTCCCAAATCTTTTATAAGTGATAATGCTCTATCGACATCAACATCATAAAATGGCGAAAACGAAGGACTATTTTCGGTTAACTCACGTAACCATTCTTCAAAATAATCATTGAATTTTTTTACTTGTTGTTCAAAATCAACAGAGCTAAAATAAAGCTTATTCAGTGGTGAAAAAACGTATTTTTTTCCAAAAAGATTCACAAACTTATCTTTTGTCCAACGCACCTTACCTAATGTTTTAGGCAGGCGCCGATTTAAATAATCTGTAAATAACTTGTATTTTGATAACTCCCTTGCAAATAGCTTTCTATCTTTTTCACTTAAATGTTTAAATGTTATAACATCATTTTGGGGTTTTTCAATGCCAAATTCTTTAATATAAGTTTTCCTTTCTTCACTTGAATTTTGATCAATGTTTTTGCAAAAATCCAAAATGGCTAATGCCCCGGCCAATTCAACGAAGTGTGCCCTATTCTTTTGGTCTTCGCCCCCCACGGCATATTCTTCGACATTATTATTATTGTCGGCAATAAAATATTGAAAATTAACCTTATTTTGGCCAATGATCGTTCTGTTGTAATATTTTATTGCAGCGACTGTTTTATGCACAAAGGATTGTGCATTTATTTCATCCTTTTTGGCTAAATTAAAGTATGGCAAAACTGTTAGCGCGCCTATCCCCGCATTTTTAAACATTTTTTCATCTCTTAGTTTCTTTAACAATAATGGGTATCCGGCAGCTCCCGTACCCCCGAATATGGAATTTATAATAAAAATGGCATCTCCTTCGTTAAAAATACCTTTAAATTTTTCATAATCCTTACTTCTTGTAAATTGATCTAAAACAACGGACCCCATATGTGGGTTACCTTTAAATCCTACATCAAGGTCTGCATTTAAATTCTTTTCCGAAAAAAGTAAATTAATAAAGCTTCGGTCATCCTTTCCTTGGTCGTGAGGGAGTTTAATAAAATCAATATAATCGCCAAAGGTTGTATCTCTTGTTCCTTCCAAGTTAAACTGAAAAAATTCCGGATTAATCGTTTCGGATTTATCATTTATTTCATTAATGGTTGTTATCTTTTGGCTGAAAAAATTAATCGGTTTATTTACCTCTCTCCTTATTTCTTGATACAATCTTAAAATATCTTTTGTACGAATAAGATCACCATTACGAATATCCGGGTCGATGATAATAGGTAATACCATCTCGAAATCATTTTCTAATTTTACTCCGGAAGCAAGTAGCATGGTAAGGCTTTTAATGACTCTTGAACCGGTTCCGCCAATTCCAAATAAAAATAATTTTCTGCTCATAATTTCAATTTTAAAAAGGTAGATGGATAAATTGTTTACTCCAATGCTTTACTATAAAACTATACACAATGCTCACAATAGATGCCAACAAAGCATTATATAACGATAAATATATGATAAGTCGACTTGCAAAAACTTTATAACCCGTTGTTGGATCCGTAATGGAGTTTATCAAATTCTCAACTATTGAGC
>JALVEE010000276.1 GCA_027008645.1 Saprospiraceae bacterium
GCTTATACCAAAATCCAATTGCCAATTCATACTTAATGCTCGATAATATTCAAATCGTACCATAGCTAATAAATCGATTGTTTTATGGTCAAAATCATTATTAGAATTAGGCTTATCGTATCTACTAAAATATCTAAATCCGGGTTCAATTCCAAAAGAAAGGGTTGTTCCTGATCTTCTTATATCATTAATCCCATATTGCCACATATCATATAAAGAAGCATATACATGTGGATCACTAATATCAACTATACTTTTTAAGAAATTATTAGATAAGCCAATCAAATCATCCTGCATTTTTCTTCTTGAGTCAAATACTCTCGTATTTTTTCTAATAGCTATATAATCAGCCATTTTCATTATTTCATCTTTATCCAGATTTGAATTACTAATAAGTAAATCATTTTGTCTCAGATCTTTAATGATCCTAAATGCATGCCATGCACTAGTTACATTTTCAACCCTTCCAAAACCAATATATAAAGGTATTCTCAAGTAAATTGATGAAAAGCTTGATTCTATTTTAGGACTATCTTTAATAGTTTTGTCCCAAGATAAAAGAAAATTCATTCCATTTTCAAAAAATATTAAGGAATTTAAATAATATCTTACATCTTGTCTATAAGTCAAATAGTTTGAAAAATTAAAATCATTTATTTCACTATGCTCATCAACATATTTTGTATGAAGTCCAGGATTTACATTTAATGAAACATACCTAGATAATTGTTTTTTCCTACTATTCTTAATAGCCACAAACTTAGATTTTAATCGCAATTTATTGTTGAAATCTCCGACATTGGATTCTCTTATAAAATCATTTTTTGACACGACGTCTCCATTTCCCTCAAAATTAAAATATAAACCAAGACTTTTATACTTATATTCTGTCAACTTGTACTCGTTGAGATTAATATTCTCAATATTTAATTGCGCATATAAACCATATGAAATAAAAAATAAAATAAAAAGTTGGATTTGTTTCATAGCTAAAGTTTTTAAAAATAATTAAAATAAAAATATTCACGCAAGATAATATAAAATTCAAAAAATATTTAATAAACATTCGTTAACAATAAAAATTTAAAAGTAAATAGTTTATCATATTTCCAATACTATCTATCAATTAATTCATCAATTTTCTCAAGAACCCAATCTTTGTCAGGAAAGTTTCCTGCCTCGTTTATCTCTTTCTTAACCTTTTGCAATCCTGCCTTATCTCTATAGCTGGAATTAATTAATTTTTTTACATACTTAATAAGCAATTTATAGTTTTTGCGCCTATTATCGGGGATAGTCCTTTTGTACCTATTCAAGAACACATTAAAACTATCAAGCAAGGAAAATAAAGGAGATATCTCATCAAGTTCGTAATAGGTTTTTATCAACATATTCTTAGATCCAAGTTCATATACAATATCATCAAATTCAACATCTCTCAAGTATTGTAATACTTTCTCAAAATCCTCTTTAAAAAAGTTTAATCTGGCGAGATTATATGTTACAGCATTCTCTCTATACTTTGAATCTATTCTGTACTGGTACTTTTCAATAAACTCTTCAGCCCATGAATAATTCTCAACTTTTGTTGCTACAAAAACAATATTCCTAAATCTCGTCGGCGATAGTTGATTATCCGCAATTAGCATGTCATTTCTCAACAAATCCTTATATAAGCCTAAAGATTCATTGTAAAATTCAAAATGTCCTGTATTGGCTTTTCTTATACAATAATTCAAAGCTGATTCGTATATATCCTGAGCCTCTTCCCTTGGAAAAAAATCAATATACTTGTCGATTAGAACTTTTAATTTATAATAATGATCGATATTTTCATTGTCTGAAGTAGTTAGATATATCTGATACCAAATAGCGATCGGAGGATATTCTTCATAATCAATTTTATTGACAAACCCAATTATCTCATCGATAAAATTCAATTCCATATCAAGCTTATAAACCCTTTTCCAACTTAATAAAGTTGAATATAACTTTAATTTTTCACCGATATAAAAAACATCGAGATTATCACTCATCTCCGCGATATTCAACCAATTGAATTTTTTCTTTTTTTTGGATTTCTTCTCAAACTCGGAAGTAAGATTAAACTTATTTTTTTCAAAACCATATAGGTAATAGTAATAATCAGAATTTCTGTCAATATGTCTTTTAGAAAGCCTTTCGGCAGTAGTCAAGACAGAATTATAGAGTTTTAATATTTTCTTTTTCGCTACATTTTCCAATAAGTTATTCGCTATATTCAAATTGTTTTGCTCGTATATTTGTTGAGCTAAAAATCTCTCAAATAATTTTAATAAATCAGAAGTGAACTTTCTAAATTTTGCATCATCATACGCAGATTCGGGTTCTATTTCAACCCAAATATCCATTTTGGATATTTCTCCGGCTTTTTTCCCTTTCAAATAAGGCATGAGAAAACTAAAAAATTTAATTATTCTTTCATTTTGGTTAAAATAAGGTGACCTTATGAATTTGTCAAAACTATTCAATTCATAAATCGAAAGATGTTTTAATGCCGTATATATCTTAGATTTCTTCAATTCTCATTGTTTAATAAAAAAACTCAATTCCGGTCACATAAGTACATTTCATTTTTTTGCTTTTCCCATTTTTCGCCTCCTGTTGAAATATTTCGTAGATTTCACAGGATAAATCTGATTCCTAAAGGAGAATCGACCCACAATACGAAAAAATGAAATGCTCTCCGGTTATTTTTCACATCAAAATTACGAATTTTTATCATATTTTTGCAGCAAAAGGTATAAATATCGCATCATATTAACATAAAATTACATATATATAGATTTTTTTCTAATTATTATTTTGAAAATATATAAAAAAGTTCTACATTTGTAGCTAAGAATACCAAAATTAAAACAGTACCATGAATAATAGGAAAATATTTGTTTTAATCTTATCGCTGTTTTTAGGGTTAGCGCTGGATAGCAATGCTCAAAACCTCCCCTATAAACACTTCAAAATACTTAAAGGAGATTCTCTGGATTTCCAACTTAAGGGTAATGGAATATCTCCGATAAGTATAATCACACCAAAGTATGGTGAAATCCCTCCGGGAAGTTATGTTCAAGGAACAAATAATACAGTTTGGGATATGGAATATTGGCCATATACCGATTCTAGTTTTGTCGGAGTTGATCACGCTGTACTTGAATATCACGGCAATCCCGGTACAAGTGTATATGATTGGCCTATTAAGATTATCAAAATAGATTTTGAAATAGTAAATTCCATTCTGACTGCAAGAAATGATTTCTATAATGTAAACACCAACTCAACGGGAGACACACTTGATATATTGTTTAATGATTCCACATCAGCAGATTCATTGGCTTTGGACAAAGTCATGAATGTAAGAAATGGGACGGTTAGCATTTTAAGCGATAACAAGGTGATTTTTACACCAAAAACTAATTTTACAGGGACTGCATTTTTTAACTATCAAATATCGGATGAAAAAGGCTCTATTGAGGTAGGAAACGTAATTTTGAAAGTTGCAGATGAATTTCCGACCCCCGATACGCTCAATTATCATGTGACAAACACTAATTTTGTTTCAATTATTCCGAACAAAACAGGTTTTGTTTTAGATCAAAACAATTCGCCATTATTAGGTGAATTGGACTTTTCAAATGATCCTGAAATAATATATACTCCTTTTGTTGATTCCACAGGGATTGATCAATTCAAATTATTCAATAATCAGGACACTATCGTGGTCAATATTACTGTTATTGAAGGTAAGGAAGATGGAAACGCTATAGTTGATGACAAAGTTTATACTGCAAGAAATACAGATGTGACTTTCAATGTAAAAGACAATGACTACAAAAAGAATTATTGGAATTTGACATATACCCAACCATCCAATGGAACTTTGGTGTATAATGGGCAAGCAGAATTTACTTATACTCCTGATAATAATTTTTATGGTTTCGACGAATTCACATATACCGTACAGTTATCACTCAATCTATATCAGACTGCGACAGTTCAAATTTTAGTCGATGATTTTAAACCGGTTAGTTCAAAGCCCTACAATCTAAACACATCAAAAAATAGTGAAATCGTTCTAAATTATAATGCACCAATCGAAGGGTATTCATTCAATTTGGTTTCAGCTCCACTTGATGGGATAGTCAATATTTATCCGGATTATGATACGGTACATGTTAATTGTAGTGATATTAGCGGTACAAATTTGATAGTCTATACCCCAAATACAGATTTTGTCGGTCACGATAGATTCGAAATTGAGTATTGTCCGCCCAACAGCAATTGTCAATTAATAAAAGTAGAGCTTGATGTACTGGAGGAATTGTCGGACTCTGTTTGTCCTTGTGCATCTTACAACTGTGTTTGGCCCGGAGATGCAGATAATAATGGAGTGGTTAATATGAAAGACCTCTTACCATTAGCATATTATATTGGACAAACAGGAGATGCCAGAGAAACTCAAACGACAAATTGGCTTGGATTAAATGCTACTGAATGGGATGAATACCAAAGTGATAATGGATTCAATCTTAAACATGTCGATGCTAATGGAGATGGCATCATTTCGGAATCTGATAGTTTAACGATACTGAGTTATTACAACCAGGAACACAACTTATACAATACGGTCTCTCTAAATAAACCTGAATTTCCTGTAAATCTGATTTTTTCACAAGACACCTTTGAAGTAGGAGATACTGTACATATATCAATATCCATTGGTGATACGGATGATCCGGCCAGGGATATAAACGGTATTTTTTACACCCTACAATTTGACCCCACGACAGTAGATTCTGCATCTTTCCACCATGAATTTTTATTGGATTCTTGGCTGGCAAATGGAAGTGCTTCGATGGAAATGAACAAACAGTACATGGACGGTCAGCTTGACGCAGTATATTCGCGTATCAATCCTAAAAGTGTTTCGGGTATAGGGCTAATAGCAAAATGTGATTATATCGTAGAAGATGATTTCGATGGTATCAAACCTTATGGAGATGCATTAATTTCTCAAAAGATAAAATTAGCTAATTTCTCCGGTATGAACGGTGATGGTAAAATCATCAATTCTCCTGCAATTGAGAAGACTATCTATATCAAAAACAGAAGTGTAAATAGAGTAAAGACAATGACCGGTCAACTGATGATTTATCCTAGTCCGGCAAATAATCGCCTAAATCTTTCTTGTACTGATAAGATAGCCCATTATAAAATATTCAATTCTCTGGGAATGCTACAATTGTCTGAGAAAGCTAATGAAAGCAATGTCAATAATATAAATATTTCATCATTAATAAACGGTATATATTATGTTGAGGTCCTTACAGAGAATAATCAAAGAATAATCGAGAAAGTGGAAATTATAAAATAAATTGTTTAAATTTTGGTATCTAAAAAGCTGTCGTATAAAAATATGGCAGCTTTTTTTATTTAACCGTAACAACCCGGATTATTCATGCTTTTAGCTTGTTCGGCTTAATAAAAGTAAGCGTATGGTGAAGTACAGGTTAATTAATTTGTAGAGTTATTGTTATTAATAGGAAGGAGTTCAAAAAGTTTATTGACTTTGTGATCATTGATTTTATTGAGCACCTCAAAAAGCCAGTTATAAGGATTTAGATTATTTATTTTGCAAGTTGCAAAAAAGGAATACATCATTGCATAACCCTTAGCAGCGTCGTGACTTCCTGCAAATAAATAATTTTTTCTACCTAAAGCTAGTGGCCTAATGGTGTTCTCTATCATATTATTGTCAATTTCATATCTTCCATCTTCTATATATCTCATTAGATTTGGAAATATATTTAAAGTGTAATTAATAGCTATACCAATTGAACTTTTAGGCAATACCAGCACAATATTCTCCTTTAACCACGATTCTAATTTTAATAAGAGAGGTTGAGCGTAAAGTTTTCTGTATCTTTTAAGTGTTTGAAAAGAGATATTACGTTCTTTAGCTTTTCTTTCTATTGCATATAGTCTTTGCATTAATGACAGGACATACTCTGCCCTTGAATAATCATTGTCTTTTGCTTTAACAAAATACCTTCTGGCATGTGCCATACAACCTAATAAAACTATTTTTCCTTTTGTATTTAAATCTTTATATACTGTATATCCATCTGTTTGTAATGTCCCATTAAAATTATAAAATAGTTGTTCAGGCGCTGCTCTACTACGCCCTTTATTATATTTGAATAATACTAATCCTTTGATGGGGTTTCTCACTACCCACATATAACCTTGATGCAACTTGCCTTTTTTGTCTATATCTTGTACTTTTATAGGGGATTCATCTGATTGTAAATATGTCGCTTGGCTCAAAGTTTCTTTGATTAACTCTTCGTATAGTGGTTGTAATATTGATATCGTTTTTGAGAACCAGCCTCCAATTGTGGATGCACTTACATTATAACCAAAGCGTCTAAATATTTTCCTCTGTCTGTAAAGTGGTAAATGATCTACAAATTTCGAAACATTAATTTGAGCCAATACACTCGCTCCTGCAATACTTTTTGGTATAGGTAAGTTTGGTAAATCAGCTATTATTATTTCCTCTGTTTGATTATTTATATATTTTGGTCTTATAATTTTCCTTACATATAGTTTTGCTGGTATCATTTCTAATACTTCTGTAACTTCTTCGCCAATCTTCTTATGGTCTGGTGTAATTCCTTTGGGTTCTATTATTTCTTCTTCTCTTGGTAAATGTGGCGGCAATGATTTACGAGCAGGTGGTTGTTTCTTCTCCTTTTTCTGAACGCTTCTACTATATGTTATCTCTTGCCTTGTAACTTCGCTTTGCTCTTCCGATGGTAGTTCAAATAGACTTTGTTGTATAATACCCTGAGGGTTTTCTTGAGGTTTAAACCGCTCTGTCTTTTGACCAAATATCATACGTTTAAATGTAGCCAACTGGTTCTTGAGATACTCATATTCTACCATGAGTTTATCATACTCCGATTTCGGTATAGATATATATTCAACTGACTGTGATACCTCTTTTAACATATCACAAAAATAATAATTTATTTGTGATTATCAAAGAAAAATATCAACTTTTTTTTATTTATTTTGAGGAAAATCTTTTTGATTTATTTAGGTTAATTATGCTTATTCCGTCTACCAACATTATCATTTCGGTATAGCTTAATTCTATTAGCCCTCGCTCTATTTCATAATGTGGAAATTTAAATGTTCCCCGCTCCAAACGCTTATAATATAACAAATATCCATTTGGTTGCCATTGTAATATTTTCATCTTATCTCTGCGTCTGTTTACAAACAAGTACACTCGATTCTCGGTTGAATCAGTTTCTATGTGATCTACTACCAAGCCACTTAAACTATTAAAGCTTTTGCGCATATCCGTACTGCCTATGTAATAATAATATTTGTGACTTTCTCCTAAGGTAAACATATCTATATCTTTTGTGCGTCGCAAAGATATTGTTTAACTCTTGCACACACAATAGGTAGTTTACCGTACGCTTACTAATAAAATAGGTTTTCTTTCATTATTTCGCTTTTCCCTATAAAATCAATAGAAAAACGATATTGCCCTTTTCGTATAAAATACTTGGTTTATGTGAGAAGGCAAAACCACAAAGTGGTTTAATATGAATAGCCCCGTATGGAATGCGGGGTATATGTGAAAGGGAAAATGAACGCCGATAGGTGTTCAACAAATCTAATAAAATTTCATTTATTTTTATCAATACTCTATATTCAACTCCATTCGGAGTTGTATCACTCACATACATTTACAACCGGTTTTACCGGTGGTTATTCACATTTACCCCCTTTGGGGAATTTTCGCTTTTGCTGGATGGATGAGGGGCAGATATATTATTATATTTCAAGTGTTTCGTAACGCAACAGATGCATAAAGATAGAAGCAAACGTTACCCCATATTTGGGGTTTTAATTATTATTATTTTGAATATATAACATAAATTTTCAAGAATAACCAAATATATAAATTAAAGTGGTGAATAATTCGGGCTAATTGACTATTTTTGTTCTCTCATAATCAAAACATAGAGAAAATTG